>NZ_JBFUMP010000008.1:0-154984 GCF_054049315.1 Cellulomonas sp. P5_E12 | reverse complement strand
GGGCCGCAGCGCCCGCGCGAGCTGCAGCAGCCCGACCATGGAGGCCCGGTCGGTCGTGCGCGCCGCCGCGTGCCCGACCAGCCGCGCGCCGTCCCACGCCATCCCCACGCCGGCCAGCCGCCGGGCGGCCCGCTCGACGGCGACGGGGTCCACGCGCGCACCGAGCACCTGCAGCCAGACCCGGGCGGCATCCGCGAGGACCCGGGCGTAGTGGCTGTCCCGGGCGGCCTCGGCGAGCGGCCGGGCGTGCCGGGCGATCCAGTCCGGGCGCTCGGCGACGATCGCGACCTGGATCCCGTACCAGTGGTGGGGCGCCGACCAGAGCACGGGCTGACCCAGCCCGTCGAGCAGGGTCGCGGCCTGCTCCAGGTGCGACGCCACGCGGGACGCCTCGTCCAGGCGTGCCGCGGCGACCGCGATCTCGCCGAGCGGGAGCAACCCGAACAGGTCCGCCGGTCGACGCACGAGGGAGTCGACCGCCGGCGGCCAGGCGTTGACCAGGGCCGCCAGGTCGTTGGACCGGCGAGCGACGCCGAGGGCGATCGCGCGCGCGACCAGGTCGTCGCGCGCGCCCCACCGGCCCGCGCAGGCACGCTCCGCGAGGGCCAGCTCCTCGCTCGCCTCCTCGAGGCGTCCGGCGAGCATCGCCGTCCACGCGAGCAGCAGACGGTGTCGCGGTTGCGCCACGGGGCCGCCCAGCCCGGACGTGATCGCCTCGCGCAGCGCCGTCGTCGCGTGGGAGCTCGCGCCGCAGTGCAGGGCGACGAGCGCGCCGAGCGCCGCGGGGGTGTCGGGCAGCAGCGCGCCGCGGCACCGGGTCCGCAGGACGGCCGCCGCCTCGAGCAGCGTCGACAGCGCGGCGGTGCCGTCGCCCTCGAGCGACTGCTGCACGCCACGCACCATGGCCTCGCGCGCGCCGTCCAGCAGGCTCGGCGGATGCTCCCCCACGGGCCAGCCGGAGAGCTGACCGTCGGCCCGCCCCGTCTGGAGCGCCACGAGCGACCACAGCTGCGCCGACGCCACGTCGCCGGCATCCGCGAGCGGCCGGTAGACCGCGGCGGCGTGGCTGGCCAGACCCTCGTACGCGAGCGCGGCGCCGAGCACCTGGGCGGCGTCGGCCGCGCGGGCGCCCGTCGCGTGCCCGAGCGCCTCGTCGGCGAGCCGGGTGGCCGTCTGCATGTCGCCGGCGAGCGCTGCCGCCMGAGCGCGGTCCACGACGAGGGCGTCGGCCTCCCCGCCCGCGCTGACCGCCTCGGCGAAGAGCCGCGCCGCGCGCGCCGGGTCCGTGTMGACGAGCTCGCGCGCGGCCCGCGTGCGCACCGCCGCGAGCGCGGCGTCGTGGACGTGCACGGCCGCGGTCCGCCCGACGATCTCGAGGGGGGCGTCGCCGCGGTCCTCGAGCGCTCCGAGCACACCGTCGAGGACGAACGTCCGGCGCTCTGGAGTCGTGGTGACCAGCACCGCGTCCCGCACGGCGGGCACCACCGAGCCGTCCGGCCGCAGCAGCCCGCTGACCTGCAGGTGCTCGAGCACCTCGACCAGCTCGGTCGGGCTGCGCTCGAGCACCGTGGTGAGCGCGCCCGGGTCGGGCGGTGCGCCGAGGCTCAGCGCGAGCACGGCGTCCCGCAGCACCGGGAGCCAGGAGTCGTCGACGTTCGCGAGCCGCCGGACGGGGTCCCACGCCGCGAGGGCGCCCGACCGGTCCCACGGCTGCGGACCGGTGCCGCCGGCCCCGTCGAGCATCGCGTCGAGGAGGCACAGCACGCCGCCCGTCGACACCGTGAGCGCGTCGATCGCGGCCTCGTCCAGCTCACGGCCGAGGCGGTGACGAGCGCGCGCCGCGACCTGGGTGCGGTCGAGCGGGTCGAGGCGGACTGTCGTGCCGCGGTCGTCGAACAGCTCGCGCAGCTCGCCGAGCCCGCGCTCGACCGGCCAGGGCCGGAAGGCGACGGCGACCTGCGCCCCGGGTCGGTGCGCCGCCTCGACGATGCGCCGCACCACGTCGTCGCCGAGGGCATGGACGTCGTCGACGATCAGCGGCGCATGGTCCGCGCGGTCGGGACTCGCGTCCCGAGCGGTCGCATACAGGGACCGCAGGGACGCGAGCGTCAGCGTCTTCCCGCTGCCTCCGGGACCCGTGACGGCGACCAGGCGAGGCGCCCTCGGATCGGCCCCCACGCTCCGGAGCAGTCGCTCGACCTGGACGACCCCACGCGCCCCCACGTCGTCCGCGTTCATGTGCTCATCCCCTACCGCACCGCTGCGAGCGGCACGCTGACGGCAACGCTCGGTGCCGGCGACCACAGCGATCGCGGGTCCCGCCCGGCGAGTCGTCGGGCTCCCGCTCCTCCAGCGCCCCCGGCTCGGAGTCTCACGATCGTGTTCTGTCGAGACGGGCCCGACGACAATGCCTGGCCTCACCCCCAGGGCATGATGCTCTCCCCCGCCGGGCGCGCGCACCCTCTGTCCCGATTTCGCCCCAATTGGGGCGCCCTCGCCAATGGCGCTCCCCTCGCGCATCACCGCAGGTCATCGCGTCGATTCGGGCGACGAGCGGGTCTGACGGGCGCGCACACCCCGTGCCGATTTCACCCACTCCCCAGCGGACCGGCAGCGCGCGCGCCACCGGCACCCCCCAACGCGCCGACCGGAGGAGGGGGGTCACCCCCGATGGGCCCCCGGACCGGTCTCCCTAGCGTCGGGATCACCGCACCGCGTTACCAGCCCAACGAAGGGAAGACCATGTCCAGCGTTGCGAGCACACTGCTCGACTTCATCCTCAACCTGCTGCGCGACCCGGAGACCGCCGAGGCCTTCGCCAGGGATCCGCAGGGCACGCTCGAGGACCACGGCCTCGGCGACATCACGTCCGTGGACATCGACGACATCATGCCCGTGCTCATGGACGCCTCGCCGTCGAGCTTCGACCGCGCCTACTCCACCGGCGGGAACTCGCTCAGCGCGGCCCAGTCGTCCTCGGGCGGGGGCGGCTCGGCCGGCGGCGGCGGCTCGTCCGGGGGCGGTGCCGAGGCAGCCTCGTTCGCCGCGGGCAGCAGCAGCGTCGGCGTGAGCGCGGTCATCCCACAGCTCCAGCAGGTGTTCCAGACCTACACGTACAACACGTCGACCATCGACGACCGCGACACGATCGTCGACTCGTCGGTGAACCAGAACATCTGGGCCGACGGCGACGTGGACCAGATGTTCGACCTCGACACCGTGACCGCGTCGGGCGGCGGCGTGGCAGCCGGTCGCGACCTGTCGGGCACCGCCGTCATCGGCGACGGCAACATCACGGGCGACGACAACACGGTCGGCAACACCAACAACTCCAACCAGGGCAACACGAGCGACTCGTACAACCCGAGCGACTCCTACAACGACAACTCCGACAACTCCGACCGGTCCGACAACTCCGACGACGACGGCGTCGACAACGACAACTCGCACAACGACAGCTCGACGGACGACCACTCCGACAACTCTGACAACTCCGACAACTCCGATGACGACGGGTTCGACATCGACAACTCCGGCAACGACAACTCGACCGACAACTCGGACAACTCGGACAACTCCGATGACGACGGCCTCGACGTCGACAACTCCGGCAACGACAGCTCGACGACTGACAACTCCGATAACTCCGATAACTCGGACAACTCTGATAACTCCAACAACTCGGACAACTCCGACAACTCGGACGACGACGGGTTCGACGTCGACAACTCGGGCAACGACAGCTCGACGAACGACAACTCGGCCACCGACAACTCCGATAACTCGGACAACTCGGTCGACGACCACAGCGACAACTCCGACGACGACGGATTCGACGTCGACAACTCCGGCAACGACTCGTCGACGGACAACTCGGACGACGACTTCATCGACGACGACAGCTCGTACACGGACGCGTCCGACGACGACTTCGTCGATGTCGACGTCTGACCAGTGAGGGCCCGACCGGTCCGGGGCGCCCTGGCCCCGGACCGGTCGATCTCGCGCCCGTGCACCACCGCGCCGGCGAACCCGAGGAGCTGCTGTGCTGCCACTGATGGATCTGCTCGACCGCGCCGAGGCGTTGTCGACCGACGCCGACCGCGTCGACCTGCTCGGCCGCCTGCGCCAGGCGCGCCGGCGCCTGCAGGACCCGCACGTGCGGGTGCTCGTCGTCGGGGAGCTCAAGCAGGGCAAGAGCCAGCTGGTCAACGCCCTGGTGAACGCGCCGGTGTGCCCGGTGGACGACGACGTGGCGACCTCGGTCACCACGGTCGTGGGTTGGTCCGCCGCCCCGACGGCCGTGCTGCTCGGCATCCCCGCCGACGCCGACGGCACGCCGGATCTGGACCCGGCACGCCTGCGCCGGACCACGGTGCCGATCGACTCGCACGCGCGGTGCGTCGCGGAGCGGCGGGCCCCGGACGGCTCGACGGTCGACTGCTCCGAGGTGGGCCTGCCGCGGCACGTGCTGGCCGGTGGCCTCGTGCTCGTCGACACCCCCGGGGTGGGCGGGATCGGCTCGGCGGACGGCGCCGCGACGATGGCCGCCCTCCCCTCGGCGGACGCGGTCCTGCTCGTCTCCGACGCGGGCCAGGAGTACTCGGCCCCGGAGGTCGAGTTCCTCCAGCAGGCGCTCAAGGTGTGCCCGAACGTTGCGTGCGTGCTCACCAAGACGGACCTGTACCCGCACTGGCGCGCCGTCGCCGATCTTGACCGCCGCCACCTGCAGCACGCGGGCGTGCGGGCGCCGCTGATCCCGGTCTCCTCCACGCTCCGGCTGCTCGCCGCGCGGCGCCAGGACCGGGACCTGCACGACGAGTCGGGCTTTCCGGAGCTCGTCCGCTACCTGCGTGACGAGGTCGTCGACAACGCGGGCGTGCTGGCCCGTCGCTCCGTCGCGCACGACGTCGTGACCGTCACGGACCACCTGCTCATGGCCAGCCGCGCCCAGCTCTCGGCGCTGGAGGACCCGGCCAGCGGGGAGAGCATCATCGCCGGCCTGCAGACCGGCCGGCAGAACGCGGGCGACCTGCGTCGTCGCAGCGCGCGCTGGCAGCAGCTGCTCCAGGACGGCACGACCGACCTGACCGCGGACATCGAGTACGACCTGCGCGACCGGTTGCGCCGGATCAGCCGCGAGGCCGAGGAGGCGATCGACGGCGGCGACCCGGGCGCCGTGTGGGACGAGTTCGACGAGTGGCTCTCGCAGCGCATCCGGGCCACGGTCGCGGCGAACTTCGTCTGGGCCCATGAGCGCGCGCAGTGGCTCGCCGCGCAGGTCGCGGGCCAGTTCGACGCCACCGACGTCGCGCTCCCGGAGCTCGTGCAGGGCGACGACGGCGAGGCGCTCGACCTGGTCGCCCGKCTCGAGCGCGTCCGCGTCGAGCCCGTGTCGCGCATGCAGAAGACGCTCATCGCGTTGCGCGGCTCCTACGGCGGCGTGCTCATGTTCGGCATGGTCACCGCGATCGCGCTCGGCATGTCGATCGTCAACCCCATCTCGGTCGGCGTCGGCGTCATCCTCGGCGGGCGCGCCTACCGCGAGGACAAGGCGAACCGCGTCCGCCGACGCCAGGCGGAGGCCAAGGCGGCGGTCAAGCGGCACCTCGACGAGGTCGTGTTCCAGGTGAACAAGGACTCCAAGGACCGGCTGCGGCGGCTCCAGCGGGTGCTGCGCGACCACTTCACCACCCGCGCCGACGAGCTCGTGCGCTCCCTGGACGAGTCGATCCGGTCCACCCGAGAGGCGACCCGGACGGTCGGCGGCGACCGCGCCGTCACGCTCGGCGGGCTGCGGGAGCGCGTCGCCGAGCTCGAACAGCTCCGCGCCGACGCGGAGCGGTACGGGCTGCCCGCGCTCAAGGCGGTGCCGGCATGACCGGCGACGACACCCGCCTCCCGGCCGCGGGACGTCGCCGGCGGCAGCGCGGGCCCGGCGACCCGGACGGGGCGCTGCGCCCGACGGCGCGCCCCACCCGTGAGCTGCTGCAGGTCGCCCTGGAGGCGTACGCGCAGGACGCGGTCGCCGCTGCCACGCTGCACGGGCTGCTGGACCGCTTCGAGCGACCGTTGACCGTGGGCCTCGCGGGCATGATCAAGTCCGGCAAGTCGACACTGCTCAACGCGCTCGCGGGGGCGCGCATCGCCGCGTCCGACGCGACCGAGTGCACCCGGACCGTCACCTGGTACCGGTACGGCGACTCGCCCAGCGTCCAGGTGCACCCGCGCTCGGGCCGCCCGTGGGAGAGCGCAGCGATGGCTGGCCGGACCGGCCTCGAGATCGACCTGCGCGGTGCGCCCGCGGACGAGATCGACCACGTCGACGTCTGGTGGCCTGCGCCGGCGCTGCGCGGGCTCACGCTGATCGACACACCCGGCCTGGACTCGCTGTCCGGCATCGCGTCGCGCCGGTCCCACGAGTTCCTGGCCAGCGGTGCGGCCACGTCGGCGATCGACGTGGTGGTCTACCTCATGCGGCAGGTCCGGCGCTCCGACGTCCGCTACCTCCAGGACCTCGCCCGCCTGCGAGGCGAGGACGCGGTCGCGAGCACGATCGCCGTCGTGGCGCGTGCCGACGAGGTGGGTGCGGGTCGCATCGACGCCCTGGTGTCCGCCGAGCGCCTGGCGCAACGCCACCGCGTGAACCCGGACCTGACCCCGCTGTGCGGAATCGCCCTCCCGGCGGCCGGGCTGCTCGCCGAGACGGCCCAGACGCTGCGCCCCAGCGAGGTCGCGGACCTGCGCGCGCTCGCCGGGCTGGACCGCACGGTGGTCGAGGAGCTGCTGCTGTCGGTGGACCGCTTCCGCCGGCCGTCCCTGTCGGTGCCCGTCTCTGCCGACGCGCGCGCGGACCTGCTCGACCGCCTCGGCATGTTCGGCGTCCGCACGTGCCTGGCCCTGCTGCGCGGCAACCACCTGGACGTCACCGGCCTGGCCGGCGAGCTCACGCGCCGCAGCGGCGTGGAGGAGCTGCGCCGGCAGCTCGACGTCGCCATCGAGCGTCGGGACCAGCGCCTCGCGCAGGACGCGCTCGTGCAGCTCCTGGACCTCGTCGAACGCGACGATCGCGTCCCCGACGTGGCGAGCGCGGCGCGTGAGCTGCTGGGCGCACCGCCGCCTCGGGAGGTCAGCGTCGGCGCCGTACGTCCTTGAACCACCGGCCGGCCGGCCGCAGGGACAGGACGACCGAGCCGAGCAGGGCGAGCACGGCCTGCGCGAGCATCGCGACCCGGTTGAGGTCCTGCATCGGCGAGACGTCGGGGTCCGCGATGACGTCCTGCAGCAGCAGCACCGTCAGGCCGCCCAGGATCCCGAGGATGATCAGGCCCCAGCGCGCTCCCCCGTGCCCGCCCGCCGTCCGCACCACCAGCACGAGGTGCACCAGCCAGACGAGGGCCAGGCCGCCGACCACGACCCAGACGAGCACGCTGGCGGCGTCCTGAGCCGTCCCGAGCGTGGTCGACGGGTCCGCCTTCATCACCTCGGCCGCGAAGCGGTCCCGCAGGGCGGGCTGCGACCGGACGATCGACCCGGCGGCGAGCAGCCCGGCCGCCAGGCTGCCGACCCACAGCCCCAGTCCCGTCGAGACGACGCTCGGCATGGGCGGCGCGGCGGTCGTCGCGACGAAGCCGACCCCACCGAGCTCCGGTCGGGGTGGCGGTCCGTCGCCGGCCGGGTCCTGCGGGAGCGGTTCCTCCGGGATCGGGGCAGCGTCCGGGACGACCGCCTCCGTCGGCTCGGGCGACGTCGTGCGGTCCTCCGGCTCACGCGCCGCCGCCTCAGGCATGAGGCTCAGGCTAGTCGGGCGGACGTGCAGCCGCGCCAGCCGCTCCTACTCGTCGTCGGACTCCGGCGCCTGAGGCGCGTGCCGGTCGAGGAACGCGTACACCTCGCGCGCGTCCACCCCCGGGTACGCGCCCGTGGGCAGGGCGGTGAACACCTGCTGGTGGATCCGGGCGCTCGGCCACGACGCGTCCTGCCAGCGGGCGGACGCGCTCGCCGGCGGGCGTCGGCAGCACGCTTCGTCGGGGCAGGTCGAGCGGTGCCGGACCGTGGTGTCCCGCCCCCGGAACCACGACGCCGACGCGAAGGGCACCCCGACCGCGAGCGCAAGCTGCCCCGTCGTGCCGGAGCCGGTCTGCGTGGAGCACCAGAACGTGCCGGCCGGGGTGTCGGTGTACTGGTACGACTCCGAGGTGCGGTCCTGCCGGGTCAGCGCGCGGCGCACGCCCCAGCTCCGGCAGACGAGCTGGCCCTCGATCGCGCCCGTCACGTCGGTCGGCAGGGGCAGCCCGTCGTTCGCGTACGCGCGGTAGATCGCGCCGTCGCCGCCGATCCGCACGAAGTGCACGGGGATGCCCAGGTGGTGGGTCGCGAGGCTGGTGAAGCGCTGCGCCGCCGCCTCGTGCGTGACGCCGAACGCGTCGCGCAGGTCCTCGATCGCGAGGTCCTTCTCCTTCTTGTGCTGCTGGAGGTGGTCGACCGCGGCGGTCTCGGGCATGAGGCAGCAGGACGCGAAGTACGTCGTCTCCATGCGCTGGCGCAGGAAGTCGTCGTACGACGTCGGCCGCTCGTGCCCGAGCACGCGGTGCGCGATGGCCTGCAGCGCGAGCGAGCGCAGCCCGTGGCCGCCCGGGGTCGACGCCGGCGGCAGGTAGACGCGCCCGTTCGCCAGGTCGGTGACGGTCCGCGTGGAGGCGGGCAGGTCGTCGACGTGGATGATCGCGAACCCCAGCTGCTCGGCCATCCGGGACACCGCCCGGTGCGTGAGTGCCCCGCCCGTGTACCCGGCCTTGCGCGCCATGGACTCCGCGAGCCGCTCGATGTCGGGCAGGTAGTTGTCGCGCTGCTGGCGCTCGAGGCGGATCTGCGTGTTCGCGCGGCGCGCCTCCTCCGGCGTCGCGACGGCCTCGAGGTCGCGCCGGGCCAGCTCGGCGTGCAGGCCGACGAGGTGCTCGAGCACCGGGAGGGGCAGGGCTCGACCCGGGCGGACGGTCGGCAGCGAGAGCCGCTCGAACCCCGCCGACCGCTGTGCGCGGTCGAGCGCGATCTCGAGGGCGGCGCGCCGCGACGGCGGCTCGGCGTCGAGCAGGTCGGCGACGGTCACGTCGAGGGCGGTCGCGAGGCCGCGCAGGAGCGTGAGCCGGGGCTCGCGGCGACCGTTCTCGAAGAGCGACAGGAGGCTCGGCGTGACGCCGACCTGACGCCCGAGGTCGTCGAGGGTCAGCCCGCGCGCCTTGCGCAGGTGCCGCAGCCGGCGCCCGAGCGTGAGTGCGTCGGGTGCGCCGGCTCCACCGCGCGCGCCCGCGTCGTCCACGTCACTGCCCTGTGCGGTCACATCGTGACTCTATGTCAAGAAGTGCCGAACTTGACACGGAAAGCTCCCCGGAAGTGCGCGTGGCTTGACGACACGATGGGTCTATCGAGAGCGCGGGCCGGCCGCGGCCCACCAGGAGGAGATCGACGATGACCACGCTGGCCGAACCGCCCGCCGCTGTGCAGGACGCCGCGCCGACCCGCACCACCTCGCTCCCCGACGTCACCGCCGCCGCCGTGCTGGGCGACGTGCACGCGTGGGTCGACGCCGTCGCCGAGCTCACCGCGCCCGACGCGGTCGTGTGGTGCGACGGCTCGGACGACGAGCGGCGAACGCTCCTGGCGCTGATGGAGCGCACGGGCACGCTCCTCGCGCTCGACCCGACCCTGCGCCCGGGCAGCTACCTCGCGCGGTCCGACCCCGACGACGTCGCGCGCGTCGAGTCGCGCACGTTCATCTGCTCGCGCGACGAGTCCGACGCCGGTCCGACCAACAACTGGCGCGAGCCCACGGCGATGCGTGCGGAGCTCGACGCGGTGTTCGCGGGCAGCATGCGCGGTCGCACCATGTACGTGGTGCCGTTCTCGATGGGGCCGGTCGGTGGACCCCTGTCCCACGCGGGCGTGCAGGTCACGGACTCGCCGTACGCGGTCGTCAGCATGCACGTGATGACCCGCGTGGGCCGCCCCGTGCTCGACCTCATCGAGGCCGGCGCCCCGTTCGTGCCCGCGGTCCACTCGGTCGGCGCTCCCCTGGCCGACGGGCAGGACGACGTGCCGTGGCCGTGCAACCCGACGAAGTACATCTCCCACTTCCCCGAGACGCGCGAGATCTGGTCGTACGGCTCGGGCTACGGCGGCAACGCACTGCTCGGCAAGAAGTGCTTCGCGCTGCGGATCGCCTCGGTCATGGGCCGCGACGAGGGCTGGCTCGCCGAGCACATGCTGCTGGTCCGGCTGACGTCGCCCCAGGGCCGTCGCTACCACGTCGCCGCGGCGTTCCCCTCGGCGTGCGGCAAGACGAACCTCGCGATGCTGCGTCCGACGCTGCCCGGCTGGCGCGTCGAGACGATCGGCGACGACATCGCGTGGCTGCGCCGCGGCCCCGACGGGTCGCTGCGGGCCATCAACCCCGAGGCCGGGTTCTTCGGCGTCGCGCCCGGTACCGGGCCGGACACCAACCCCGCCGCGATCGAGACGCTCGCCCGCGACACGATCTTCACCAACGTCGCGCTCACGCCCGACGGCGACGTCTGGTGGGAGGGGCTCACCGACGACGCCCCGCCCCACCTGGTCGACTGGACCGGGCAGGACTGGACGCCCGACTCCGGCCACCCCGCCGCCCACCCCAACTCGCGGTTCACGGTCGCGGCGGCGCAGTGCCCGACGATCGCCGACGGGTGGGACGACCCCGACGGCGTGCCGCTCGACGCGATCGTGTTCGGCGGACGCCGGGCCACCAACGTGCCGCTCGTGGCCCAGGCGGACAGCTGGGAGCACGGCGTCTTCATGGGGGCGACGATCTCGTCCGAGCGCACGGCCGCGGCGGAGGGCCTGGTGGGCGAGCTGCGCCGGGACCCGTTCGCGATGATGCCCTTCTGCGGCTACGACATGGCCGACCACTGGGCGCACTGGCTCCGCGTCGGCGCGACGCTCGACCCGGCCCGTCGGCCGCTCGTCTTCCAGGTGAACTGGTTCCGCAAGGACGACGACGGCGCGTTCCTGTGGCCCGGGTTCGGCGAGAACTCGCGCGTGCTCGCGTGGATGGTCGACCAGGTGGACCGCCGGCGCGGGCTGCGCACGGACGTCGGCGCCGTGCACAGCCCGGTAGGCCTGCTGCCCGCGCCCGGCGCGCTGGACACCCGCGGTCTCGACCTCGACGAGGACGCCCTCACGCGGCTGTTCCAGGTCGACCCCGACTCGTGGCAGCTCGAGGCCGACCTCACGGAGGAGTTCTTCGGAACGTTCGGCGACCGCGTGCCACCCGCGCTGCGCGACCGGCTCGCCCGCCTGCGCGCCGCGCTGGTGCGGGACCGCTGACCGACCGTGGCGCGCCGGTGTCAGTAGCCGGCGCGCTGCGGGCCGTCGGTGCCGACGAACCGCGCGGCCAGCGCCTCGGAGCCCCGCGCGAGCAGGGCGACGTCGGCACCGACGAGCACGAACGTCGCACCCGCCGCCAGGTAGGCGTCCGCGACGGCGGGGTCGAACGCGTTGACGCCCACCGGGACGCCGGCACCGCGGACCGCCTCGAACGCCCGCAGCACCGCCGCCGTCACGTCCGGGTGCGTCTGCCGGCCGAGCACACCCATCGAGGCGGCCAGGTCGGACGGCCCGACGAAGACGCCGTCGACGCCGTCGACCGCGGCGATCTCGGCGGCCGCATCCACGCCCGCGAGCGACTCGACCTGCACGAACAGCGAGACGTGCTCGTCCGCGTCGGTGAGGTAGCCGTCGATGCGGTTCCAGCGTGCCGACCGCGCCAGCGCCGAGCCCACGCCGCGCCGGCCGCGCGGCGGGTACCGCACCGCGTCCACGGCGGCACGCGCCTCGTCGGCCGACGACACCATCGGCACCAGCAGGTTCTGTGCGCCGAGGTCGAGCACCTGCTTGATCACGACCGCGTCGTTGCTGGGTACGCGGAGCACCGGCGTGATCGGGTACGCGGCGACGGCCTGCAGCTGCGCGAGCACCGACCCGAGCCCGTTCGGGCCGTGCTCCATGTCGATGAGCAGCCAGTCCAGGCCCGCGTCCGCGCAGATCTCGGCGACGAGCGGGCTGCCGGAGCTCACCCACATGCCCGCCAGCGGTCGGGTCGCCGCCGCCAGGTCGTCGCGGAACGTCGGTCTCAGAGGAAGCGGCACGAGATGGTCCCCATCGGTCCGTAGTCGCACAGCACGCTGTCGCCGCGGGACACCCAGACCGGCCGCGTGAACGACCCCGCGAGGATGATCTCGCCCGCCCCGAGGCTCGCCCCGTGCTGGTGCAGCTTGTTGGCCAGCCACGCCACGCCGGTGGCCGGGTGGTTGAGCACTCCCGCGGCGACGCCCGTCTCCTCGATCGTCTCGTTGCGGTACAGCAGCGCGGAGACCCAGCGCAGGTCGACCTGGTCGGGTGCCATCGGCCGGCCGCCCAGCACCATGCCGCCGTACGCGGCGTTGTCCGCGATGGTGTCGACGATCGTGCGGCCCTCGAGCTCGATGTGCGAGTTGAGGATCTCGAGGGCGGGCGTGACGTACTCCGTCGCCCTGAGCACGTCGAAGACCGTGCAGCGCGGGCCCTCGAGCGGCGCCGAGAGCACGAAGGCGAGCTCGACCTCGATCCGCACGTTGGAGAAGGCATCGAACGGGATGGTCGAGCCGTTCTCCCAGACGGTGTCGTCGAACATCACGCCGTAGTCGGGCTCGGTGATACCGGTCGCCTGCTGCATGGCGCGCGACGTGAGCCCGATCTTGCGCCCGACCAGGCGCCTGCCCGCCCCGAGGTTCTTGTCGCGCCAGACGCCCTGGATGGCGTACGAGTCCTCGATCGTGGCGTCGGGGTACCGGGCCGTGATCCGCGGGACGAGGCCGCGCGAGCGCTCCGCCTCGGCGAGCTCCTCGGCGATCGCGCTGATCGTCTCGGCCGTCAGCATCGTGGCTCCTTCGCCATCACAGGGCCGGCAGGCCGAGCGTCTCGTCGGGGTGCTCGTGCCGGAGGAACGCCGTGAGCGTCCCCGTCCGGTGGCGCCGCACCGCCTGCTCGATCTCCGAGAGCGGGGCACCGCGCTCGATGAGCTCGAGGATGCCCTCGTGCTCGGCCACCGACTCCCGCGCGCGGCCCGGCACGAACGCGAAGATCGAGTCGCGCATGTGCCCGAGACGGACCCACTCGGCGTCGACCATCTCGAGCAGCCGCGGGTTGGCGCAGCGCGAGTAGAGGATGTGGTGGAACTCCTGGTTCAGGGCGGAGAACGCCCGCGGGTCGAAGCGGTCGAGGGACGCGGTCATCACGTCGTTCACGGCGCGGGCGCGGCGCAGGTCGTCCACCGTGAGGTTGCGGGCGGCCAGCGCGGTGGCGGCGCTCTCGACGATGCTGATGGCCTGCATCGCGAAGCGGTACTGGGTGTCGTCGATCATCGACACGCGCGCGCCGACGTTGCGCTCGAACGTGACCAGCCCCTCGGCCTCGAGCTGGCGCACGGCCTCCCGGACCGGCACCACGCTCATGTCGAGCTCGTTGGCGATGGTGCCCAGCACCAGCCGGTAGCCCGGCGTGAAGTCCTGCTGCGCGATGCGCTCCTTGATCCAGAGGTACGCCGCCTGGGACTTGCTCAGGCCGGTGGCCCCCTTCACCGCGTCGCCCGCCACGAGTCGTACCTCGCTCTCCACTGCGCATTCATCGGGAAGAGCCCCTGCACCGGGTTGCCCGCCGCCACCTGCTCGGCGACCCACGCGTCCTCGTCCTCCTGGGCCAGCGCGGCGTCGACGACCTCCTCGGCGAGGCCGGGCGGCAGCACGATGACCCCGTCCGCATCGCCGACCACGATGTCGCCCGGCTGGATCGTCGTGCCGCCGCACGCGATGGTGACGTCGGCCTCCCACGGGACGTGCTTGCGGCCGAGCACGGCCGGGTGGTTCCCGGCCGACCAGACCGGGATGCCGACCGCGGCGACGGCGTCGGCGTCGCGCACCGCCCCGTCCGTGACGATCCCGGCGGCGCCGCGGGCGCGGGCCCGCAGCGCCAGCACGTCGCCGAGCGTCGCGGAGCCGGTCTCGCCGCGGGCCTCGATCACGAGCACCTCGCCCGCTGCGACGGTGTCGAACGCGCGCTTCTGCGCGTTGTAGCCGCCGCCGTGCCGCTCGAAGAGGTCCTCGCGGTTGGGCACGAACCTCAGGGTCCGGGCGGTGCCGACGAGCTTCGCGCCCGGGTGCATCGGCCGGACGCCGTCGACCGTGACGTTGTTCAGCCCGCGCTTGCGCAGCTGCGCCGAGAGGCCCGCGACGGGGGCCCGGAGCAGCTTGTCGCGCAGGGCCGGCGAGAGGGCGGGCCCCAGCCCGGCCGCCTCGGGCGACCCCCACGCCTCGGCGCGCTGGTGGTCGTCGACGGACGGGAGCGACCCGAGCGCGCCGTCGTAGTCGACGTCACCTTGCATCACCGTGGTGACGAGGCGTCCGGTGGTCGGTCCCCCGGCGACGTCGACCTCGATCTCGACGACGTCACCCGGGACCAGGACGCTCGACCCGGCGGGGGTGCCGGTGAGGATCACGTCGCCCGCCTCGAGCGTCAGGTGCTGCGAGAGGTCGGCCACGATCTGCGCGAGCGGGAAGAGCAGCCCGGCCGTGGTGTCGTCCTGCGCCAGCCGGCCGTTCACCCACGCCCGGACGCGCAGCGCCGCGGGGTCGACCGCCCGCGCGTCGAGGAGCGCGGGGCCGATCGGCGTGAATCCGTCGCCGCCCTTGGAGCGCAGGTTGGAGCCTTTGTCGTTGGCGCGCAGGTCGTACAGGCCGAGGTCGTTGGCGGCCGTGACCCAACCGACGTGGCTCCAGGCCGTGTCCGGGGCGACCCGGCGCGCCTCCGTACCGATGACGAGGGCGATCTCGCCCTCGAAGGCGAGCAGCTCCGTGCCCGCGGGGCGCTCGACGACTCCCCCGGAGCTCGCGACGGAGCTCGACGGCTTGAGGAAGTACGACGGGTGCGCGGGCCGCCGCCCGCGCTGGTCGGCGCGCGAGGCGTAGCTCAGGTGGACGGCGATGATCTTTCCCGGGCGGGACGGGAGCGCGCCGAACCCCGCGCGTACGCCGTCGTCCGGCGCGTCGCCGAGCTCCGTGGCCGTCGTCATCGACTCCCTCTCCATCGGGTGCGGCGATCATATACGATCTCGAAAACTCGGGCAACCAGCCGGCCCCGCGCCCTGGTATCGCCGCGGTATCAGTCCGTTGACCCCGGTATCAGGCAGGCGGACACTCCGGGAATGAGGGTCCGGCTCCTGGGTCCGACACAGGTCGAGGGCGACGGCGCGCTTGGGCGCCGCGACCGCGTGGTCCTGGCGGCGCTCCTGGTCCACGCCGGGGAGCCGATGACGGTCGACCAGCTCGCTGTGGCCCTCTGGGGGGACTCCGTCCCGCCGTCGTCGTCGAAGGTGGTGCAGGGCGCCGTGATGCGGCTGCGTCGCGCCCTCGGCCCCGAGCGGATCAGCACCACGAGCGGCGGGTACGTGCTCGCGCCCGACGGACTCGACGTCGACGTCGCCGACTTCGAGCGCCTCGTCGGCCGGGCACGGGAGCTCCTGGCGGTCGGCGACGCGAACCGGGCGGTGGCGGTCTACGGCCAGTCGTTGGCGTGCTGGTCCGGGCCGGCCCTCGCCGACCTGCTCGACTGGGACGACGGGCGCGCCGAGGCCGCGCGGCTCGAGGAGATGCGCGAGTCCGTCGAGGAGGAGCTCATCGAGGCCCTGCTGGCCTCCGGCCGTACCGGGGAGGCCGTCGCCGACGGTCGGCGGCTGGTGAGCAGGACGCGGACCCGCGAGCACCGGTGGGCCCTGTACGCGCTCGCTCTGTACCGCAGCGGTCGCCAGCGCGAGGCCCTCGACGTGCTGCGCCGTGCCCGGGCGGTGCTGCGCGAGGAGGTGGGGCTCGATCCGGGGGCCGAGATGGTCGACCTCGAGCGCGCGATCCTCGCGCAGGACCCTGCGCTCGCGGGCGGGGACGAGGTGGCCGTCCGCCCGTCCGACGTGTGCCCGTACCCCGGGCTCCGGTCGTTCGACGCCGACCAGGCCGACCTGTTCGCGGGCCGGGAACCGGAGATCGCCGACTGCCTGGCGCGGCTGGACGCGTCCGGGTTCCTGGTCGTGGTGGGCGCCTCGGGCTCCGGCAAGTCGTCGCTGGTCCGTGCCGGGCTCGTCCCGGCGCTGCGACGCCGCGGACAGCCGGTCGTCGTGCTCACCCCCGGGGCGACGCCGGTCGCGACCCTCGCCGCGGCGGTCGCGACCGGCGACGCGCCGGTGGTCGTCGTCGACCAGCTGGAGGAGGTGTTCGCCCCGACCGTCCAGGCCGACGTGTCCGGGTTCCTCGGGGGCCTCACGGCGCTGGTCGACGACGGGCGGACGGTCGTCGCGACGGTGCGCGCCGACCACCTCGCGTCGATGTCCGGCAACGCCGGCCTCGCGCGCCACGTCGAGCGCGGCGTCCTCCTGCTCGGCCCCCTCTCGGAGGCCGCGCTGCGGCGCGCGGTCGAGGAGCCGGCGCGGCGCAGCGGGCTGCTGCTCGAACCCGGTCTGGTCGACCTGCTCGTGCGCGACGTGCTGGACGAGCCCGGCGCCCTGCCGCTTCTCGGCCACGCCCTGGCGGAGACCTGGGCGCGGCGGGAGGGCACGGTGCTGACGGTCGCGGGGTACACGGCGAGCGGAGGCATCAAGGGCGCGGTCGCGCAGTCGGCCGAGCGGCTCTACGTGTCGCTGCCGGCAGCGGACCGCGATGCGTTGCGCGCCGTCGTGCACCGACTCGTCGCGACGGCTCCCGGCGGCGACCCGGTCGTGGTCCGGGTACCCATCCGCGTCTTCGAGCGGACCGCCGACGCACCACGGCTGCTCGACCTCCTCGTGCGGTCGAGGCTCGTGACCACCGACGCGGACACCGCGACGCTCGCGCACGAGAGCCTGGTGCGGGCCTGGCCGCGGCTGCGTTCCTGGCTGGACGAGGACGTCGACGGGCAGCGCACGCTCACGCACCTGCAGGTCACCGCGGACGCCTGGGATCGCGCCGGGCGCCCGCTCGAGGACCTCTACCGCGAGGCCCGGCTGCAGAACGCACTCGAGTGGCGAGCGCGAGCCCACCCTGTGCTCTCCGCGAGCGAGAGCGCGTTCCTCGACGCGTCGGCCGAGCACGAGCAGGACGAGCACCGCGAGCAGGCACGGCGACTGCAGGCACGGACCCGGTCCAACCGACAGCTGCTCGGAGCGCTCGTCGCGGTCGTGCTGCTCCTCGCGGTCTCGCTCTTCGGTGGGTCGATCGCCGTCGGCAACGGCCGGCGGGCCGCCGCCTCGGCCCGAGCGGCTGAGGCGGCCGCCGCCGACKCCCGCGGCGACCGCCTCGCGTCGGCGAGCCAGTCGGAGCCGCGGATCGACCTCGCGCTGCTGCTCGCCCGCCAGGCCGTCGAGATGACACCGCGTCCCTCGCTGCAGGGCAACCTCCTCGACGTGCTGGCCCGGCGCGACGTCGTCAGCTCGGCGAGCGCCGGCGTCTTCATCCCGATGCGGTTCGACGACTCGGCGGTGAGCGCGGACGGGTCCCGGGTCATGCTCGACGCCCTGCCGACCGACCCGAAGGGCGACACCGGCCCGTACCTCGTCGACGCCCGCTCGGGAGCGGTGATCACCAGCATGGGCATCGGGCCGCCCGGCGTGGACTGGTGGCACGTGCCGTGGGTCTCGGGATTCGTCGACGGGGGGCGGACGGTCGTCGTCATGCGCGACACCGCCGACGGTACGGCTCGCGAGCTCGTCCGGCTCGACGCGACGAGCGGGTTGGAGACCGGGCCTGCCGAGCCGGTCCCCGGGTCCGTCACGGGTGATTTCTTCGCCCAGGAGCGGCTGTCGATCAGCCCGGACGGCCAGACCCTCGTCTCGATGGCCGACCGCACGCTGCGGGTGTGGACGAACGACGGGGGCGCGTGGCTCGGCCCGCGGCTGCTCCCCCTGCCCCAGCTCCCGGCGTCCCGCTCGGACCAGGAGGCGCCCGACAGCATCCGGTTCAGCGCCGACGGCCGTCGGGTCGCCCTGGTGATGGAGTACCTGGGGCGAGCGGACGCCAACCCGCCGCAGCTCGCGGTCGCCGTCGACCTGGCGACCGGCGCCTGGTCGGGTCCGTACCTCGCCGCCGGGGACGTCGCGCTCTCCCCGGACGGAGCGACCCTCGCGGTCGCGTCCCAGCTCGGGTCCGTCACTCTCCACGACCTGCTCGGCGGCGGCTCGACGGTCCTGCCCGGCTCGTCCGTTCCGACGGCCGTGGCGTACTCGACGGACGGCGGTCGGCTCGCGATCGGGTACCGGGACGGCACCGTGGAGGTCTATGACGCCGCGGACCTGCGCCTGGTGCTGCGCGCTCCGGCGACGAGCGTCATGGTGCGGCTCGTGGCCATGCCGGCCGACGGCGACACCGTCGTCGCTGTCGACGAGGAGTCCCGGACCACGACCTACTCGCTGGACGGTGCGAGCAGCATCATCACCACCGAGCCGACCGAACCCATCGATCAGGTGTCCGCGGGGCCGCCCGGCACGGTCGTGGCCGCCGGCTTCTACGACGGCAAGGTCGCCGTGTTCGACCAGGGCAGCCTGCACAAGGTGCGCGACCTGTGGCTCGGGCCGTACCCCGAGCCGGACGGCACGTACAACCCGCCCCTGCACCGACGGGTCACCGCGCTCGCGGTCACGCCGGACGGCGCCTCCGTCGTCGCCGCCGACCGCACGGGGCACCTGAGGTTGTGGTCGGTCGCGGACGGGAGCCTGCTGTGGTCGCGGGACGACGTGCACGCGTCCTGGCTGGCCGTCTCGCCGGACGGCCGGTACCTCGCGACCTCGGAGTTCACCGAGGACCTGTCCGACGCGCCGTCGCCGGAGGGGGCGCACCCCGACGGGGGCCCGATCACGGACACCGTGCGGGTGTGGGACCTCTCGGACACTTCGGCGCCGGTGTTCACCGACTCGCTCGCGGACATCGCCGACCCGGACTGGGGCCTGCCCAAGCCGCGCGCCCTCGCGTTCTCGCCCGACTCGTCGATGCTCGCCGCGTCCTGGTTCGGTGGCCCGTCCACGCTGATCGTCTACGACGTGCACACGGGTGAGCGGATCGTGACGGACACGGTCGGCCCCGACGACCCGATCGTCGCGGCGCTGACCTTCACGCCCGACAACGAGCGCCTGCTGATGTGGAGGTCGACCGGCGAGATCGTCGCGCGGGACCTGGGCACGGGCACGACCACGCGCGTCGCGAGCGGGGGCCTGACGGAGTACGCGACCCTCCGGTACAGCGCGGACGGACGCCTCCTCCTCGGACTGAACGGCTACACCGAGGTCGCGCTCTCGATCTGGGACGCGACGACGTTCGCACCCATCGGGACCACCCGTGACATCCCGGCGACCGACGGCGATGCCTCCCTCGCGCCGACGCCCGACGGCCACGTGTTCGTCGGCACCGGGACGGGCATCGAGCGTCTCGACCTGGACGTCCAGCACTGGATGGCCGCCGCGTGCACGCTCGCCGGGCGGTCGCTGACCACGCAGGAGTGGGGCGCCTACCTGCCGGGGACGCCGTACCGCCCGGCGTGCGCCTGACCCGATACCGCGGCGATACCGCCGTGATAGGCCCTCGGTGACCGGACGCACGGACGGTGGCGGTACAGCTCCCACCCGGGGAGCCCGTCCCTGGAGGTCCTCATGATCACCGCCGCCCCGACCGTCACGCCGTCCACCCGCACCGGGTTCTCGCGCGGCACGCTCGTCCTCGCACTCGTCGTCGTGGCCCTGGCCGCGGTGACGGTCGCGCTCGTGTCCGGGTGGCTGCGCCCGCTCGGCGTCGGCTCGCCGGAGCAGGTCCCGGCGCCGATGCCCGTGCAGGTACCCGCCTTCCAGCCCGGGGGCTCCGTCTACGACCAGCAGGTCCCCGGGGTCGGATGGTCCGACACGTTCGGTCCGGGCAGCGTCCTCTACGAGGAGCAGGTGCCCAGCGCGGCCCGGCCCGACGCGAGCGCCGAGCAGCCCCGGCGGTACGCCTCGTTCCCCGTCGATGGTTCGAACGGCTGACGGGCACGTGCCGGCACGGACCGGCTGCCGCTCAGCGCAGGGCGTCGATCGTCGCCATCTCCGCGGACGTCAGCTCGAAGCCGAGCACGTCCAGGTTGCTCGCGATCCGCTCCTGCGTGGTCGACTTCGGGATGACCACCACGTCGTGCTGGAGGTGCCAGCGCAGCACCACCTGCGCGGGCGTGACGTCGTGGGCGCGCGCCGCCGCCACGAGCACCGCCGAGCCCAGGTCGGTGCGCTTGAGCGGGCTGTAGCCCTCGACGACGACCCCGCGCTCGCGGTGGGCCGCCAGCAGGTCGGGGTCGTGGTCGCGCGGGCTGTACGGGATCTGGTTCACGGCGGGCGCCTCGCCGGTGGCCTCGATGAGCTCGTCGATCTGGGCGATCGAGTAGTTGGAGACGCCGATCGACCTGACCAAGCCCTCGTCCCGCGCCTCGCGGAACACCTGCCATGTCTTCGGCGAGGCCACGCGGCCCGGCGGCCAGTGGATGAGCCAGAGGTCCAGGTGGTCGGTGCCCAGCGCCGCGAGCGACTCGGTGAGCGTCCGCCGTGCCCGGCCTGCGTGGTCCGGGGGCAGCTTGGTGGTGACGAAGACGTCGTCGCGGTCGATCCCGACAGTGGCGAGGGCGCGGCCGACCTCCGCCTCGTTGCCGTAGCCGGTGGCGGTGTCGATGTGCCGGTAGCCCAGCTGCAGCGCGGCGCTCACCGCGCGTTCGGCCGCGCCGCCCTCCGACTGCCAGGTGCCGAGGCCGACGACGGGGATCTGCCCGCCGGGCAGGCTCAGGGTGGGGATCGGTGCCGAGATCATCGCGCCAGTCTCACCCGCCGCGCCCGCAGTCGCCTGCCGGGTCGACGATTCGCCCCCGCGATCCGTATCACAGCGTGCATCACGAGGTCATCAGACCAGGGGGTCCCCCTGATCCGACGCTCGCACCGATCACGGGACCCTGACCTGACGGCAAGGTGGCCGCGAGAGCCACGTTCCTCCTCGAAGGCGCCGAGAGCGGATGCGACGTCCTCCGCACAGCCGACCCCTCCCGGGCGTGGCCACAGCACGCCCGATGCGGCAGAGGTCGACAGCACATATCCCCACGGACGAAGAGACCGTGCCATGACCAGCGCGACCGTGCACCGCCGTGCACACCTCGAGACCGTCATCGAGTTCGAGATGGACCCGGACCCGGTGCCCACCCCACCCCACGACCTGGGCGAGCGCGCGCTGCAGGTGCGACGCCTGCTCGCCATCACCGGAACCGCCATCGGCCTTGCCGTCGCCGGCGCGTTCGGCGCGGGCATCGCGGCCTCGTCCGCGCCACCCGCACCCGCCACCGAGAACGAGGCCGCCCCGCTGGAGCCCGTCCACGCGTCGTGCAGCGCCGTCGGCACCACGTTTCCGCGACCCGGCGAGCCGCACATGCGGTGCACGGTGACGGTCCCCGTCGGCCCGTCGGCGGAGGTCGCCGAGCGCGCCGCCGAGGCGGCCATCGCTCGGGCGCGGGCTCAGACCCACGGCCCAGGCGCCGGCACCACCCGCCGGTGGGACCCCACCCACGTGGGCATGGGGTCGCCCTAGCTCAGGAAGCACCGGCTAGATGAACGCCGCCGCGTCCGCGCGGGCGCGGGAGTCGAGGATCGCGGGAGCGTTCGCCTCCGACCAGGAGCGCAGGGGCCGAACCGCGTCGAGCAACGACGTCCCGAGCGGGGTCAGGCGGTACTCGACCCGCGGGGGCACCTCCGCGAAGACCTGTCGGGCGACCAGCCCGTCCCTCTCGAGGGCACGCAGCGTCTCCGTGAGCACCTTCGGCGTGATGTCCGTGAGCAGCCCCCGCAGCTCGGTGAACCGGAGGACCGAGCGGTCGAGCGAAAGGAGTATGCGCACGGTCCACTTCTCCCCCACGCGGGCGAGCACCATCCGGCTCGGGCAGGCCACGTCGAGCACGTCGTAGGGCACGGTATCCACGGGGTGACCGACTTCCGTTGAAGAGACTGGTATCAAATCCATACTATCGGCGACGACCCAGTTCAGACGCACACTCGGGAGTCTCCGCATGAACGTCCTTCTCACCGGCGCGACCGGTTACATCGGCTCGAACGTCCTGACCGCACTGGTCGCCTCCGGCCACCGGGTCCTCGCCGTGACGCGCAGCGAGGCGTCCGCCGACCAGGCACGCGCGGCGGGCGCGACGGCGGTCGTCGGCGACCTGACCGACACGCCGTGGCTCGTCGGACAGCTGCGCACGGTCGACGCCGCGATCCACACCGCCGCGACGGGGGACGCGGACAACCCGGCGTTCGACGACGCCGTCATCGATGCCGTGATCGAGGCGTTCTCGGGGACCGACAAGCCGTACCTGCACACGAGCGGCGTCTGGGTCTGGGGCGCCGGCCAGGTGCACGCGGACGGACCGCTGCGCCCCCCGGCGCTCGTCGCGTGGCGGGTCGAGCGCGAGGAGCGGCTGCTCGAGGCCGACGTCCACGCGACCATCGTCGCGCCGGCCGTGGTCTACGGGCAGGGCCGCGGCCTGGTGCCGGGGGTGTTCGGGGCAGGCTCCCGCACGTCCGACGGCGCGCTCCGGCTCGTCGGGTCCGGCGAGCAGCGCTGGTCGGTGGTGCACGTCGAGGACCTGGCCGACGCCTACGTCGCGGCGCTCGTCCGCGGTCCCCGAGGTCGACGGGTGCTGGCCGCCTCCGACGAGAACCCGACGGTCCGGGAGATCGCTCAGGCCGTCGCCGGCCCGGACGGGCGCGTCGTGCCCGAGCCTGCCGACCAGACGCGTGCCCGGCTCGGCGCCAACTTCGCGGACGCGTTGCTGCTGGACCAGTCGGCCCCCGCACGGTCCTCGTGGGGGTGGGTGCCGAGCCGGCCCGGCCTGCTCGACGAGCTGTCGCGCTGAACGCTCGCGTCCCGTCCTGCGCGCGGAGGGCGAAGGCCCGGACCATCAGGTCCGGGCCTTCGCGGTTCGACGCTCACTAGCGCTCCATGACGATCGAGCCGATCACGGAGTTGAGCTCATCGACGTCCTCCTGGGACGAGTCGGGTCGGAACGACGCATCGATGAGGAGCGGGTTCCTGTCGACATCGACCTGGAAGACGATGTCCGTCTGCCCGGCGACGTGGTTGTCGTTCGGCCGATCGCCGACGTCGAAACCCGGCCACGCCACGTATGTGCCGGCATCGCAGGCCGTGATGTCGAGATCCGCGGGCACCGTCAGCTCGGAGCGCAGCGCGACCGTGCCGGTGTCGTCCGTCGGATCCGCGATGACCACCGACCGTGGTTCCGAGGCCTCGCGCCCGTGCTGCGCCGACAACCCCAGCTCGGGGTAGCTTGCCAGCGAGATGGCCGCGTCCTGCGGATGCCCGTGGTCGTCGAGGTCGAGCGGACTCAGCTTCGTGCTCCGCCGACACGGATCGGGGTAGACGCCCGCCGTCGTCCAGAAGCTCAGGGCCACCTCGTTCGGCTCGCCAAGGTTCTTCCCGATGTAGATGTCGCCGACCTCCCATCCCGCAGGGACGGTGTACTCGATCCACCGGTAGTCCGAGGGCACACGGTTGCCGTCCCCCGCATCCTCGTGCGGGTTCAGGTAGCGGTGCGTGGTGCCGTCGGCCACAGGCTCCGCCTGCGGACCGTCGAACGGTTCAACGACGAACAGGTCGCCGCTGCCCGTCGGCGGGGTCACCACAGTGGGCTGCGGCGTCGCGAGCGTTGCGGTCGGCACGGCGTCGTCATGCTCGTCTGGCGCAGTGCACGCCGACCCCGCCGCTCCGACCATGAGGATCCCGAGGAGCGTCGCGGACCGGCGCCGGTGGCGCTCGACCTGGCGGATCGCTGACCTCGAGAGGTCCATGGGCAAAGTCTTTTCCTCCGAGTCGCGCTGGTCAACGGAACGACCGCGGGGCGTCGGCGGCACACGGCACCTCGCCGTCTCGGGTGAGCGACGATAATCCCCGTGTGCAGGCGCCGTATGTCGAGCAGGCCGACTGGGCGCGCGCCGTCCTGACCATCAGCATCGGCGCCTTCGTCGCGGGTGAGCTGGTGCAGGCGCTTCGCGTGCGCCGAGACGCGACCCGCAGCAACCTGGCCGCGGAGGTGCTCTTCCGGGCGATGTTCTTCGGCGCCATCCTGCTCCTCCCCGTAGGGCGCGTCGTGGCACCGGACGCGGTGATCGGCGGCGGCGCCTGGTCCTTCTCCCTCGGCGTGCTCATCGGGTGGCTCGGCCTTCTGCTGCGCTGGTGGTCCTTCGCCACCTTGGGCAGGTGGTTCACCGTCGTCCTGCAGACGAGCGACGACCAACCGGTCGTCGAGCGTGGCCCCTACCGGGTGCTCCGGCATCCGAGCTACACGGGTCTGCTGCTCGCCGTCGCCGGCTGCGGCGTGATGCTGGGGAACTGGGTCGGCACCGCGGGTTCGGTGGCGCTGCTGCTGACCGCCCTCGTGCATCGCATCGGGATCGAGGAACGCGCGCTCACCGCCTCGATGGGAGACAGGTACCGCGCATTTGCTGCCGGTCGCGCTCGGCTCGTCCCCTTCGTCTGGTAGGTCTCAGCGAGACGGCGTTCCTCACCACGATCGAGCGGAACACGGCGGGCACAGTGAGCGCGAGCGCTCACCGGACGGCTCGTTCAGTCCTACGCGTCGCTGCGGTTGACTGACTCAACGCGGCTCAACGAGGTGGGGGGGTGCACTGGTGCGGATCCTGGTGCTCGGCGCCGGCGTGATCGGCAGTGTGTACGCGGGCAGGCTCGTGCAGTCGGGGCACGATGTGGTCCTCCTGGCCCGCGGTGCTCGTCTGGCCGACCTGCAGACCCGTGGGCTGGTCCTGCACGATGCCGAGACCGGGGACCGCTCCGTGGTTCCACTGCCTGCGGTCGGCGAGCTCGCCGCAGATGATCGCTTCGACCTGGTGCTGGTCCCGGTGCGCGCTGAGCAGCTCTGGAGCACCCTGCCCGTCCTGACCACGATGACGGACGGCTCCGACGTGCTGTTCTTCGGCAACACGGCAGACAAGCAAGCGGAGCTGACGGCCACCCTGGGTAGCCGTGCGCTGTTCGGCTTCCCGGCGGCGGGAGGTATCCGGGACGGCCCGGTCATCCGGTACGTGCTGATCCGGCAGCAGAAGACGATGCTCGGCGAGTCGGACGGCAGCACCAGTCCCCGAGTCAGGCACCTGCGGGGCGTGCTCGAGGAGGCCGGGTTTCCCACCCTCATCAGCGCCGACATCGAGGACTGGCTCGTGGGGCACGCCGCGTTCGTCGTGCCGATCGCGTTCGCGCTCTACCGCGTCGGTGGCGACCCGGCCACGCTCGCCGCCGACGCGGCCACCATGCGCCTCCTGGTGAGCGCCACCCGCCAGGCGTTCGCCGCCCTGCGTGCCGACGGCAACGCCGAGATCCCCACGAACCTGCGCATCCTCTACCGCCTCCCCGAGCGACTGGTCGTCCGCTACTGGCGCCGTGTGCTCGACGGTCCCCGAGGAGAGCTGTGGTTCGGCGCACACAGCCGGGCCGCCCCCGAGGAGATGCACGAGCTGGCCCGCGGCCTGAGCGAGGCCGTACGACGCACCGGGCGTGCCACGCCCGACCTCGACCGTCTGCTGCGATGACCACGCACTCACCTCGCCTCGGCGGGATCCGCCCTGCGGCCCCGGCGGCACGCAGCGCGCTTGAATGAGGCATGGCMCCGGAACACTCACCCGCCGTGGAGCTCGAGGTCGGGTCCCGCACCGTGCGGATCTCCAACCCCGACCGCGTCTACTTCCCCGCCAGCGGGGCGACCAAGCTCGACCTCGCGAGCTACTACCTCGCCGTGGGTGACGGGATCGTGCGTGCGCTGCGGGAGCGCCCGTGCATGCTGCACCGCTACCCGACGGGCGTCGCCGGGGAGAAGGTGCACCAGAAGCGGTTGCCGCGCGGGGCCCCGCCGTGGATGGAGACGGTGGAGGTCTACTTCCCGCGCTACGGCCGCACCGCCGACGAGCTGTGCGTGACCGAGCTGGCCCACGTGATCTGGGCGGTGCAGATGTCGACCGTCGAGTTCCACCCGTGGAACAGTCGCCGGGTCGACACCGAGCGCCCCGACGAGTGGCGCATCGACCTGGACCCGATGCCGGACTGCCCCTTCGACCGGGTGCGGCGAGTGGCGCACGTGGCGCGGGAGGTCCTGGAGGAGCTGGGCGCAGTCGGCTGGCCGAAGACCTCCGGCGGCTCCGGGCTGCACGTGTACGTCCGGATCACGCCCGAGCACGGGTTCGCGGACGTGCGCCGAGCGGCCCTGGCCTTCGCGCGCGAGGTGGAGCGCCGCGCGCCCGACGACGTCACCACCACGTGGTGGCGGCGCGACCGGGACCCCTCGCTCGTGTTCGTCGACTACAACCAGAACGCCCGCGACCACACGATCGCCTCGGCCTACTCGGTGCGCGGAACCCCGGAGGCCACCGTGTCGACGCCTCTGCGCTGGGACGAGATCGACGACGTCGATCCCCGCGACTGCACGCTGTTCACGGTCCCCGCACGCTATGCCGAGCTCGGTGATCTCCATGCCGGCATCGACGACGCGGTGTTCGACCTGGCGCCCCTGCTGCGCTGGGCAGAGCGCGACGAACGCGACGGCGCCCCGGCACCCCCGGACGACGACGCCTGAGCCGACCCGGGAACGCGCGATCGGAGCGGACCCGTCCCCGCCGTCGGTCGATCGCTCGCACGACGAGGGCCCGGACCGTCCGGGCCTTGGTCTTCTCTACGCCTGCAGGCACAGCCGCGAGCCGGTCGGCGTGAGCTCGGCGGCAGGCGGCACGACGTCGGGTCAGCGCTGGGCCGCCGATCAAGCGTCGGCCGCGTCATAGGCGAAATGAACAAGGCCTGAGCTGACGTGCGGGGTCACCGCCCTGCTGGCCGTTCACGGTCTTCCACGCCTCGATCGTCCAGGTGGTGCGCTGGGCGTAGTCCTCGATCTCCTCGTGGAGGCTGCACCTCCTGCCGCCTCCCCCGGGCGGCCTACGCGGAGGCGGCCTCTCTGACGGTGCGCTGCAGGAACTCGGTCAGCGCGTCGCGTGTCTGCGTGAGGCGACGCACCTTCTCGTCCATGTCGTCGCGGACCTCCGACATGCGCCGCACGAGCGCGTCGCAGTCGCCGGCGACGGGACCGTCGTCGCCGGTGCAGGGCAGGATCCGGCGGATGAGCTCGCTGGAGAAACCGAGGTCGAGCAGCGAGCGGACGGTCGCGACTGCCTCGACGGCCGACGCGTCGTAGGCCCGGTAGCCGTTGTCCTCGCGCTGCGAGCGCAGCAGGCCGTGCTCCTCGTAGTAGCGCAGCGCCCGCGGGCTGGCCCCTGTCGCCCGGCTGAGCTCACCGATCCGCATCGTTCCTCCGCTCGCTTGACCTTGACGCTGACGTCAGACCTTAGCGTCGCTCGCGACCGGCGCGCACCGCCGGGACATGACGACCAGGCCCGCGTCAGCGCGGGACGGACGAGGGGAGCAGTGACCATGCGGGTCTTCATCACGGGCGGCACGGGATACGTGGGCGGGGTGCTCGTCGAGCGCCTCGTGGGCGCTGGGCACGAGGTCGTGGCGCTCGCGCGTTCGGAGACGGCGACGGGGGCGGTGCTGGCCGCGGGCGCGACGCCGTTGCGGGGAGAGCTGGCCGACGCCGCACTGCTGCGGGCCGCCGCGGCCGACGCGGACGCCGTCGTGCACGCAGCGGTGGACTGGTCGGCGAGCGCGGAGGCGCACCGGACGGAGCTCGCGGCTGTGGCCGCGCTCACGGCGGGCGCCCGAGACGGCGGGAAGACCGTGGTCTACACGAGCACCGGCCTCGTGTACGGGTTCGATCCTGCACAGGACCGGGACGAGGACGCGCGGCTGCCCGAGCGCAGCGCGCAGCCGGTGAAGGCCGACGCCGAGCGTGTCGTCCGGTCGGCGCCCGGCATCACGGGGGTCGTGGTGCGTGCCGGGCTCGTGCACGGGCGCGGCGGCTCGGCCCTGCTCAGTTCCCTGATCGGAGCCGCGGCGACGACCGGCGCCGCAACCTACGTCGGCGCGGGGGACAACGTCTGGGTGCCGGTGCACGTCGACGACCTCGCCGACCTCTACCTGCGGGCGCTGGAGCGGCCGGTCGCGGGCGTGTTCAACGCGGTCGGGCCCCACCCGTTCACGTTCCGTGACCTGGCGGAGGCGATCGCGGATCTCACCGGCGCTAGCGCGGTGTCGCTCCCGCTCGACGTGGCCGTCGAGCAGCTCGGACCCGCCGCGTACCTGCTCGCGAGCAGCGGCGACATGCCCAACGTGCGCGCCCGTTCGACGTTCGACTGGGAKCCGGCCGGGCCGCCGCTGCTCGACGACGTGCGCGCCGGCAGCTACCGCTCGCCCGCCCCGACCGGCGCCTGAGCCACGCGCCCGGCGCGTCCCGTCGCCCGGGACGCGCCGGGCGCACACGCAGTCAGACGACCCGGCCACCCGCCGCCGGCTCCCGATCGTCGAGGTCGACGGGACGGCCGAGCTCATGAACCTGACGGGCGTCCCGTTTCGTCGGGCACTTCCAGGGACGCACCGAGACGAGAGGCCCTCAAGGCCGCGCACATGGGGGGTCCGTCCGCTCCACCGATCGCGGGCTTCCGGTGCCGATCCGATATGATGACTTCATCATGCCGCACAGCCAGCCTTTCACCCACAGTCAGCGACCGCTCTACGAGGTCAAGGCGGGACTGTTCAAGGGCCTGTCGCACCCTCTTCGGATCCGACTTCTCGAGCTGCTCGCGGACGGCCAGGAGCACACGGTCGCCGAGCTCCAAGCGCAGACCGGTCTCGAGGCCTCTCACCTGTCCCAGCACCTGGCAGTTCTGCGCCGCAACCACCTCGTCGCGTCAGACCGACGAGGCAGCCACGTCCACTACCGACTTGCCCACCCAGAAGTAGCCGAGCTGCTCGCGGTAGCCCGCCGGCTGCTCGTAGACATCCTCACCACGGACGGCGCCAGGCTCGGCGACGTCGCGGGCCTGCCCGCACTGACTCGATGACAGGCCTGCTGGCCTCCGTGAAGCGCCTGCTCCCGGGCCGCTCCGACTACACCGAGCTGCCACGTTCGTGGCGCTCCGACATGCTGGCTGGGCTCACGGTGGGCATCGTGGCGCTTCCGCTGGCGCTCGGCTTCGGCATCGCGTCAGGAGCGGGCGCCGAGGCAGGGCTCGTCACCGCGATCGTCGCCGGGTTGGTCGCAGCGGTGTTCGGCGGCTCGCACGTCCAGGTGTCCGGGCCGACCGGTGCCATGGTCGTCGTCCTGGCGCCGGTCGTCTCGACCCACGGCGTCGGGGCAGTCGCGCTCGTGACGCTCATGGCCGGGTTCATCGTCATCGTCGCAGGCCTCGCGCGGCTGGGCCGAGCGGTGTCCTTCATCCCGTGGCCCGTCATCGAGGGCTTCACCCTCGGAATCGCCGTCATCATCTTCCTGCAACAGGTCCCCGCCCTGACCGGTGCGGCCGGAACGTCAGGTCCGCACACCAATGTCGTCGCCGCTGCCGTCTCGTCCGTGACCCACGCGGATCTGGCCACGCTCGCATGGTCGCTCGCAACTGTGGGGCTCGTCGCAGCCTGCATGCTGCTCCTCCCCCGCCTGCGAGCGCGGCTGCCCGGATCACTGGTCGGCATCATCCTCGCCACGCTCGCCGCGTTGGCGCTGCACGCACCGCTCGCAACGATCGGCGCACTGCCGGGCAGACTGCCCGCCCCCGCACTGCCCGTCCTCGACCCGGCGACGATGCGGGCGCTCCTGCCCGCGGCCTTCACCGTCGCGGCACTCGCCGCGATCGAGTCGTTGCTCTCCGCGCGCGTCGCCGCCTCCCTCGCAGACACCGGCGAGTACGACCCCGACAGAGAGTTGCTCGGCCAGGGCCTGGCGTCGCTCGCCGCTGGTGTGTTCGGCGGGATGCCGGCAACCGGGGCGATCGCGCGGACGGCGGTCAACGTCCGCTCCGGCGCGCGCACCCGAGCCGCAGCCGCGGCGCACGCCGTCGTGCTGCTCGCCGTGATCCTCGCCGCCGCCGGCCCGGTCGCCCACATCCCCCTGGCCGCCCTGTCGGGTGTGCTGATGGTGACAGCCGTCCGCATGGTGCACGTCGCGACGGCCCGGTCGATCTTGCGCTCGACCCGTGCCGACGCCGCAGCGTTCCTCGTCACGGCCGTCGTCACGGTCTCGGTCGACCTCATCGTCGCCGTCGGTATCGGCGTCGTCGTCGCGGGCGCGTTCGCCCTGCGTGGCCTCGCCCGCGCCGCGGGCGTCGCCCGCGAGCCTGTGCCAGGCGAGCCACAGGCCGGCGACGAGCAGATCGCTGTCGTCCGGATCGACGGTCCGCTCTTCTTCGCCGCCGCCGATCGGGTGCTCGACGAGGTCACGGGTCTCGACGGCGTGACAGTCGTCGTGCTGCGCATGTCGCAGCTCGAGCTCGTCGACGCCACTGGGGCGCACGTACTCAGCGAGATCGTGCAGCGTCTGGAGGCCCGCGACGTGACGGTGCTCATCAAGGGAGTGCGCGACGGGCATGTCGAGCTCTTCCGCACCGTCGGCGTGCTCGGCGCGCTGCGCCATCACAGGCACCTGTTCGACGACCTCGGCACGGCCGTCGCGCACGCTCGCGACCACGTGCGCCGGGCCGAGCTCGCGGTCGACGCCGACATCCCGGCCGCGTAGCCGGCGGCGCCGTGCCACCTCCCGCGGCCCGCACCACGGGGCGTCAGGACCGACTGCGCCAACGACGAAGGCCCGGACCATCAGGTCCGGGCCCCGGTCGACCCGCGATACTCGGCGCCATGAGCCTGCCCGCACCCGGCACCGTCGTCGTGCTCAACGGCACCTCCAGCGCGGGCAAGACCTCGCTCGCCCGGGCGCTGCAGGACCGCTGGGACGGACCCCTCCTCGACGCCGGCCTCGACCGGCACCTGACGATGCTGCCCCGCCGCTACCTCTCGAGCTCGTGGCCGGAGGTGTTCCGGTACGAGCTCGCGGTCGACGGAACGATCGAGCGCGTGGTCGCGGGGCCCGTGGCGCACGACCTGGTCCGCGGCCTGCACCGGACTGCGGCGGCGCTCGCGGCTGCGGGGTTCGACGTCGTCGTCGACCACGTGCTGCTCGAGCCGGCGTGGTCGCGGGACCTGGCCGAGGTGCTCCGTGCGACGCGTGCAGTGCTCGTCGGCGTGCGGTGCGAACCACCGGTCCTCGTCGAGCGCGAGCGTGACCGAGGCGAGAGGACCCTGGGCCAGGCGACGGCCCAGCTGCCGTACGTGCACCGGCACGGCGACTACGACGTGGAGGTCGACACGGCGGTCCTCGACGTCCCCGCGGCCGCCGACGTCGTCCTGACGTGGATCCGCAGCGGAGCAGCCCCGAAGTCGCTCGACCGGCTCAGGTAGCGGTCGGCTCGCGGCGTGACCCGACTGACCCGACAACGTCACTCCGGACCGAGAGGCGCCCCTGAGTGCCGCGAGGAACGGTGTTGCCCTCCACGCACCCGCTCTCCGGGCCTTCGGCGGATCGCGCGAACGACGAAGGCCCGGACCATCAGGTCCGGGCCCCTTCGTCTTCTTGTAGCGGGGGCAGGATGTGAACCTGCGACCTCTGGGTTATGAGCCCAGCGAGCTACCGAGCTGCTCCACCTCGCGTCGGTAGTCCACCCCGATGATCGCCACACGCCGGTCCCCCTCAGGTTCCCGGTGGAGACGTGCTGGAGGTTGCCACGGACGTCCGCCCAGCCGATCGTGTGCGCGTCCCGCACCGAGACGAAGCCCGGCGGTCGTAGAACTCGTCGCTGCCGTAGTGCTGCTGGTCCTCGCGGACGTCATCAGTGAAGGCGATGCACCCGTACTGCCTTCTCACGTCGGCTCCCTGTCGTCGGGTCGTGCGGGCGTCCGCACTCCCGCCGCGACGGCTGCCGAGAGGAGGTCAGGCGGTCACGGAGGCGAGAGCCTCGCGGATGACCTCGACGACCTCCTTGGGGTGGGAGAGCATCAGCAGGTGGGACGAGTCGATCTCGGAGACCTTCATCCCCGCACGCTCGTAGCCGAACCGCTCGACGTCGGGGTTGATGACGGTGTCCGAGGAGGCCACCACGCCCCAGGCGGGCTTGGTCTTCCAGGCGGCGACGCTGGCCGGCTGCGCGAACGCGACCGCAGCCAGCGGGCGCTGCGAGACGGCCAGCACGCGGGCGAGGTCGGGGTCGACGTCGGGCGCGAAGATCTCCGGGAACCTGGCGACGTCGACGAAGACGTCGGTGCCGGGCTCGTCGGAGCCGTCGACGGGGAACGTGGCGTAGGCGAGGGCCCCCGCCAGCGGTGACTCCGGGAAGCGTCCCTGCAGCTCACCGAGGCTCTCCCCCTCGTCCAGCGCGTAGCCGGCGAGGTAGACCAGTCCGACGACGTTGTCCTCGACACCGGCCACGGTGATCACCGCGCCCCCGTAGGAGTGCCCGACGAGGACGACGGGGCCGTCGATCTGGCGCACGACGGAGGCGATGTACGCGGCGTCACCGACCAGGCCGCGGTTGGGACCGGCCGGGACCACCACCTTCGTGCCGTCGTCGAGCAGCTCGGCGACGACGCGGGCGTAGCTGGAGGCATCGGCGAAGGCTCCGTGGACCAGGACCACGGTGGGTGTGACAGACATGGCTTCTCCTCGGATCGCACCGCCGACGGGACGGGTCTGCTCGCGGCGGTAGACGGCTGTTCGGCTCGCTCCCTGTGCCGCCGACGCTAGAGAGCCGGTGTGGAGAAGAAGTGACGAACGAGTGGACCGCCGTCCGCGGGACCGGCGGACGTCAGTCCTTCAGCACCGCGGCCTCGACCCGTTCGAGGATCCACCGTCTCGTTCGGTCCACTCCCCACCCGAAGGTCTCGACGGCGAGGACGAACTGGGCGTGCTGGAAGTGGAAGAAGATGATGCGCGCCGCATCGTCCACCGACAGACCATCGGCCAGGTCACCGACGTCCTCGATCCCCTGGACGATCACGGCCAACGCCTCGTGATGACGCTGATCGGCGATGCCGACGAAGTCCGCTGCCGGCGGAGCGCTCGCGGCCGCCCGGGTGACGATGCGGATGATGTCGTCGTCCGCGGCGTAGAGCTCGACGTAGCCGTCGGCAAGCGTCGTCAGCTTGGCATGTCCGGTGGTGGCCGCCGCGCAGTCGGCGATGATGCGGGTCACCAGGTCGCTCCGGGTCCACATGTCCATCAGCGTCCGGAGCAGACCCTCCTTGCCGCCGCACTGGGCGTACACGGTGGCGGCGGAGACCCGCGCCTCGCGGGCGATCGACGGGACCGTGGTCTGCTCGTAGCCGTTCGCGGCGAAGAGCTTGCGGGCCGCCTCCACGACGCTCTGCCGGGTCATCTCGGCGTACTCGTCGCGCCGGCTGGGTGGTCGTGACTCGCCTGGCACCGTCGGTGGTCCCGTCCCTCGGTCGTGGGATCTGGCTAGAGAGGTACTACAGCGCCTAGATTATCTGTCGAGCAACCGCACGAGCGCTCCAACTCGCACCACGCCACTCAGACGACCAGATGCGGAGCCGGCGGACAGGAGACGGACATGAGCGTGACGCTCGTGCACGAGGGCCCCGACCGGGTCGGGCCACCGGCGCTCACGCAGCCATTGCGCCTGCAGGTGCTCGGTCCGCTCCGGCTGTGGCGAGGCACCACCGAGCTCGACGCCGGACCGCGCCAGCAGAGCTATCTGCTGGCGCTGCTCCTCGCTCGGGGCGGCCGTCCCACCGGCGCCGCGGAGCTGATCGACCTGATCTGGGGCGAGGGCGCGCCCGCGAGCGCGTTGAACGTGATCCACAAGCACATCGGTTCGCTGCGGCGTCTCCTGGAACCCGACCTCCCGTCCCGCGACGCGGGCACCTACCTGGTGCGCCGGGGCGCCGGCTACGTGTGCGCGGCAGGAGCGGACGTCCTCGACCTCGCGGCGTTCCGCCATCTCACCGGCGCTGCACGATCAGCCCTCGCCGCAGCCGACGGGACGACAGCACTCGACCTGTTCGTCGAGGCGCTCGGTCTGTGGAGCGGCCCGGCGGGCGACGGGTGGGCGCACGGGCCTGCGGCCGCGTCGATCTTCGCCGGCCTCGACGACGAGTTCTTCCGGGCCTGTGTCGACGCCACAGGGGTCGCGCTGTCCCACGGTTGCCCCGAACGGGTCCTGCCCGCACTGCACCTCGCCGCCACGATGGCGCCTCTGCACGAGCCGGTGCAGTCGTGCCTGATGGACCTGCTGGGCGCTGCGGGCCTCCAGGCCGAGGCGCTCGCCGTATTCGACACGGTGCGCAGCCGCCTGGTGAACGACCTCGGCATCGATCCTGGAGCTTCGCTCGCGGCCGCGCACCACCGGGTGCTCGCGCAGACACGATCGTCGACCTCCGCCACGCAGCCTGCCCCGCCCTCGGGCACTGCGGCTGGGGACACGGGCGTCCCGGGACGACTTGTCGGCCGCTCGGACGAGATCGCCACGTTGCGCCACGCGCTCGAACCGACCTTCGCCGCGAGAACAGCAGTCGTGCTCCTCGAGGGTGAGCCCGGGGCCGGGAAGAGCCGCCTCCTGGAGGAGCTCGCCTGCCACGCTGCGGCACGTGGCGCTCTCGTCGTGCGGGGCCACTGTCTGGAGGGCGAGGGGACCCCCACGATGTGGCCGTGGATCGAGGTGGTGACCGGCCTCGTCGACGCCATGGCGCCAGACCGGCGCGAACGATGGCTCTCGCGCGATCTCGGCCACCTCGTCGGCACCGACGCGGCCTCGTGGCCGACGCTCCCGATCCCGGACAGCAGCGCCCGGTTCCGCCTGCAGGAGCAGCTGGTCGACGTCATCGCGGAGTCGGCCCGGGAACGACCCGTGGTGATGGTGATCGACGACCTCCAGTGGGCCGACCCCAGCTCGCTGCAGGTGCTCGAGCACGTCATCGCCCGACTCCCTGCCGGCAGCGCCGCCGTCGGCGCATCTCGCGACTCCTGCCCCTCGCCCAGCCCCGACCTGTCCCACATGCTCGCCGCAGCCAGCCGCGCGCCCGGACACCGCCGGGTCAGGGTGGGGCCTCTGAGTCCGCCCGAGGTCGCCGAGCTGGTCCAGCTCGAGACCGGCGTCGTCCCGACCACGGAGATCGCCACGCTGGTGCACAGCCGCACGGGGGGCAACCCCTTCTTCGTGCAGGAGCTGGGCCGGCTGTGGACGGCCGGCGAGGCGGCGTCCAGGCCGGCGGTGCTGAGCACCGGTGTGCCCCTGACGGTCCGCGACGTCGTCCGCGACCGCCTCGGCGCACTCGACCACGAAGCGCAGAAGCTCCTGGAGGTCGCAGCGCTGGTCGGCCGGGACGTCGAGATCGCCGTGCTCGCCCGGGCAGCATCTCTGGACGTGTCAGCCAGCCTCGGACGCCTCGAGCCCGTGCGCGCCCTCGGCCTGATCGGCCCGAACCCGGGAGATCCGTACAGCTACCGCTTCGTCCACGACCTCGTGCGGCAGGCCGTGTCCGAGGCGATCCCACCGGGCCGCGCCGCCGCGCTCCACGGACGGATCGCCGATGCCCTCGAGGGCGCCGGGCTCGGCGGAGAGTCCGTCGCCGAGAGGGTCGCCCACCATCTGTGGGCGGCAGGTCCCCTGGGCGATGCGGCCCGGACGGTCGACGCCCTGATCCGCGCCGGAGCCCGGGCCAAGGAGAAGACCGCGCTGGGCGCGGCAGAGCGTCAGCTCAGATCTGCCGTGGAGCTCGCGCGCCGATCGTCCCTGCTCGAGCTGGAGCTCGAGGCGCTCTCGCAGCTGATCGCCGTCGTCGGCATGCGCTCGATGTACGGCCGGACGTCGGTGAGCCTGCTGGAGCGGGCGGAGCAGGTTGCCCGGGGCCTCGATCGCGAGCGGGATGCCGCCGGGTTCCTCTTCTCACGCTGGACCGCGCACGGCCAGGGCCTCGAGCTGGAGACCAGCGGCCCCCTCGCTCGTCGGCTGCTCACGCAGGGCACGGCGTCCGACGACCTGGTCGTCCGCATCTACGGGCAGGCCGCCTGGGGGATCCACCAGTGGCACCTGGGCAACGTCGGAGAGTCGTTCCGTACCCTCAGCGCGTTGCACTCCGACGGCCGTTCCGAGGAACGCGCGGCAGACCCCGACCCGGTCCGGGACGGTCTGCAGCTCCTCACCGCCGGCACGTTCGCCGAGATCTCCGCGTACCACGGGGACGCCGCACAGGCGCGAGTGCTCCACGACCGGCTCGAGACAGCGGCCGGTGACGACCCCTACGCGGTCACCGTCGCCACCACCATGGCGGCTCGGACCGCCGCGGTCGTCGGTGATCCCGAGTGGGCACTCGGCCGCAGCGAGCGTGGGATCGCAGTCGACCCGCACTTCTCCTTCGTCTTCCTCGGGACCTACCTACGGCTGGCCCGGTGCTGGGCGATGGCGATGAGCGGGCGCGACCCGGGTCCGGCGTCGGACGAGGCGGAACGACTGATCCTGATGAACCTGTCGAACCCGGTTCGCTCGTGCGTCTCGACCTGGTACGCGCTGCTCGCCGAGATGCGCATCGCCGCGGGGTCGCTGTCCGCCGCGTCCGCGGCCCTCGATCGTGCCGACGACTGCCTGGAACGCTACGGCCAACGCTCGGCAGAAGGGCTCGTGGTCCTGGTGAGGGCGCAGCTGGCTGCGGCCGCCGGCGACCATCTCGGCGCCGTCCGCCTGGCCGAGCGTGCCCGGGCGGTCGCGATCGGCCGGGGCGCGCACCTGTTCGCGAGTCGGGCCGAGCTGCTGCTGACCTCGCTCCAGGTCTCGCCGGTTCCCCGAGCGGTCTCAGCGGTGCATCGCTGAGCAGGGGGATCGCGTGAACGACGAAGGCCCGGACCATCAGGTCCGGGCCTTCGTCTTCTTGTAGCGGGGGCAGGATTTGAACCTGCGACCTCTGGGTTATGAGCCCAGCGAGCTACCGAGCTGCTCCACCCCGCGTCGGTGAGTACAACTTACCCCACGCCCCAGGGGCGACCAAATCGCGAACCCCCTGATCGGCGGTGGCGTGCGTCACCACCGCCGATCCGGGGCGCGGTCACTCGGCGAGTCGCGCCTCGGCGTCGACGGCGTTCTGCACGGCGGTCTCGAGCCGCTTCTGCGCGTCGCCGTAGGCTCCGAAGTCCCCGATCGCGAGGGCGGCCTGGCTCTCGGAGATGGCCTGCTTGGCCTGCTGCAGCGCGCGGTCGAGGTCGGCGCGGGCCGTCGCGTCGGTGCCCGTGTCGGTCGGCGCCGGCGCCGGCGTCTCCGTCCCGGTGGCCGGCGGCGCGGTGCCCGCGTCCGGTGGCGTGCCGGTGTCGGGCGAGGTGCCGGCATCGCCCGCGTCGGCCCCGGAGTCGCCGCCGAACACCTGGTCGAGGGCGCCGTCGAGCGTGTCCGCGAAGCCGATGTCGTCGCCGAACGCCACGAGCACGCGCTGCAGCAGCGGGAACGTCGTCCCCGCCCGGGCCTGGACGTACACCGGTTGCACGTAGAGCAGCCCGCCGCCCATGGGCAGGGTGAGCAGGTTGCCGCGCACGACCTGGGAGTCGCCACGCCCGAGGATGTTGAGCTCGTTGGACACGGTCGGGTCGGCGACGAAGTTGTTGTTCACCTGGCCGGGACCGGGCACCGTCGAGTCGCGTGGCAGCTCGAGCAGGCGCATCTTGCCGTAGTCCGCCGAGGGTTTCCCGGCCTCGCCGCCCGCGTCCGCGTCGACCGCGAGGTACCCCGTCAGCACGTTGCGCGCGTTGGTGCCGGTGGGGATGAACGTCGACATCAACGAGAAGCTGGCCTCGTCCTGGTCCGGCATCTTGAGCGTCAGGTAGTACGGCGGCTGCTGCACGGCGACGCTGCTGGTGGGGTCGTTCGGGTTTGCCCAGAAGTCGTTGCCGGAGAAGAACTGGCCGGCATCGGTCACGTGGTACCGGGCCAGCAGGAAGCGCTGCACCTTGAACAGGTCCTCGGGGTAGCGCAGGTGGCTCATGAGATCGCCGTCGATCGACGACAGCGGCTCGAGCGTCGACGGGAACGTGCGGTTCCACGCCTTGAGGATCGGGTCCTCGGCGTCCCACGCGTAGAGCGTGACCGAGCCGTCGTAGGCGTCGACCGTGGCCTTCACCGAGTTGCGGATGTAGTTCACGGTCTTGGGCTGCAGCGCCTGGACGGTCTCGGACGACTCGGTGAGGGAGTCCGTCGTCGCCTCGTCCAGCGGCCGCGACGCCGAGTACGGGTACTGGTCGGACGTGGTGTAGCCGTCGACGATCCACTTGACCCGGCCGTCCACGACCGCCGGGTACACCCGGCCGTCGAGGGTCAGGTAGGGGGCGACCTTCTGGACGCGATCGCGCGGGTCGCGGTCGTAGAGGATCTGCGAGTCGCTGGTCACGCGGTCGGAGAACACGATCTGCTCCGAGCCGAACTTCAGCGCGTACAGCAGCTTGGTGAGCGGGTTGCCGATCGTCGGACCTGCGGACACCGTCTGCGTCGGGAACGTGCTGTTCACCGCGCCGCCGGAGGCGTCGTCCGGGTAGTCCAGCTCCCACGGCTTCGTGCCCTCGGGCGCACCGACGATCGAGTACGCGGGGGCCTTGGGGCTGAAGTAGATGCGCGGTTCGTACTCGCCCATCGAGCCCTCGGACGGGATGCCGCCCTCCCAGAAGGCCGGCGCGCCGCGGACCGCGGTGGTGTTGCCGTAGGCGGCGACGACGCCGAAGCCGTGGGTGTACACCGTGGAGTCGTTGGTCCAGTTGCGCTGCTGGGCGTCGAGGCCCTCGAGCGACAGCTCGCGCACGGCGATCACCGTGTCGCGGCTCTGGCCGTCGATCGTGTAGCGGTCGACCGAGAGCGAGTCGGGGAAGTCGTAGAACGCGCGGATCTGCTCGAGCTGCTTGAACGACGGGCTGACGATCTGCGGGTCGAGCAGCCGGATCGACGCCGTGGTGTCGGCGTCGGCCCGCAGCGCGCMGGCCTCGGCCGTGACCTTCGCGTCGTAGTCCGTCTTCTCGACGTCGTCCAGGCCGTAGGCGTCGAGCGTGGCGCCGATGTTGCGCTGGATGTAGTCGGCCTCGGCGTCCTGCTGGTTCGGCTGCACCTGGAAGCGCTGCACGACGGCGGGGTAGATGCCGCCCACCGCGATCGCGGCGACGACCATCAGGCCAACCCCGATCGCCGGCAGGCGCCAGTTGCCGCGGATCGCGGTGACGATGAACATCGCGGCGACGAAGATCGCGATGCCCGCCAGGATCGCCTTCGACGGGATGACGGCGTGCACGTCGGTGAACGAGGCGCCCGCGAACTTCTGGTCGCGCTTCGTGTTCATGAGGATCGAGTAGCGGTCCAGCCAGTAGCTCGCGGCGATGAGCAGCATGAGCACCGCGGCGATGACCGACAGGTGCACGCGGGCAGCCCGCGTGGTGCGCGGCGCTCCCCCGCGCGGACCGCCCACGCGCAGGCCGCCGTAGAGGTACTGGGTGGCGAGCGCGCCGATGCCCGCGAGGACCGTGACGGCCATGAGGAACGAGACGACGAACCGCAGGCCCGGCAGCGTGAACAGGTAGAAGCCCAGGTCGATCCCGTACTGCGGGTCGGTCTTGCCGACGGGCGCGCCGTGCATCCACAGCTGGATCGTCTGCCACTGCTGCGAGGCCGCGGCGCCGGCGAACAGGCCGAGCACGGCGGGCCCGACGATCATCACCAGGCGCCGCAGCGGCTCGATCGCCTCGCGGTACTGGTCGAGGTTCGCCTGCTCCTGCGTCGACGGCGCGTACACCGGCCGGGACCGGTACCCGAAGCTGAGGCTCCAGAACACCGCCCCGGCCATCACCACGAACCCGAGCACGAACAGGATGGCGCGGGTGCCCCACTCGGTCGCGATCACGTTGGTGAAGCCGAGCTGCCGGTACCAGAGCACCTCGGTCCACACCTGGGCGAGGATCAGCACGAGGATGACGATGGCCCCGAGGACGATCAGCGTCGGGGCGAGCGCCCCGCGGCGCCGCCGTGGCGCGGTGCGGGGTCGGGGCGGGCTTCCGAAGGTCACGGCGTGGCGGTCCTCGTCGTCGGCAACAGGGTGGACGCGGTCGCGGACCGCGCCGAGCGCCGCGCACAACACGCACACCACTCGCACGCTGAACGTGCCGGTCGAGGCACAGGTTCCCACACGGATGCGACCATGAGGCCGTGTCCGTGAACCCTGTGAACCCCCTGAACCCCGTCGCGCCTGCCTCCCCCGCCCTCGCCGCTCTGGCGGACTCCGTCCGGGAGATCGAGCACCACGTCGCCGCCGCGGGCTGGGACGGCCCGGTGCGCGTGTTCGCGCTGGTCCGCACGCAGGCGATGCTGACCACGGAGCCGGGCCTGGCCGCGCAGCTGGATCCCGCCGTGCTCGCCGCGGCCCGCGCGGAGCCGTGGCACCTCACCTCGGTCGAGCAGGAGGAGCTGCCGGAGTCGCCGGACCTCGAGACCCTGCTGGCCGGCCTGTCGTGGCCGTCGACGGTCGACGGCATGGCCGTCACCGTCGAGCGCGTGGTCCTGCCGCCCGCCGCCGAGGAGGCCATGCCGCAGGACACCGACGCCGCCCTGGACTACCTGCTCGGCCACCCCGAGCGGCAGGACGTGCGGCTGGTCGTGGGCGCCCTGCGCGACGGACCCTCGTGGTGCGCGGTCCGCACGCGGGCGAACGACACGGAAGAGCAGGTCGGCCAGGGCCCGGACCTCGTGCCGGGGCTCGTCGCCGCGGTGCGCACGACCCTCGAGTAGCCGCTACTTCGTGCAGGTGGGCAGGTCAGCGCCCGTCCCCGCGCCGATCGCGGTAATGGCCTCGCGGGCCTCGTGCAGGGTCGAGATGCGCACCACCCGCAGCCCCTCCGGGACGTGCCCGACGACCTCGTCGCAGTTGGACGCCGGCGCCAGGAACCAGGTGGCACCGTCGCGGTCCGCCCCCGCGAGCTTCTGCCGGATGCCGCCGATGGGCCCGACCTCGCCGGTGACGTCGATGGTCCCGGTCCCCGCGATGTCCTTGCCGCCCGCCTCGTCCTCGGGGGTCATCTTGTCGACGATCCCCAGCGCGAACATGGTGCCGGCGCTCGGACCGCCGATGTCGTCGATGCTGATGGTCACGTCGACCGGCAGGTCGAAGGTCGGGTCGATGTAGACGCCGATCTGCGCACCGCCGTCGTCCTTGGTGGCCGTGACGATCGGCACGTCGACGGCCTGGCCGTGCCGGCGGACCGTGAGCGTGACCGTCGCGCCGGGCTCGACAACGTCGAGCAGCTCGATCAGGCCCTGGTAGTCGGGCACGGGGGTGCCGTCGAGCGCGACGATGACGTCGCCCTCCTGGACCTTGCCGGCCGCGTCGGTGCCGTCGACGGTGCCGGCGACGACGAGAGTGGCCGGCACCTCGTAGCCCAGCTCCGTGAGGGCGGCGACCGTCGCGTTCTCCTGCGACGACACCATCTCGGCGGTGTTCGACTTGTCGATCTCGTCCTGCGTCTGGTCCGGCGGGTACAGCAGCTCGACCGGCTGCACGACGACCGACCGCGAGAGCCAGCCCTGCAGCACGCCCACCACGCTGGACGGGAACCCGGGGCCGCCGGTGCCCGAGACCGTGGTCAGGCGCAGCTCGCCGGTCGAGTCGTAGGTCTCGGCGCCGGAGATCTGGATGAGCGGCGTGCCGTCGTGCTCGCCCAGCACGTCGCGCGTGGGGCCGGGGCTGTTCACCGCGTACGGCACCGGCAGCACCACCAGGAGGGCGAGGAGCAGCGCGGTGACCAGCATGCCGGCCGAGAGCATGATCGATCGCGGGCTGACGCGCTCGGGCTCGGCCAGGACCTCGTCGGAGCCGTCGAACGGGGAGGGGGGCTGGTCCAGCACGCCCACATCATCCCTTGTCGGGCTCATGGTCGACGACGCGCCCGTGCCTGACGCCACACCGCGGCCGTGGCGATGAGCGCGACGGCCGCCCCTGCCGCACCGAGCGCAGCGGCGTCGCGCGTGCCCACCCGCCGCCCGGCCACCGCGACCCGGCCCTGCACGCCCTCGAGCAGCACGTCGAGGCAGGCGGCGCTGGACCAGCGGGGCTCCCAGCCCGCGGACCGCAGCCGGTCGGCCGCGACCGTCCACGGGTAGACCACGAACGCGAGCTCCGAGGCCGGCGCCGGCAGCACGCCCACCCGGTGCAGGCGCTCGGCGGTGCCGAACGCCGTGGCCGCCGCCAGCTCGATCCGACGCATCCCGGCCGCCGCCTCGACCTGCGACGGCTCCAGCACGTCGGCCGCCCCGACGGTCAGCACGCCGGCCATCGCGTGCTCCACCGCGAACCTCGCCGCCCCCGCGAGGTCGTCGACGTGGACGAACTGCCACTGGCGGGACACCCCGCGCACGGTCAGCAGCCGCGGCGCCTCGAAGTGCCGCGTGACGAGCGTGTCGACGCCCGGGCCGACGACGGCCGCCGGCCGCAGGATCGTGACCAGCGGGACCTTGCGGCGGCTGCCTCGCGCCAGCACCGCCTCGGCGGCCAGCAGGTCGCCGACCAGCCCGTCGCGAGCGGCCTCGTCGGCTGAGGGCAGCGGGTCGGCGTCCTGGACGACCGGCCGGTCCGGCCACGCCCCGTAGACGACCGCCGACGAGATCGCCACGACGTGCCGCGCTCCCACAGCCCGCGCGGCGGCGAGCGCGTGCTGCGTGTGCGCGACGATCGCCGCCTCCCGCTCGCGTCGGCCCTTCACGGCGGAGGCGACGAGGTCCCCCGGGTGCGCGACGAGCACGACGACCGTCGCTCCCGTGAGCACGTCGGCCGGGTTCTCCGCCGGCACCTCCTCGACGCTCCGCACCTGGCCGCCCCAGGCCGCGGCGAGCGCGGCCGCGATCGGTCCGCGGCCCACGACGACGACGTCGTCGGCACGCTTCGGCGCCGTCGGGCGCCTGCTGCGCCCTGAGCGAATCTGCTCGCCCACCATCCCTCGTTCCTGTGCCGCGCGGTTACCGTGGTCCGCAGCCGGCCCTATCGTCGCAGGAGGTCCCCGTGAGCCCCGACAACTCCGCTGTCCCCGGAGCCGATGGTGGCGTGCCCGCCTGGGAGCAGGTGATGCGCGCGATGCTGGGTGACAGTGCCGACGACGCGATCCGCGAGCTGCAGGAGCGCGGCTTCGACCCCGCCGCCATGGCCGCCGCCTCCGGCCTGCCCGACGACCCCGCTGCGCTCCAGCAGGTGTTCGCGCAGGTCCAGGCCCTGCTCTCCGCCTCGGGCGACGACCCCGTCAACTGGCAGATGGCCCACGACCTCGCCCGGCAGCAGGCCGCCGCCGGGGGCGACCCGACGCTCACGGCGGCGCAGACGCGGCAGGTGCTCGACGCGCTCGCCGTCGCCGAGCTCTGGCTCGACGCGGCCACGGACCTCCCGCCGTCGACCGGCGCCGCGCGCGCCTGGAGCCGGGCGGAGTGGGTCGAGGCGACCCTGCCGACGTGGCGGACGCTCACGGAACCCGTCGCGTCGTCGCTGTCGATCGCCCTCGTCGGCGCGCTCGGCGGGGCCCTGTCCGACGGGCCGGACGATCAGCCCGCGCTGCCCGGCGGCATCGAGCCGGGCCAGCTGCTGCGCCAGCTGGGGTCGGCGGTGTTCGGCATGCAGGTGGGCCAGGCCGCGGGCACCCTCGCGCACGAGGTGTTCGGCACCACCGACATCGGCCTCCCCCTGCTGGACCGGCCCGCCCCGGCGCTCGTCGCGGCCAACGTGGACGCGTTCGCCGAGGGTCTCGATGCGCCGGCCGAGGAGGTCCGCCTGTTCCTCGCGCTCCGCGAGGCCGCGGCCACCCGGCTGTTCACCCACGTGCCGTGGCTCCGGTCGCACCTCCTGGCGACGGTCGAGACGTACGCGCGCGGGATCACCATCGACGCCGACCAGCTGGAGGAGGCCGTCCGCTCGATCGACGTGACCGACACCGCGGCGCTCCAGCAGGCTCTGTCCGGCGGTGTCTTCGCGCCGCACACGACGCCCGCCCAGGTTGCCGCGCTCGAGCGGCTGGAGACGGCACTCGCCCTCGTCGAGGGCTGGGTCGACGAGGTCGCCACCACCGCCGCGCTCCCCCACCTGCCGCACACCATGGCGCTGCGCGAGATGATCCGCCGGCGCCGCGCCGCGGGTGGTCCGGCCGAGCAGACGTTCGCCAACCTCGTCGGCCTCGAGCTGCGGCCGCGCCGCCTGCGCGACGCCGCGGCGCTGTGGGCGCAGATCGGCCGCGACAAGGGCCCCGCCGCCCGCGACGCCGTGTGGGACCACCCCGACCTGCTGCCCGGGACCGAGGACCTCGACGACCCGTCCGGCTACGCCGCCCGCCGGGCCACCGCCGTGGACGACGCCGCCGAGGTCGACCGCGCGCTCGCGGAGATCCTGGGCGAGGACCCGGACGCCGGCCCGACGGCGCCGTAGGGGCGTCCGGCCGAGCTCGTCGGTCCCGCGCCGCCCAGCGGTCCGGGTCGGAGCCGACGGTCGCCGAGCTCGTCGGCCCCGCGCCGCCCAGCGGTCCGGGCCGGAGCCGACGGTCGCCGGTCTCCTGGGCTCCGCGCCGCTCAGCGATCTCGGTCTGAGTCCACGTCGCCGAGCTCGAGCTCGAGCTGGCCGATCGCGTCGTCGTCGGCAGAGAGCTCGTCCGCCGCGAGCTCGTCGGCGGTCAGCTCGTCGGCCGTCAGCTCGTCGGCCGTCAGCTCGTCGGTGACGACGTCCTCCGGCTCGTCGAGGCCGCCGTCGTCGACCTCGTCCGCCGGCACGTCGACGCCCGGCTCCCCGTCGGGCTCCCCGTCCTGGGACGCGCCCCGCTCGGCGGCGTAGGCGTATCCCTCGAGGAAGCCCCGTGCACGCGCCGTGCGCGGAAAGCCGTCCAGCTCCGCCCAGAAGTCCGGGCCGTGCCCGGCGTGCAGCAGGTGCGCGAGCTCGTGCAGCAGCACGTAGTCGAGCACCCACCTCGGCATGCCGCGGACGCGGTCGGAGATCCGGATGGTGCCGTCGGACGGCGTGCACGACCCCCACCGCCGGCCCTGGTTGCTCGACCAGCGCACGCTGGTGGGCCGCGCCCGGCCGCCGAGATAGCGGGCGGAGAGGTCGGCGGCGCGCGACGAGAGCTCGTCGTCGGACGGCCGGCGTCGCCGTTCCTGGGCCGCGAGCCGGGCGAGCATGCGCCGCACCCACTCGTTCTCCTGCGCCCGAGTGAACCGCGCCGGGATGGCCACGATGGTCCGGTCGCCCTCGCGCCAGGCCGTCACCGTGCGCACGCGCTTGCGCGAGCGACGGATCTCGACCTGCGACAGGTCCTGCGTGGGCTGCACACGAGCACGGTAGCGCGGGCCGCCGACCCGCTCCGGTTCACCCAACGCCGCACGGCGCGTCCTGCACGATTCCGCGGGCGGTGGGGGGCTCGACTACTACTGTGGACGTCGCGCGGGCGTTGTTGCACCACCACGCCCGGCCGCCGGCCGGCGGTTCCCCGGTCCGGTGCACGACACCGAGGGAGGGCCCCATGGCCGAGACGTATGCAGGCGAGTTCTACTGCGTGAAGTGCAAGGAGAAGCGCGAGGCCGAGGGCGACGTCGTGATCTCGGAATCCGGTCGAAGGATGGCCAAGGCCACCTGTCCGGTCTGCGGCACGAAGCTCAACCGGATCCTCGGCAAGGCCTGAGCCCACCAGCACCGCCACGGGGCACCGTCCGCCAGGACGGTGCCCTTCGGCATGCCCGGCGCCTGTGGACGACTCCCGTCGGGGAGCGCGGCGCGCTGCCACAGTGACTCGCATGCGACTGCGAGCCGGGCTGCGGGTGCTGCGCCGCACCCCCACCGAGGTCCAGGTGGGCACGGACCCGCGCTGGGCCGTCCGGCTGCCGGACCTCACGCGCGCCGAGACGGAGCTCCTGCTCGGGGTCGACCCGCGAACCGACCTCGCCGGTCTCGACGCCGCCGCCGCAGGCGTCGGCATCGACGCGGACCGGGTACGCGACATCGTCGGCACCCTGGCCGCCGCCGGTCTCACCGAGGACCTGCCCCCGCGACCGCTGCTCCGGGGGCCGGCGGCGGTCGACGCAGACGTGTGGTCCCTGCTGCGCGCGGACGCCGACGGACTCGGCCTCGTGCGCGGGCGCGCGGACCGGGTCGTCGGGGTCCTCGGGCTCGGGCCCACCGGGCTCGGGGTCGCGGTCGGGCTCGCGGCGGGCGGCGTCGGGACCGTGCTGGTCGACGACGGTCGCCCGGTGCGGTCGACGGACGTCGGAGTCTGCGGTTACCGGTGGTCCGACGTCGGCTCGGTCCGCGAGCAGGTGGCCGCCCGGCTCGTGCGCGACGTCGCCCCGCACGTCGCCACCGTGTCCGACCGCCGCCCCGACGTCGTGGTGCTCGTCGAGGCCCGCGTCGCCGATCCCCTGCGCGGCCCGGTGCTGGTCGCGGGCTCCACCGCCCACCTGTCGATCGTCGTGCGCGAGGCCGACACCGTCGTCGGTCCGTTCGTCGTCCCCGGGTCGGGGCCGTGCCTGCGGTGCCTCGACCTGCAGCGCGCCGACGCCGACGCCGCGTGGCCCTCGCTCGGGGAACAGMTGCGCGCCGACCGGGTCGTCCCGGGCGAGGCCGGCGCCGTCTCCGCGGTCTGCGCCGGGATAGGCGCCGCGGCGGTGCTGGCGCACCTCGACCGCGAGCCGGGACTGGCGCCGGGCGCCACCTACGAGGTCGGTCTGCCGGACGCGATCCCCCGTAGACGCACGTGGGCGGTGCACCCCGAGTGTGGGTGCACCGCCCTCCCGGCGTCGCTGGTGGGCGCGCAGGGACGTGTCACGGCCGGCTGAGTCGCGATCAGGCCGCGGGAACCGCGTTCTTCCGGGGGCGACCACGACCGCGCTTGGTCGCGACCACCACACCACCGACGAACACCTCGCCACCCCAGACGCCCCAGGGCTCCGCACGCTCGATGGCGCCGGCCAGGCAGCCCTCGATCAACGGGCACTCGCGGCACAGGGCCTTGGCCCGCTCCACGTCTGCGGTCCGCTCGGCGAACCACAGCTCGGGGTCGCCCGCCCGGCACGGGATGAAGTCGGCGACCATCTGGTCGAAGGTCTGGCGGTCGTCAGTCGCCGAAGTGCTGTCGGTGAGGGGCCATGGACCGGATCCGCCGTGGTTCACCGTGTCGAGCAGCGTCGTGAGCCGCACGATGTCCTCCTGATGTCCTTGCTGGTGAGGATGTTGCGTCGGTGCCGGACCGACCGCCCACCCGTCCACCCGACTCATCGGGAGAAACAGAAAGGCCGCGGGTCCGAGTTCGGACTCCGCGGCCTGAGGCCCTCTGTGAGGGTCAGATCATGGGAGTCCGGATCAGGTGCTGACGGGGATCGGTCGCCGTACGACGCTTCGCAGTGCCGCCTGTGAGCTCCAGGGCCCCGCCGCCGATGGGCAGGGCGATCCCCTGGGACCGGAACGTGACGGGTGCGACGAGTCGCGGGAGGAACGCATATGCGTTCGGCGTCGCGATCATCGTGATGCTCTCCATCAGTGCACCCACCCCCTCTCCGGCTCGGACCCTCGCAGTTTCTGCGCGATCCCTCTACAAGGACGTCGCCCAACCTAGGACAGGCCCAGAAACGCGGACAACCGATTTAACGAAGATTTGTCGACGAATTTCCGCCAACCGGAAATCGGCTCACCGCACGGGTGCCTGGAGCGCCGCCCGCACGGTCGCCAGGACGTCCTCGCCGATGCCGGCGAGGGTCGTCGGCCCCACCCCCCGGACCGACCCGAGCTCCTCGAGCGTGCCGGGGCAGCGCTCGGCGATGGCGCGGATGGTGGCCGTCGTCAGTACCGATGCCGGCTGCCGACGTACCTCGACCGCGTGGGCGTCCCGCCAGACGGTGAGACGGTCCACCACCTCCTGCTGGCGGTCGTCGAGATCGCGTCGCGGGCCCGTGGTCCGGCGACGCTCGTCGGGCCACAGGTCGGTGAGGAAGCGCGACACGCCTCGGCTGGCCCGGGCGCGCGGGTGGCGGGCTCGCGAGTACGACAGCTGGAGGTGCTCCCGCGCACGCGTGATGCCGACGTAGAGCAGGCGCCGCTCCTCGGCCACGGCCGCGTCCGTCTGCGCCTGGACCGTCGGGAGCAGCCCGTCGGAGAGGCCGACCAGGAAGACCGCGTCCCACTCCAGCCCCTTGGCGGCGTGCAACGACGCGAGCGTCACCCCCTCGACGGTCGGCGCGTGCTGGGCGGCGGCACGCTCGTCGAGCTCCGCGACGAGGTCGGACACCGTCGGCTCGCCCCCGCCCGGGGTGGGAGCCGCGGCCAGCGAGTCGGCGAGGGTGACCAGGGCCTGCAGCGCGTCCCAGCGCTCCCGCGAGGCACCGCGGCCCTCCGGCGGGGTGTCCGTCCAGCCGGCGCTGCGCAGGATGTCCCGCACCGACTCGGGCATCGGCACCCCCGGGTCGGCGGCCCGCGCGCCGCCGCGCAGCAGCACCATGGCCTTGCGCACGTCTGCACGGGCGAAGAACCGGGCGTTCCCGCGGACCTGGTACGCGATGCCGTGGTCGGCGAGCGCCGCCTCGAAGGCCTCCGACTGCACGTTGGTCCGGAACAGCACGGCGATGTCGGCCGGCGACACACCCCGGCGCACCAGGTCCGCGATGCCCTGCACGACGCCCGCGGCCTCCGCGTCGTCGTCCGGGTAGGCGACGTACGAGACGTCCGGACCGTCGGGGCGCTGGGCGCGCAGCGCGAGCGGGGCGGGGCCGCCCGCCTTGCGCGCTGCGTCCATCACGTGGTTGGCGAGACCGACCACCTGAGGCGTGGATCGGTAGTCGCGGACCAGCTCCACCGTCGTCGCCCGCGGATACGTAGCCGTGAACGAGGTGAGGTGGTGGGCCGTCGCGCCGGCGAACGAGTAGATGGTCTGGCTCGGGTCGCCGACGACGCAGAGCTCCTGCCGACCGCCCAGCCACTGGTCGAGCAGGTACTGCTGCAGCGGGCTGACGTCCTGGTACTCGTCGACGACGAAGTGCTGGTACTGCTCGCGGACCGACTCGGCGACGTCGCGGCGCTCGGCCAGCATGGCCGCCAGCAGGAGCAGCACGTCCTCGAAGTCGATGACGCCCTGCTGGTCCTTGGCCGACTCGTAGGCCGCCATCAGGCGGGCGACCGACTGCGGGTCGACGCCGCCCGGCCCAGGCCGGTCCGTCGCGGCCGCCGCCTTCGCGTAGTCGTCGGCGGTGACCAGCGAGACCTTGGCCCACTCGATCTCCGAGGCCAGGTCCCGCACGCTCTCCCGGTCGGTCTCGAGACCCACCAGCGTCGCGGCGTGCGCCACCAGCTTGACCTTCTGCTCGAGGATCCGCGGCGGCGGACCGCCCACGACCTTGGGCCAGAAGAAGCCGAGCTGGCGCAGCGCCGCGGCGTGGAAGGTCCGGGCCTGGACGCCCGACGCACCGAGCAGCCGCAGCCGGGTCCGCATCTCCCCGGCGGCACGGGCCGTGAAGGTCACCGCCAGGACGTTGGCGGGTCGGTACGCGCCGACCTGGATGCCGTAGGCGATGCGGTGCGTGATCGCCCGGGTCTTTCCCGTGCCGGCGCCCGCGAGCACGCGCACGGGTCCGCGCAGGGTGGTCGCGACGGCGCGCTGCTCGGGGTCGAGCGCATCGAGGAGGGCTTCGGCGGACATCGGGCTCAGTCTCGCAGCCCCCGCCCACAGCTCGTGCGTCCCTGTGCACCTCGGGTACCGTCACCCGACCGTGCGACCTCGGGAAGAGACCGGGCCGCGCGCGCGTTCACCCCGTGGGCGACGATCTCGCCCCGACGACCAGACGAGCGACCGAGGACCGATGACCACGCAGACCCTGCCCGACGCCGGCACCATCACGATGTACTCCACGACGTGGTGCGGGTACTGCCGCCGGCTCAAGACGCAGCTGGACTCGGCGGGTATCGGCTACACCGAGGTCAACATCGAGGAGCACCCCGACGCGGCGTCGCTGGTCGAGTCCCTCAACGGCGGCAACCAGACGGTGCCGACGGTCGTGTTCCCCGACGGGTCCGCCGCGACGAACCCGTCGCTCGCGCAGGTGCGCGACCGGCTCGTCTGACCTCAGAGCGGTCCGCCGAACCACTCCTCCACCAGGGCGCGGGCGATCGACGCCCGACCCGGCGGGATGACCTCGCCCGACCGCACCGCGGCCGCGAGCTCGTCGCGGGAGAACCACCGGGCCTCGGTCAGCTCGAGGCCGTCGACGGTCACGTCCGTCGACTCCGCCGTGGCGCGGAAGCCCAGCATCAGCGACGCCGGGAACGGCCACGGCTGGCTGCCGCGATAGCTGACGGCGCCGACGAGCACGCCCGCCTCCTCGGCGACCTCGCGGCGCACGGCGTGCTCGAGCGACTCCCCCGCCTCGACGAACCCCGCGAGCGTCGACCACCGGCCCGCAGCCCAGTGCGCGGCGTGCCCCAGCAGCAGCCGGTCGTCGGCGTCGACGACCGCCATGATGACCGCCGGGTCCGTGCGCGGGTAGTGCTCCGACGCGTCGACGACGCACACCCGCGTCCAGCCCGACTGCTCCACTCGCGTCTCGGCCCCGCACCGCGGGCACCGGGGATGGCGCGCGTGCCACGAGTCGAGCGCGACCGCCGTCGTCGCGAGCCCCGCCTCCTGCGCGGTCAGTCCGGCGCCGATGTCGCGCAGGGACACCCAGCCCAGCCCGTCGGGCAGGACCGGCTCCGGGCTCGGCGTCGGGACGGACGGCGCGGCGTGGACCAGGACGTCCGACGCATCGCCGACGCGCGGCGCCGGTCGGCGCTCCGGCACCCGACGTGCCAGGTACGTCTCGCCGGCGTCGGAACGCCCGAGCAGCAACCAGTCCCCGGGGTGCGGGAGGAGCGCGGCGACCTCCCCGGGCGAGAGCAGGGCCACCCCCGGTTCCGGGGTCGCGACGACCGCGCCGTCGCAGACGAGGAGCACGCGGGTCGCCTCGTCGGCGAGGGCCCGGGGCACCGCGTCGTCGTCGCCGCGCAGCAGTGCGGCTCGGTCGACACCGGCGCGGGACAGGGGGAGGTCATCCGTAACGATCACGCGGTCACGGTACGCGGAGGCCCGTTTCTGGACGATTCGGGCGGAGACACGCCGCGCCGCTCGGCCAGGACCGCTCGGTGGCCCGCCTATCCTTGGCGCGTGGTCCGATCCCCTCTCGCCCTGGCCGCGCTGGCGACCGTCGCCGTCCCGGGACTCGATGCCTTCGACGTCCGACGGCCCGCCCAGCCCGGGTCCGACTTCGACACGGCCGTCGTCATTGACGCCCACCGCAACCGGTGGGTCGTCCGCGCGCCCCAGCACGCCGCCGCCGGCGCGGCGCTCGAGGCCGAGGTCGTCCTGCTCTCCGCGCTGGCCGAGCAGGTCGAGCGCGGCAAGCTCCCGTTCGCGGTCCCGGCACCCGTCGGCTTCGCGCACCTGCCCGAGGGCGGGCGTGCGGCGGTGCACGCCGAGATCCCCGGCGAGCCTCTCCGTCTCGAGCGGCTCGTGCCCGGGCCGGGCCTCGCAGCCGCGCTCGGTCGCGCGATCGCCGCCGTGCACGAGCTGCCGACCAGCCTCGTCGAGGACGCCGGCCTGCCCGTGTACGACGCGGGCGAGTACCGCCAGCGCCGCCAGGCCGAGGTCGACGAGGCCGCTCGCACCGGGAAGGTCCCGCCCGCGCTGCTGCGGCGCTGGGAGGAGCGGCTCGAGGACGTCGCGCTCTGGCGCTTCCGGCCCACCGTCGTGCACGGCGACCTCACCAGCGACCGGGTGCTCGCCGCCGGGGACTCGATCACCGGCATCCTGCACTGGGGCGACGTCTGCGTCGCGGACCCGGCCGACGACCTGGCCTGGCTGCTGGTTGCGGCCGCGCCCGACGTGACCGACTCGATCATGGAGGCGTACCAGCTGCGCCGGACCGAGCTCACCGACCCGCACCTCGCGGACCGCGCCCTGCTCGCCGGAGAGCTCGCGCTCGCGCGGTGGCTCCTCTACGGCGTGCGCAGCCAGGACGACGAGATCATCGACGACGCGGTGGCCATGCTCGAGGATCTCGACGCCCACACCCGCCAGGACACCGAGGCGACCTCGCTGCTCGCGTGACCGACCGGACCGTCGCGTGGGGCGGTCTGCACAACGCGCGCGATCTCGGCGGGCTACCTGCCGGGACGTCGACGACCCGGTTCGGGCGCCTCTACCGCACGCCGCGCCTCGACGGTCTCGACCAGCGGGGTTGGGACGAGCTCGTCGACGCCGGGGTGCGCACGATCATCGACCTGCGCAACCTGCACGAGATCGCTCCCCTCACGCTGCCACCGGCGGTCACGCGGTACCACCGGCCCGTCGAGGTGTGGGACGACGCCGACTTCATGGCGCGGTGGCGCGCCGTGCTGAACTCGCCCGCCTACTACAGGGCAAACCTCGACACCTGGCCGCACCTGGTCGTCGAGGTCGTCCGCACGGTCGCCGAGGCTCCCGACGGCGCCGTGGTGATCCACTGCTCCGCGGGCAGGGATCGGACCGGCCTCGTCACCGCGCTGCTGCTCTCACTGGTCGGCGTGCCGCGCGACGCGATCGTCGACGACTACGCGCGCAGCGTCATCGCCATGGACGCGTACGCGGCGGCCGGGTACGGCGACGAGGCGCCGCGGACCGCCGACGAGCTGACCGCGTGGCTCGCGGACGTGACCGGCCACCTGCGGGCCCTGCTGGACGATCTTGACGTCGCCGACTACCTCACGAGCAACGGCCTCACGGACGCGGAGCTCGCGCGGGTGCGAGCGCGACTGCTCGACTGAGGCGGCCCCGGCGCGACCGTCCAGAGGCTTGCCGCCGCTTCTGACGAGCCGCCCGCCTTGCGGGCCGCACCTTGCGCCGACGTGGGTCGGACTGTTCGTCGTCCGCTGACGCTTGGTCCGCGCCCCTCAGTCCGCGTCGAACAGCGTGGGAGCCGTCGCCGGTGCCGCACGGCGGGTCGGTGCCGCGTTCGCGGTCTCCCAGTCGGGGCGACGACGTCCCTGAGGATTCGCCCGGGGGCCGCGCCGGTTGGGTCGGGGTCCGACGACCGGACGCGCCGCCTGCGGCCCGTCCGCCGTGGTCGCCGAACGCAGCAGATCGGTGATCTCGGCCTCGTCGAGCAGCCGCTCGGGGTACACGGTGACCCCCGCGCCGACGTAGCAGAACGCGGCCCGCACCCGGTCCACAGGGGTCCCCGTCCAGCGGGACCAGGCAAGCCGGTAGACGGCCAGCTGGAGCTCCCGGGAGGCCCGCGCCGCGTCGTCCTTCGGAGGAGCGCCCGTCTTCCAGTCGACGACGACGACACGGCCGCCGTCCGCACCGTCTGACTCCGCACCGATCGTGTCCGGGAACACCGCGTCGATGCGGGAGCGCAGCACGTAGCCGTCGACCGAGATCTCGATGTCCACCTCGACGGCGACCGGCGACCGGTTCGCCCACTCGGTGGCTAGGAACGCCTCTCGCAGCGCCTGCTCGTCCAGGTCCAGCGACGCGTCGTCGTCGTCGGCACCGGGCAGCGCGTCGACGTCCACCAGCGAGGCGCTGCCGTACCAGCCCTCGACCCACGCGTGGAATCGGGTGCCTCGGCGAGCCTGCGGCGACGGCTCGGCGGGCACCGGGCGGCGCAGGTGCTGCGCGAACTCGGCGGGGTCGCCCTCCAGCCGGACCAGCGCGGAGGCCGACAGGTGCGCGGGGAGCTCGACTTCGCCCGACGGCGTGCGTGCCCGCTCGCGCTCGGCGAGCAGTCGCTCGGCCAGCACCTCCCACGGGTGCTGCGGGTCGTCGCCCGCGACGCTGCCGATGTCGGCCACGCCCTCGAGCTGCCGGGGAGTGCCGTAGGAGGTTGACGCCGCCGGTACAGGCGCGACCTCCGTCGGCACCACTTCCGGCGGCACCATGGCTAGCGACACCGCGGTCGGCGGCACCGTGGCTGGCGGCACCGCGGTCGGCGGCACGGTGGCTGGCGGCACCGTGGCTGGCGGCACCGTGGGCGTCAGCGCCGTCGGCCGAGCCATCGCCGCTCGGACGAGCTCCGCGGCCGCCTCGACGTGCGGGCGGCGGGTCGAGCCCGCCTCCGCGCCGAACGGGTCGGCGGGCCAGGTCGCCGTCAGGGTCAGCGACGCCCGCGGGTTCGTCCCGCCGTCGTCGGGCGCGGACTCCCAGCCCCCGGTCTCCACGAGGCCGGCCTCCGCCAGCTCGGTGAGGAACGTCGAGACCTTGCGGACCCGCGTGCCGTCGCCCCACCACGCCGCGGTGAGCAACAGGTCGGAACGGGCGCGCGTCAGGGCGACGTACGCGAGACGGCGCTCCTCGGCCACCTCGTGGTCGCCAGCGTCGAGCAGGAAGCGCTTGCGGCGCTCCTCGAGGTCCCTCGGGTCCGCCGCGCCGGCGTACGCGAACGCGGGCAGGTCGTGCCGGTCACCGCGCAGCGGGTAGGGCAGGGAGCCGAGCCCGGTCAGCCACGCGGAGTCCTTGGGTCCGTCCTTGCCCTGCGTCGGCGTGGCCGGCAGGCCGCCGTCGACCAGCCCCGCGACCGCGACCACGTCCCACTCGAGACCCTTCGCCGCGTGCACGGTGATGAGCTGGACGGCGTCGGGGTCGGGCTCGGAGACCGGCATGTCCAGCCCGTTCTCCCGCGTGTCGGCGGCCTCGAGCCAGGCGAGGAAGCCCCCCAGGTTGGGGTGGTCGGCGGAGCGGGCGAACTCCACGGCCACGTCCCGGAACGCGTCGAGCTGCGCGCGCGCCCTGCCCGGCGAGGTCCGCGCGCGTGCGGCCACCTCGATGTCGAGGCCGAGGAGTCGTTCGGCCTCGGCCACCAGCTCCGGCACCGACAGGTAGGTGTGGGCGCGGAGCACGCGGAGGGTCGACGCCAGCTCGCCCAGCCGCGCCCGACCGACCGCGCTGAGCGTCCGGCCGCCGCGGCTGGTCCAGCCGTCGGCCGGCAGCTCGGTGATCGCGTCGAGCGCGTCCACGATGCTGCGCTCGTCGACGGCGTCGGCCTCGACGACGACGTCGTCGCCCGACACCGGTGCGCCGCCGTCCGTGCCGTCGCCCGCCGTCCTCCTCGCGTCGGCGTGCCCCCGGGCGCGCGCGCGGCCGTCGTGCCTGGCCGCGAGCTCGCCGGACCACGCCGCCAGTGCGTGCAGGTCCGCCGCTCCGAGCCGCGTCCGCGCACCCGTGAGCAGCCGCATGAGCGCGTCGCCGCGGGACGGGTCGTGGGCCGTCTGCAGGAGGGCCACCAGATCGACCACCTCGGGCGCCGAGAGCAGCCCCCCGAGGCCGACGACCTCGACCGGCAGTCCCGCGTCCCGCATCGCGCGCCGCAGCGGCTCGAACTGGGACCTCTTGCGGCACAGCACCGCGGCGGTGACCCGCTCACGTCCCGGGCCGGCCGGCCGCCACCGCTCGCGGACGAACTGCGCGACCGCGCGTGCCTCGTCCTCGAGCGTCTCGGCGACGTGGGCATGGACCCGGCCCTCGCCAGCGCCCGGCCGGGCCGCCAGCACCGGCACCGCGACGCGGGTGGCCGAGGCGCGCAGGGGTGCCGCGACGTGGTTGGCCGCCGCGAGGATCAGCCGGTCGTTGCGCCACGAGGTCGACAGCTGGTGGACGTCCGCGGGTGCGCGCGTGCCGTCGTCGCGGACCTGCGCGAACGACGTCGGGAAGCCCTCGAGCCCGCCGGCGCTCGCGCCGCGCCAGCCGTAGATCGATTGGTTCGGGTCCCCGACGGCCGTCACCGGGTGGCCCCCGCCGAACAGGGCGCCGAGGAGGGTCAGCTGGGCGTAGGACGTGTCCTGGTACTCGTCGAGCAGCACGACGCGGAACCGCTGCCGCTCGCCGGCACCGACCTCGGGCACGTCGAGCGCCAGTCGCGCGGCCAGGGCGACCTGGTCGCCGAAGTCGATCGCGTCGCCCGCGCGCTTGCGCGTCCGGTACTCGGCGACCAGGTCGAGCACCCGGACCCGTTCCCCCAGCGACCGCAGCAGCTTCTTGACCTCGGAGTAAGGCTCGCGCGCCGGCTCGCCCGCGGGCGTCGCGGCGATCGCCTCGAGGATGCCCTCGACCCCGGCGCGCGCACCGGCGGCGTCGAGCAGGTGCTCGTCCAGCGCGCCCGACAGGGTCAGGACGGCCTCGATCACCGTCGAGGTCGCCGCGTCGGTGTCGAGGTCGTCGCTCCACGCCTCGACCACCTCGCTGGCCAGCTGCCACTGCGCCGCCTCGCCCAGCAGCCGCGCCGACGGGTCGAGACCCAGCCGCAGGGCGTGGTCGGCGACGAGGGACGCCGCGTAGGAGTTGTACGTCGAGATCGTCGGCCGGGACAGGCCGGCGAGCGCGTCACCGCGACCGGGGTCGACGGTGCCGTGCAGGACGACGCCCTCCACCGCGGCGGCTCGCGCCAGCGTCCGCAGCCGGCGGCGCACCCGCTCGGCCAGCTCGCCCGCCGCCTTGCGCGTGAACGTCAGGCCCAGCACCTGGTCGGGTTCGACGATGCCGTTGGCCAGCAGCCAGACCACCCGTGCGGCCATGGTCTCTGTCTTGCCCGACCCGGCGCCCGCGACGACGAGCGAGGGGCCGAGCGGCGCCTCGATGACGAGCCGCTGCTCGGCGGTCGGCGGGGGCTGGCCGACGAGGGCGGCGATCTGCGCCGCCGAGAGCACGTCCGTCATGCGACCACCTGCCCGCCCTCGCCGCGGACCGGGCACGAGCGCCGGACCGGGCACCGGTCGCACAAGTCGTTGGCGGTCGCCTCGAACGTGGACGCCGCCATGCGGTCGGCCACCTGGTCCACCATCGTCCGCGCCCAGCTGGGGCCGTCGACCTCCGGACCGAGCGGCTCCTGCGTCCGCAGCACGGCCGACGCACCGGTGCCGAGGAAGACCAGCTGCGCGCCACCGGAGGTCGCCCCGTCGGGCAGCCCGTCGAACGCGCCCGCGTCCACGGCCAGCTGGTACGCGCCGAGCTGCGGGTTCTCGGCGGACTTGCTCACGCTGGGCGGGCTGGCGCCGGTCTTCAGGTCGACCACACGCACCACCGGGCCCGCCTCGTCGGCGGTGTCGACGTCCACGAGCTCGATCCGGTCGGCCGAGCCGCGCAGCGTCGCCCGGTCGGTGTCGACGGAGAACGCCCCCTCGACCAGCAGCGGCTCGCCCGCGGTGCGCAGGTAGACGGCGAGCCGGTGCACCATGGCGTCCGCCTTGCGGCGCGTGGCCAGCGCCGGCCACCCGGCGCCGAGCCCCAGTTCGCCCCAGCGCTTGTCCAGGGCCTCCGACAGCTCCGCCTCGGTGCCGCGCGGGTGCTCCTGGGCGATCGCGTGCAGCAGCGTTCCCAGGCTCTGGCCGCCGCTGCTCGACGCCGTGCCGCCCGCCGCCTCGAGGGCCCAGCGCAGCGCGCACCGCTGCGCTGTCTCGACCTTCGACGGCGAGACCGGCACGCGCTCGTCGTCCGCCCACAGCGGGGCGTCGCTGGACGGCGCCGCGAGGCCGTACCACTGCGCGGGGTCCGCCCCGGGCACACCGGCGGCCGCCAGCCGCGCGAGCGTGCTCGCCGCCACGGGATCGGGTTCGGTGCCGTCCAGGGCCGCCTGCTCCAGGTGCGCGCGCAGCTGCGCGACCAGCCCGCGCAGGTCGAGCGGAGCCGGGACCACGGTGCGGCGGGGGTCTACCTCGTCGTCCGACGGGTCCACCAGGTCGAGGAACGGCGACGGCTGGTGGTCCGCGTCGTCCACCGCGGTGACCAGCAGCGAGCGGCGCGCGCGCGAGCATGCGACGACGAACGAGCGCAGCTCGTCGGCCAGCACGGCCTCGCGCGCCGCGGCGGAATCGAAGCCGGTCGCCCCCACGCGTCCGGCGACGACGTCCACGAGCGCCTGGGCGCCCAGCAGCGAGTCGCGCAGCCGCAGGTCCGGCCACGACCCCTCCTGCACGCCCGCCACGACGACGACGTCCCACTCCCGCCCGGCCGCGCCGGCCGGGGTCAGCACCTGCACGGACGCGCGGCGGGCGCGTGCCGCGAGCGAGTCCGACGGCAGATCCTGCGCCTGCAGCCAGTCGACGAACGCCCCCGGCGTCGATCGCGGCATCCGGTCCACGAACGTCTCGGCCGCGCGGAACAACGCCAGGACGGCGTCCAGGTCGCGGTCCGCCCGCTCCCCCGCGGCGCCACCGGCGAGCGCGGACCGGCGCCACGGCTCGGCCTGCTCGGCGGCGTGCCACAAGGCCCAGAGAACGGTCTGGGCATCGGCACCGACGATTGCGGCAGCGCGGCGCCCCTCGGCGAGCACCCGGGCCAGCCGCGCGATGGGCCGGGCGGCCGCGGGGACCTGGTCGTCGGACCCGAGCGCCTCGACGAGCAGCGCGTCGCTGGTGCGCCCGCCGCCCTGGGCGAGCTCCTGCGCGCGCAACGCTCGGCGCACGCGACGCAGGCCGACCGTGTCGAGACCACCCAGGGGGGAGCACGCCAGACGCGCGGCCGCCGTGGCGTCGAGCTCCACCGCCCCGACGCAGACCCGCATCGCATCGAGCAGCGGTCGCACCGCGGGCTCCTCGCGCAGAGGCACGTCGCTGCCCAGCACGCTGACCGGCACGGACGCGCCCGCCAAGGCGCGTCGCAGCGCCGTGACCTGGGCACCCGACCGCGCAATCACCGCCATCTCGCCCCACGGCACCCCGCGCTCCACGTGGGCGCTGCGCAACGTGTGCGCGACGAACGCCGCCTCCTGCGCGGTGCTCGGCAGGATCGCGGCGCGCACCTCGCCCTCGCCGGAGCCACCGGGCTCGGCGCGCCGGTGCTGCACGGCACCGACCGCGCCCACCCGCTCCGCGATCCGCCCGACCACCGCGCGCAAGGCGGCGTCGTGACGCCACGCCGTCCGCAGCACGACCGTGCGCGCGCCGAGCTCACCGGGTCCGGGTCCGTCGACGCCCGCCCGACCCACCAGCGACGGCGTCGCGCCGCGGAACGTCTGGACCGCCGCGTCGGGGTCCGCCAGCAGCACCACGCGGGCTCCGTCGTCGGCGAGCGCTCGCAGCAGGCGAGCGGTAGCCGAGGTGCTCTCCTGGTGGTCGTCGACGACGACGAGCCGCCAGCGCGGACGGACCGCACCCGGGACCTCGACCTCCCACGAGGCGAGGGCCTGCGCGGCCTCGTCGACGACGACCGCCGGGTCCAGCCGGGCGCCGAGGTCGGGGGTGCCGGTGCGCAGCTGGACGACGTCGAGGTACTCCTCGTACAGCCGGGCGGCGCTGGCCCAGGCCGGCCGGCCGTGCGCGTCCGCGAGCGCGGCGAGCTCGACGGGGGTCAGGCCGCGCTCGGCGGCGCGCATCAGCAGGTCGCGCAGCTCGTCTCGGAACGGGCGCAGGCCGAGGACGTCCGGGCGCACCTCGGGCGGCCAGGCGAGCGGCACGCCCTCGCCGGCCGCGTGACCGGCCAGCAGGTCACCGATCAGCAGGTCCTGCTCCGCGCCGGACACGAGCGTCGGGGCGGGCTCGCCCAGCAGCGAGGCACGCGCGCGCAGGATCGAGAACGCCGCCGCCGCCGCGGTCTGCACCAGAGGCCGGCCGGAGGTCCGGCGCAGCCGCGCCGACAGTCGGTCCCGCAGATCAGCGGCCGCGCGCCGTCCCGACGCCAGGACGAGCACGTCCTCCGCCGATTGCCCGTGCTCGACCGCGGCCACGACCGCCTCGAGCGCGACCGTCGTCTTGCCGGTGCCGGGGGCGCCGAGGACGAGGAGTGCCCGGTCCGATGCGGCGGCCACGGCCGCGACGACCCCGGCCTGCTCGGCGTCGAGCTCGACGGGTGCACCGGGCCCGGCGGCCGGGACGTCCGCGAACGCCGGGCGCACGAGGCGCAGGGCGGGCGTGGAGGGCGTCACGCGGACGATCCCATCACGAGCCACCGACACCGCCGCGCACGACCCGCTACCGGAGGTCACGACAGGGGAAAACCGGAAGAGAGTGCCAAGAGAGTGGTCAGAGCGTGGTCACACGGTGGTCAGGGGAACGGCCACGCGTTCGGCACGCACGGGGCCGCCCGGTAGGACTGCTGCTGCATGACGGGGGCCACCTGGCCGGCCCCCGGGCACCTCTCGTGCGCGTGGCCGAGCAGGTGTCCGACCTCGTGGTTGACCAGGTACTGCCGGTACAGCGTCTTGTCAGCGGCGAACTCGTCCGTCGCCTCGACCCAGCGCCGAAGGTTCAGCGCGGCGTGGCCGGCCCGTCCGCAGGACACCTCGCCGTCGGTCCGCAGGGGCGCGCAGAGCGCGTCGATCGTCGTCGGCGAAGCCAGCAGAACCCGCATCTCGGCGTCGCCGTCCGTGCGCGCGAACGACAGCGACCCGTCCGCGCCCCAGCTGCGCGGGTCGTTGAGCGTGGCCATCACGGTCGCGGCGAACAGCTCCCCGTCCACCGCCAGGCCGTCCTCGACCTCGACGCGCACCGTGCGGACGGTACCGACGCCCGGCCCGGGGTCGCTGCCCGCGACCACCGTGAACGTGCCGGCGGCCGACTCGGGGACCTCCGAGGACAGCAGCCCCGCGGCGACGTCCTGCGCGGTCAGCCCTGGGGGCAGCGCGAACACGGTGGGCGGGGGCTCCGTGGGAAGCATGCCGAGGGGTGCCTCCACCGGGTCCGCGAGGGCCGGCTGGCGGCCACCGGACATCCGGCTCTGCGAACCGTCGCGGTCGAGCAGCTCGGCGTCGTGCGCACCGGTCGACGCCGGGCTGGACTCGTCCCCGAGCACGGTGTCGAGCATCGCGACCGCCTGCGGCGAGCCCGTGGTCCACCACGCCCCGCCGGCGCCGAGCGCGAGTCCGACGAGGACCGCGGCGCCTGCTGCGACCGCAGAGACAGGGCTCCGGTGGGCCCGGCGGGGCCGACGACGAGAAACCGGCGAGCGTCTGCGCGTCCGCCCTGGTCCCTGGCCCGTCGGGCGCGCACGCGGAGCCGTCACCCCGTCATCGTCGCACTCCTGACACATCCCGTCGCTACCATGCCGGAATGACGGACGGGACGGACGACTCGACCCCGAGGGCGCGCAGCCCCCGGATGGCGCGCGACGAGCGTCGCGCCCAGGTCCTGCGCATGGCCCAGGAGCTCTTCTCCTCCGAGGGCTTCCACCACGTCTCGATGGACGACATCGCCGACCGCGCCGAGGTCAGCAAGCCGGTCCTCTACCGCCACTTCCCGTCCAAGCTGGACCTCTACCTCGCCGTGGTCGACCAGAACGGCGCGGACCTGCTCGTCGCCGTCGACACCGCCGTCTCGGGCATCGAGCAGGGACCGGTGCGCAGGGGCGACGGCCGCGACGTCATCGCCGCGATCGTCAAGGCGTACATCATGTTCGTCGAGGGCGCAGGAGAGTCGTCCGCGCTGCTGTTCGAGTCCGACGTCACGCACGACGCCGACGTGCGCGCCCGGGTCGAGCACGCGTCATCGGAGGCCGCGCGCCGCATCGCCGTTGTGCTGTCGCAGGTCACAGCGCTGTCGATCGACGACGCGGGCATGCTGGCCATCTCGCTCATCGCCATGGCACAGGGCGCCGCCACCCACCGGTTGCGCCAGCCGACTGACGTCGGGCCCGAACGCACCGTCGAGCTGGTCTCCCAGCTGGCGTGGGGTGGGGTGTCCGCGCTGATCCGGCCCGACTTCGAGTACGAGGACGCCTAGGATCGGACGACGTGCCACGGCCCACCGGGCTGATCGAGGCACGGGTCGACCCGAGAACCACTGCGTGGAGTAAGGACGTGAAGGAGATGACGGTGGAGATCACCATCGGCGTGCAGAACCTGCCTCGGGAGATCAATCTGGAGTCCGACCAGACGCCGGACGAGGTCGCAGCCGCCGTGGCAGCCGCTCTGAGCGGCCGGCCGGCCCTCGAGCTGGTGGACGTGCGTGGCCGCCGGGTCATCGTGCCGACGGCGAGCCTCGGCTACGTCGAGATCGGCTCCGAGTCGAAGGGGCGCGTCGGCTTCGGCAACATCTGACGACGCAGCAGAGAGCCCCGCACGGCACCGTCCGTGCGGGGCTCTCTCGTGCTCAGGCGGTGAGGCCCAAACGGCCCATCCGGCGCGTGTGCTGCGCGGTGAGCTCGCCGAAGAGCTTGGTCGGGGCGTTCGGCAACGCGGCGTCCGCGGTGGCCGCAGAACCCTGGGCGACCAGCCGCACCAGGGCCGGCCGCTGCACGAGCAGCCGCTGGACCACCCCGAGCGCCTCCCCGACGAGGCGCCGGCCCCACAGGGCGAGACGCGCGGTGAGCACGCCGTCGGCGGACCCGGCGGCGTCCAGCTCTGCGACGGCCAGCTCGGCGTGCGAGGCGTCGTCGAGGACCTCGAGCACGACCGCGCGCGAGCCCTCGTCGAGACCCTCCGCGGCCAGCCGGCAGAAGTCGTCGGCCACGCCGTAGCCGACGTAGGCCTTGAGCAGGCGCTCCCACCACGAGCTCGGCTGCGTGCGGGCGTCGAAGTCGTCGAGCACGTCGTGGTACTGCCGCACCGCGGACACCGGGTCGCCGCCGATCGCCGTGATGCGGGCCAGCACGCGGTCGCGCCGCTCGACCGCGGCGGCCGCGAACCGGCTGAGCTCGAGGCTCTGCTCGATGGTCGGTGCGAGCGACGCGTCCGCGGCGAGGCGCGCGAACGCGACGTGCTCGAGCTGCGCGACCAGGCCCAGGAGCTCGACGGCGTCGTCGTGCTCGAGCGAGCCGACGGCGGGAACGTCCTCGACACCGGTCCGTGCGTGCGTCGTCGTCATCCGAGGATCGTAGCCCCGGCGGGGCGTCGACCGGCCTGCGGGAGCAGTCGGATAGACTGTGCAGGTAATTCGGTTGCCCGGTCGTCTAGGAATCCCCGTTCGTTCGACGATCAGACCCATTCTCGCGCAGCCCCGGACCCGTCCGGACGACGCGCGCGAGTCGACTTGCACGATCGGCTGCCGGCCAACCCGCGTGGTGATCTCCGCTGTCGCCCGGGACGCTCCGACACCCGTCGGCCCCGGCAGCGCGCGGCCCGCCACCCTTCGCAGTGAAGAGTCCTCGTGACCACCACCGACGAGACGCCGGAGCAGGTCTCTGCTCTGGCCGAGCCCATGACCCGTCCCCTGAAGAACACCTGGTCCTCCGTGCAGGCGGTGGAGGCCTCGTTCGCGGACTTCGACGTCCGCCCCGAGATCGTCCAGGCGCTGGCCGACGCCGGCATCACGCACCCGTTCCCCATCCAGGCGATGACGCTGCCGGTCGCCCTCTCGGGCCACGACATCATCGGCCAGGCCAAGACCGGCACCGGCAAGACCCTCGGCTTCGGCGTCCCGCTGCTGCACCGCGTCGTGGCTCCCGGCGAGGAGGGCTACGACCAGCTGGCCCACCCCGGCAAGCCGCAGGCGCTCGTCGTCGTCCCCACGCGCGAGCTCGCCGTGCAGGTGGCCGGCGACCTGGCCACCGCCTCCTCGCGCCGGTCGGTCCGCGTGCTGCAGGTCTACGGCGGCCGCGCGTACGAGCCGCAGATCGCCGCGCTGAACAGCGGCGTCGACGTGGTCGTCGGCACCCCCGGTCGCATGATCGACCTGCTCAAGCAGAAGCACCTCGACCTCTCGCACGTGAAGGCGGTCGTCCTCGACGAGGCCGACGAGATGCTCGACCTGGGCTTCCTGCCGGACGTCGAGACGCTGCTGGCCGCTACGCCCGCGAGCCGGCACACCATGCTGTTCTCGGCGACCATGCCGGGCGCCGTGGTCGCGATGGCGCGCCGCTACATGACGCAGCCGACGCACATCCGCGCGGCCGACCCGGACGACGACGGCCAGACCGTCAAGAACATCAAGCAGGTCGTCTACCGCGCGCACGCCCTGGACAAGGTCGAGATGCTCGCCCGCATCCTCCAGGCGCGCGACCGAGGTCTGACCATCGTCTTCGCGCGCACCAAGCGCACCGCCGCCAAGGTGGCCGACGACCTGGTCGAGCGCGGATTCGCGGCCGGCGCGCTGCACGGCGACCTCGGTCAGGGCGCCCGCGAGCAGGCGCTGCGCGCGTTCCGCCACGGCAAGGTCGACGTGCTGGTCGCCACCGACGTCGCGGCCCGCGGCATCGACGTCGAGGCCGTCACGCACGTCATCAACTACCAGTGCCCCGAGGACGAGAAGACGTACCTGCACCGCACCGGCCGCACCGGTCGCGCGGGCGCCAAGGGCACCGCGGTGACGTTCGTCGACTGGGACGACATCCCCCGCTGGGGCCTGATCGACAAGGCGCTCGGCCTGGGCATCCCGGAGCCGATCGAGTCGTACTCCAGCTCGAAGCACGTCTACGAGGACCTCGACATCCCCGAGGGCACCAAGGGGCGCCTGCCCAAGGCGCAGCAGACCCGCGAGGGCCTCGGTGCCGAGAAGCTCGAGGACCTGGGCGAGACCGGCAAGCACGGCAAGTCGAGCGGCGGACGGCCCACCGGGTCGCACTCCGACGCGATCCGCGGCAACCGGGGCGGCGACTCGCGGCGCGGCGCGTCGGCCCCGCGGACGTCCGGCCCGCAGACCGAGCGTCCCGCCGACGAGTCGAGCGAGTCCCCCGAGGGCGGCAGCCGTCGTCGTCGCGGTGGCCGCGGTCGCGGTCGCGGCGAGGGTGGCGGCGACAACGCCCCCGCGACGTCGTCGTCGGCGCCGTCGAACGGGGCCACGGCCGAGCAGGGCACCGAGGGTGGGTCGACCGGCGGCACCAGCCGCCGCAGCCGCAACCGCCGACGCACGCGCAGCGGCCAGTCGGCCGAGGGCAGCGCTCAGCAGGCGTCGACGCCCGAGGCCTGAGCCTCGATCGATCCGCGACGGGCGCCTGCTCCACGGAGCGGGCGCCCGTCGTCGTCGGGGACGTCGAACGGGTGGTTCGCCGCGTCCGGCGCCCGCGGACCCTCGTGCGCTGCCATGGTGTGCGCGTGAACGCGAAGGACGTGCGGCGACGGGCACACCCCCGCCGCCGCCGTTCCCTCTCGACCCGATCCCGCTCGGAGACCTGTCGGAATGGTGAGCCGACTCAGGCCGCCTTGATGAACGCCTCGACCGCGTCGGCCACCAGCTGGACGGCGATGGCGGCGAGCAGGAGCCCGGCGATCCGCGTGACCAGGATGGTGCCGGAGTCGCCGAGGATGCGGTGGATGACGTTGGCGAACCGCATCGCCAGGTAGAGCGCGAGGTGCACCGCGACGACGCCGAGCGCGATGGCCACCCAGTCGGCGAGGGTCTTGTCGGACTGCTGGACGAACACCATGGTGGCGACGATGGCGCCGGGGCCGGCCAGCAGCGGCGTGCCCAGCGGCACCAGGGCGACGTTGACCTTGCCGTTCCCGGACGGCTGAGGCTCTTCCATCTTCCCGGTGAGCAGCTCCATCGCGATGAGCAGCAGGAGCAGGCCGCCCGACGCCTGCAGCGCGGGCAGGGTGATGTGCATGTAGTTGAGCAGCGACTGCCCGAACAGGGCGAACGCCACGATGACGCCGAGCGCCACCAGGATGGCCTGGCGCGCGGCCCGGTTGCGCTGGTGGCGGGTCATCGCGCCCGTGAGCCCGAGGAAGATGGGCACCACGCCGGGCGGGTCCATGATCACGAACAGGGTGATGAAGACCGACGCGAACAGGTAGGCGTCGAACACGTTGCTCACGGCCGCACCACCGTCGTCGTCCCCTGGTCCTCGATCTCCGCGAGCACCTCGGGCGCGGTGAGGTTCTCGCCCAGCCGGTTGGCCTTGCCGTCCCCGTGGTAGTCGCTCGAGCCCGTGACCAGGAGGCCGAGGCGCTCCGCGATCGCGGTCAGCCGGGCGCGCTGGGCGGGCGAGTGGTCGCGGTGCTGCACCTCGATGCCCGCAAGCCCGGCCGCGGCGAGCCGGTCGAAGACGCGGTCCGGCACGATGTGGCCGCGGGCGTCTGCACCCGGGTGCGCGAAGACGGGGACCCCACCGGCGGCCCGGATCGCGCGCACGGCGTCGGGGCCGTCGGGGGCGTAGTGGGGCACGTGATACGGACCGCTCGAGGCCAGCAGGTAGGCGAACGCGGTGTCGCGGTCGGGCACGACGCCGCGCGCGACCAGGGCGTCGGCGATGTGCGGGCGGCCGACGACCACGGCGTCGCGGGACTGCGCGAGGACGTCGTCCCAGGTGATCGGCACGTCGACCGCCAGGAGCTCGACGATCCGTCGCGCGCGGTTCAGGCGGGCGTCGCGCGTGCGGTCGAGCTCGTCGGTGAGCGCGGGGTGCGTCGGATCCTGCAGGTAGCACAGCAGGTGGATGCTGATGCCATCCGCCCGGGCGGAGACCTCGGTCCCGCGCACGAGCGCGATGCCGTGCTGAGTGGCCGCGGCCGCTGCGTCGGCCCAGCCCGCCGTCGTGTCGTGGTCGGTCAGGGCGACGACGTCGAGCCCCGCGGCCGCCGCGGCCGCCACCACCTGCGCGGGTGCCTCGGTCCCGTCCGACGCCGTCGAGTGGGTATGGAGGTCGATGCGCACGGCCTCACGGTAGTGGGCGTCGATGGGAGGATGACGCCATGAGTGAGGACCAGACGCCCGAAGCCGCCCCCGCCCAGCCGCTCGCCGACCGTGGCAGCAACAGGTCGCAGCGACCGGGATCCCCGGAGTTCGTCCGGTGGATCACGTCCGGCTGGGGCCCGCGCCCCTCGTCCACCCTCGAGCGCAGCCCGGCGGCCGACCACAGCGCCGCCCGCCGCTCGGCGCTGTCCGCCCGGTTCCCCGGCGACCGCCTGGTGATCCCGGCCGGCACGTTCCGCGTCCGATCCAACGACACGGACTACCGCTTCCGCCCCCACTCGGCGTTCGCGCACCTCACGGGCCTGGGCGTCGAGCAGGAGCCCGACGCCGTGCTGGTGCTGCACCCGGTCGCGGACGGCACCGGCGACGACGGTAGCGGCCACCGGGCCGTCCTCTACATCCGCCCGCTGGCCGGTCGCGACACGGTCGAGTTCTTCTCGGACTCCCGCTACGGCGAGTTCTGGGTCGGAGCGCGCCCGACCCTCGAGGACCTCGAGGCGCTCACGGGCATCGCGACGGCGCACGTCGACGACCTGCGCGACGGGGTGGCCAAGGACGTCGGCGAGGACGGCGTGCAGGTGCGCCTGGTCGCCGACGTCGACGAGGCCATCGACGACCTGGTCGAGGAGATCCGCGCGACCGAGGCCGCCGGCGAGCGCGACGAGCGGCTGGCGGAGGCGCTGAGCGAGCTGCGGCTGGTCAAGGACGCGTACGAGATCGAGCAGATGCGGCTCGCCGTCGACACGACGATCGACGGCTTCGAGAAGATCGTCCGCGCGCTGCCGCAGGCCGTCGCGCACCAGCGCGGCGAGCGGGTGATCGAGGGGACCTTCGTCGGGCACGCGCGCCAGGAGGGCAACGCGGTCGGCTACGAGACCATCGCCGCGGCGGGCGAGCACGCGACCACGCTGCACTGGACCGACAACGACGGCCAGGTGCGGGCGGGCGAGCTCGTGCTGGTCGACGCGGGCGTCGAGGTCGACTCCCTCTACACGGCCGACGTCACGCGGACACTCCCGGTGGACGGCACGTTCACCGAGGTGCAGCGCCGGGTCTACCAGGCGGTGCTCGACGCCGCCGACGCGGGCTTCGCGGCCGCGGTGCCGGGCGCCAGGTTCCGGGACGTGCACGACGCCGCCATGAAGGTCATCGCCGAGCGCCTGGCCGAGTGGGGGCTGCTGCCGGTGAGCGCGCAGGAGGCGCTGCTGCCCGAGAACCAGCACCACCGCCGCTGGATGGTGCACGGCACCAGCCACCACCTGGGTCTCGACGTGCACGACTGCGCGGTGGCGCGCGCCGAGCTGTACATCGACGGGGTGCTGGAGCCGGGCATGGTGTTCACCATCGAGCCGGGCCTGTACTTCAAGTCGGACGACCTGCTGGTTCCCGAGGAGTACCGCGGCATCGGCGTGCGGATCGAGGACGACGTCCTGGTGACCGCCCACGGCAACGAGAACCTCTCCGCCGCGCTGCCCCGGGACCCCGACGGCATCGAGGCGTGGATGGCGGGACTGCTCGACGGCTGAGGTGTCGATCTGGTCTGCCTGTCGGCGTCACTCCCGCGAGGAGAGACACCACCGACACAGGAGGCAGACATGGATCCGAACCTCGCACTGTTGTTCTCGAGGGCCGCGACGCTCGCCGAGGTGCACAGCGCACTGCCCGGCGCCCCGCAGGTCGAGCCGGGACCGACGCGTCGCGAGCGCCGGGCCGAGCGGCTCAGGGCGCGGTCGGCGGCCCGCTCGGCGGCACAGGCGGCCCGAGCCGGTCGGCGGGCGGTCCGTTCGGCGGAGCAGGTGGTGCGGGCGGCGCGACCGGAGGGACGGTCGGGGAGCCCCACGGCTGCGAGCCCGCACCCGGCGGGTACGTTGCCGACGGATCCGAGGGACTTGTGGTGGTGAGCGGTGCCGGCGGCCTCGCGGGCCAGCCGGACTGCACGCCGCCGATCTCGCGCAGCAGCTCGCGCGCCTTGTTGGCCTGCTCCGGCAGGCACAGCACGGCGTAGGACGACGCCACGATCTGGCTGGTCGAGGTGAAGTCCCGCCGTCCCCGCGAGAACGAGTACGTGATCACGGAGAACAGCAGGCCGAACGCGCCACCGATGAAGATCGCGGGCACCAGCGGGCTCTGCGCCTCCGGCGCGGAGAACAGGCTGAGCAGGAGGCCGACGAACAGGCCGAACCAGGCCCCGGACAGGAACCCGCCGAGCGCCGCCCGCGGGTAGGAGAGCCGCCCGGTGACCCGCTCGACCATCTTGAGGTCCGTGCCCACGATGGTGACCATCTGCACCGCGAAGGCCTTGTCGGCCAGGTGGTCGACGGCCTTCTGCGCCTCCAGGTACGTGGCGTAGGCGGCGACGGTCTCGCCCTGCGGTGGCGTGGGCGTGCGCGGCGGACGGGCATTGCCGGAGAACGACATGCCGCGATCCTCTCCCAGCGGCGGGAGGATCGCCAGGGTCGGACGACCGGCAGGTGACGCTCGGCCGAACAACCGGCGGGGCGGCGGCCGTCGAGCGGGGGCCGGTCTAGGCTGACCGACGTGAGCAGCGTCGGGACCAGGGTGTTCGTCGCGCGCCTTGCCGGGACCAACGTGTTCGACCCCCTCGGTGACCAGGTGGGACGGGTGCGCGACGTCGTCGTGCTGGTGCGCCCCAAAGGCCTGCCCCGAGCCGTCGGGCTCGTCGTCGAGGTGGCGGCCCGCCGGCGCGTGTTCCTCCCGCTCACGCGGGTGACCTCCATCGACACCGGGCAGGTCATCTCGACCGGCCTGGTGAACATGCGCCGGTTCGAGCAGCGCGCGTTCGAGACCCTCGCCGTCGGCGAGCTGCTGGACCGCACCGTCGAGTTCGTCGACGGCTCCGGCTCCGCCGTCATCGAGGACGTGGCCATCGAGCTGCAGCGCAACGGCGACTGGGTGATCTCGAAGGTCTTCGTCCGCCGGCTGCCCGCCGCCGGGCGGGGCATCCTGCGCCGCCGCGGCGAGACGCTGCTGGTGTCCGTCGACGAGGTCACCGGACTCGGTCAGGCGTCGGCCGCGCAGGGCGCCGAGCTGATGCTCGCGCAGTACGAGGACCTCAAGCCGGCCGACCTGGCCGACGTGCTGCACGACCTCGGGCTCACCCGCCGCCTCGAGGTCGCCAGCGCGCTGGACAACGAGCGCCTGGCCGACGTGCTCGAGGAGCTGCCCGAGGACGACCAGGTCGGCATCCTGCAGGGCCTGGCCCGCACGCGCGCCGCCGACGTCCTCGAGGCCATGCAGCCCGACGACGCCGCCGACCTGCTGGGCGAGCTGCCCGACGACCAGCAGGCCGAGCTCCTCGAGCTCATGGAGCCCGAGGAGGCCAAGGACGTCCGGCGCCTGCTGGCGTACGAGGACAACACCGCCGGCGGTCTGATGACGACCGAGCCGGTGATCCTCGGGCCGGAGACCCCCATCGCCGCGGCGCTCGCGCACGTGCGCCGCCAGGACCTCACGCCGGCGCTGGCGTCGATGGTGTTCGTCGCGCGCCCGCCCCTGGAGACGCCCACCGGCCGCTTCATCGGCGTCGTGCACCTGCAGCGGCTGCTGCGCGAGCCCCCGCACGAGGCCATCGGCTCGATCGTCGACACGGACATCGAGTCCATCCCCGTCGACGCCCCGCTGCTGTCGGTGACCCGCAACCTGGCCACCTACAACCTGCTCGCGCTGCCCGTCGTGGACGGCGAGAAGCGGCTGCTGGGCGTGGTCTCGGTGGACGACGTGCTCGACCACCTGCTGCCCGAGGACTGGCGCGAGACGGACGACGAGGGCAACTTCTCCGACACGAGCGTGCTCGGCGGCGCACCACGTCCGGGGGTGAGCCGTGGCTGACCGCCTCGACACCCCGCTGGAGTCGCGGCGACGGTTCATCCGCCGGCCGCAGCTCGACGAGGACGCCTCGGGCAAAATCTCGGAGAGCATCGCCCGGTTCCTGGGCACCCCGCGCTTCATCATCTACCTGACGCTGTTCTGCCTCCTGTGGATCGCCTGGAACGTGTACGCCCCGGACGACCTGCGCTTCGACCAGGCGGCCAACGGGTTCACCGCCCTGACCCTGGTGCTGTCGCTGCAGGCCTCCTACGCCGCGCCCCTGATCCTGCTCGCGCAGAACCGGCAGACCGACCGCGACCGCGTGCAGGCCGAGCAGGACCGGCAGCGGTCCGAGCGGAACCTCGCGGACACCGAGTTCCTCGCCCGCGAGATGGCCGCGCTGCGCATCGCGCTGTCCGAGGTGGCCACCCGCGACTTCGTCCGCTCCGAGCTGCGCAACATGCTCGAGGACCTCGTCGCGGAGCGGGACGGCAACGACGACCGCGAGCGCGAGCGCTCCGAGAAGAAGGGCGACCGCGGCGAGAAGAAGCGTCAGCCGCGTGGGCCCTCGGACAAGGCCGCGCGGGGCTGACCCCGAGCGCGACCTACGATGGGCCCCATGCCGGAGCCCCTCGACCCGCTGACCGACGCCATCCGCGAGGCTCTCTCGCACGTGCTCGACCCGGAGATCAAGCGCCCGATCACCGAGCTCGGCATGGTCCGGTCGGTCGAGGTCGTCGGCACCCGGGCCACCGTCGGCATCGACCTGACCACGCCGGGCTGCCCGCTCAAGGACACGCTCACCCGCGACGTCAGCGCGGCGGCCGTCGCCGTCGACGGGATCTCCGAGGCGTCCGTGGTCTTCGGGGTCATGTCGGCCGAGCAGCGGGCCGAGCTCAAGACCCTGCTGCGCGGCACCTCCGCCGAGCCGGTCATCCCGTTCGCGCAGCCGCAGTCGCTGACCAAGGTGTTCGCGATCGCGTCCGGCAAGGGCGGGGTCGGCAAGTCGTCCGTGACCGCCAACCTCGCCGTCGCCATGGCGGCCGACGGCCTCAAGGTCGGCATCGTCGACGCGGACATCTACGGCTTCTCGATCCCGCGGATGCTCGGCGTCACGCGCCAGCCGACCCGCGTCGACGACATGCTGCTGCCGCCCGAGGCGTTCGGGGTCCTCGTGGTCTCGATCGGCATGTTCGTGCCGCCCGGCCAGCCCGTGGTGTGGCGGGGGCCGATGCTGCACCGGGCCCTGCAGCAGTTCCTCGCGGACGTGTTCTGGGGCGACCTCGACGTGCTGCTGCTCGACCTGCCGCCCGGCACCGGCGACATCGCGATCTCGGTGGCGCAGCTGCTGCCGTCGTCCGAGATCGTGGTCGTGACCACCCCGCAGGTCGCCGCGGCCGAGGTGGCCGAGCGCGCCGGGTCCGTCGCCGTGCAGACCCGGCAGCACGTGGTCGGCGTCGTGGAGAACATGTCGTGGCTCGAGCAGCCCGACGGGTCCCGGCTGGAGCTGTTCGGGTCCGGCGGTGGCTCCCGGGTCGCCGAGAACCTCACGCGCCTCACCGGTTCCGACGTGCCGTTGCTCGGGCAGATCCCCCTCGACGTGCGGCTGCGCGAGGCCGGCGACGTGGGCACCCCTGTGGTGCTCAGCGACCCGGACTCCCCCGCCGCGCACGCCCTGCGCGAGGTGGCGCGCTCGCTGGTGTCCCGCCGCCGCGGCCTCGCCGGCCGCTCCCTGGGCCTGACTCCTGCCGGTCGCTGACGCGCGCGCCTACCGCGCGGTGCGACGGGTCAGGATCAGATGGACGACTCCGGACGGTGATGGCGTCGCTTCGATGTCGAAGCGCTGCTCGAGTCCTTCGAGCCCGCCCCAGAGCCGTTCGCCTCGGCCCAGGACGATCGGCACGAGCACGACGTGCAGGTGGTCGATGAGATCGGCCTCGAGGAACTGCCGGATCGTGCTGACGCCGCCACCGATCCGGACGTCGAGGTCGCCGGCCAGGGCGCGCGCCTGCTCGAGCGCGGACACCGGGTCGGCGTCGACGAAGTGGAAGGTCGTCCCGCCGTCCATCTCGAGCACCGGCCGGGGATGGTGCGTCAGGACGACGACGGGGGTGTGGAAGACAGGGTTGTCGCCCCACCATCCCTTCCACTCCTCGTCCTCCCACGGACCGCGCTGAGGGCCGAACTTGTTGCGCCCCATGATCTCCACGCCGATGCCGGGCCCCCACCCGCTGGCGAAGGCCTCGTCGACCCCGAGCGATCCCTCCGTCTCCCCGTGGATGCCCATCTCGCGGAAGGTCCGCGTCTCGAAGGCCCACTCCAGGAGCCGTGTCCCCGCGTGTCCGAACGGCGCGTCGAGCTGCTGGCCCTCGCCGGCGCCGAAGCCGTCGAGCGAGACCGAGAAGTTGTGCACGCGGACGCGGGACATGTCATCTCCTTCGCGGGTCGCCGACGACCCAGGTCTGACCTTGGAGGACACCCGCCGCGATGGGCAAGACCCCGCCTCGTGTTGGGGTTTGTTTGATTTCGTGCGAAGATGTTCGGGTGCTCGCCTCCCAGCGTCAGGAACGGATCCTGGTCGCCGTGCGCGCCCACGGGGCCGCCCGGGTGGCGGACCTGGTCGAGAGCCTCGACGTCTCGGACATGACGGTCCGGCGCGACATCGCGGAGCTGGCGCGCGCGGGGCTGGTCCGGCGGGTGCACGGTGGAGCGGTGGCCCCGGACGCACCGGGCCGGCCGACCGACGAGCCCGGCTTCGAGGCCAAGCGCTCGTGGGCCGGGCCGGAGAAGGCCGCGATCGCCCGGGCGGCGCTCGCCACGATCGAGCCTGGTCAGTCGGTCGCGCTGTCCGCGGGCACGACGACCTACCTGCTCGCCGAGCTCCTGGCCGGCGCCGGCATCGGCCCCCTGACCGTGGTGACCAACGGCCTGCGCATCGCTGACGTCCTGCACGGCGCACCCGGCGTCGAGGTCATCCTCACGGGCGGGGTGCGGACGCCGTCCGACGCGCTCGTCGGCCCCGTCGCCGACGCCACGCTGGCGAGCCTGCGCGTGGACCGCACCTACCTCGGCGTGCACGGGCTCGACGCGACCGGCCTCACCACGCCCAACCTCGCCGAGGCCGCCACCGACCGCGCGCTCATGGCCTGCGCCGCGGCGACCACCGTCCTCGCCGACCACACCAAGTGGGGGGTCGTCGGGCTGGCCCGCATCGCCCCCCTCGACGACGTCGATACCCTCCTCACCGACGACGCCCTGCCCGCCGACGCCCGACCACACCTGGCCGCGACCACCCTGGTCACGGTCGCCACCACGGGAGCCACCACGTGAACGTCCGCCTGACCACGACCACGCTCGCCGACGGTCGGGAGCTGCTCTACTTCGACGACTCGGAGCCCTACCTCTCGGGCGCCGCGACGCGGGAGCTGCACGACGCCCGCCCGCTGGTGGACCGGTTCGCGCCCGTGCCCGACGCCGACGGCGTCCCCCGGCCGGTGACCGGTCCGGAGCTGCGCCGCGACCCGCTCACCGGCGACTGGATTCCGATGGCCGCACACCGCATGAACCGCACGTTCCTGCCGCCGGCCGACGCCAACCCGCTGGCCCCGGCCAAGCCCGGCGCGGTCTACCAGGACGGCGAGATCCCGGCGCAGGACTACGACGTCGTCGTGTTCGAGAACCGCTTCCCGTCCCTGCTGGCCGTCCCGGGCATCCCCGACGCGCCGGTGCAGCGGGACGGCGAGCCGCTGTGGACGGTCCGCCCCGCCGCCGGGCGCTGCGAGGTCATCTGCTTCTCGTCCGACTCGACGGCGTCGCTGAGCACCGTCACCCCGCGCCGGATGCGCACGATCGTCGAGGCGTGGGCGCAGCGCACCGAGGCCCTGAACGCCTTGCCGGGCATCGAGCAGGTGTTCGTCTTCGAGAACCGCGGCAAGGAGATCGGGGTCACGCTGCACCACCCGCACGGCCAGATCTACGCGTTCCCGTACCTGACGCCGAAGACCACGGCCATGCTCGCCGAGGCGAAGGCCCACCGGGAGCGGACCGGCCGGCTGCTGGGCCGCGACGTGCTCGACGCCGAGCTGGCCCACGACGAGCGGATCGTGCTGGAGTCGGAGCACTGGGTGGCGTACGTGCCGTTCGCCGCGCGCTGGCCCGTCGAGGTGCACCTGGCCCCCCGCCGCGACGTCCCCGACCTGCCGGCGCTGACCGACGCCGAGCGCGAGGACCTCGCGACGACGTACCTCACGCTGCTGCAGCGGCTCGACCGGTTCTTCGTCGGCCCGGACGGCGAGGCGATCCCGCTGCCCTACATCTCCGGCTGGCACCAGGCGCCCGTGCGCGAGGGGCGCGAGGACTCCAGGCTGCACCTGCAGCTATTCTCGGTGCTCCGCGCGCCGGGCAAGCTCAAGTACCTCGCCGGCGTCGAGTCCGGCATGGGCGCCTGGATCAGCGACACCACCCCGGAACGCATCGCTAACCGACTGAAGGAGCTGGCATGACCCCCGAGTGGCTCGAGGCCTGGACCCCCGTCGAGGGGAACGACCGTGCCCGCTCACTGTTCGAGGCCCGTTTCGACGAGTCGCCGGACGGCACGTGGTCGGCGCCCGGCCGGGTCAACCTCATCGGCGAGCACACCGACTACAACGGCGGCCTCTGCCTGCCCATCGCGCTCCCCCACCGCACCTACGCGGCGGTGCGGCGTCGCGACGACGACACCGTGCGGCTCGTGTCCGCGCAGGAGCCGGACGGCATGCGGACGATCGACCTGGCCGACGTCGGGCCCGGCACGGTCGACAGCTGGGCGGGGTATGTCGTCGGCGTCGCGTGGGCCCTGCGTGAGGCCGGGTACGCGATGGGCGGCTTCGACGTGGCGATCGACTCCTGCGTGCCGTACGGCGCAGGGCTGTCGTCGTCGGCGGCGCTCGAGGCGTCGGTCGCGGTCGCGCTCGACGCGGTCTTCGCACTGGGCCTTGCGGGGTCCGACGAGGGCCGGGCGACACTCACGACGCTCTGCGTGCGCGCGGAGAACGAGATCGCGGGAGCGCCCACCGGGGGCATGGACCAGGCGGCCGCGCTGCGCACGAAGGCCGGCAACGCCCTCCTGCTGGACTGCCTCGACGGCTCGGTCCGGCACGTGCCGTTCGACCTGGCAGCGCACAACCTCGCCCTGCTGGTCGTCGACACCCGGGCCGAGCACTCGCACGTCGACGGGCAGTACGCCGAGCGCCGCGCGACGTGCGAGGCCGCCGCGGCACAGCTCGGCGTCGACACCCTGCGAGAGATCTCCGACGACCCCCGAGGGCTGGAGTGGGCGCTGGACAAGCTCGACGACGAGGTCCGGGTGCGCCGCGTCCGGCACGTGGTCAACGAGATCGACCGCGTGACCTGGTTCGTCGCGCTGCTCGACGCCGGTGAGGTCGCGCCCGTCGGGACCCTCATGAACCAGTCGCACGCCTCGCTGCGCGACGACTACGAGGTGTCGTCCCTCGAGCTCGACCTCGTGGTCGAGTCCGCCCGCGGGGCCGGTGCCGTCGGTGCGCGGATGACCGGCGGCGGGTTCGGGGGGTCGGCGATCGCGCTGGTCGACGCGGGCGACGTGGACCAGGTGGCGCAGGCCGTGGCGGACGCCTTCKCCGACGCCGGCCTGCGCGCCCCGGCGTTCCTCGTCGCGACGGCGGCCGCCGCGGCGAGCTGAGCGGTATTCGACGCGACCAGGTACTCACGGATGACGCCGCGACGAGCGTGTGCGACCTGAGTCGGATGTGTCGAGCGCACGCAGTCTCTAGCGTCACGAGTACAGCACCGCGCAGGGGATGACGAGCGCCGGGCGACCGCGGAGGGGCGGGAGCCTGGCGTTCGTCATGCGGTCGCGCGGCGGCTGACGTCCTCGTGCAGGGCCCAGAAGACCGAGTACGGCGTGCCGTCGGGGTCGGGCGTGCGGGCGGCGAAGTCCTGGAGCACGTCGTTCACCCTGGCCACCAGCTCCTCGAAGGCGGCCGCGTCCAGGCGCAGGCCGAGTCGCGAGGTCAGCACCGTGGCCGGGTCGACCAGCGCGACCTCCTCGAGGAATGTGTCGATGAGGACCTGGCTCATACCCGGGCCGCCCGGCGTGCGCCAGGACTTCCCGGTCGACTTGTACGGCACCTCTCGGGACCCGCGGGCACCTCGGCGGACCGGCTGGGCCGCCAGGAAGCCGCGGTCGGCCAGGGTGCGGACGTGGTGCAGCACGGTCGCGGGGTTGCGGTCCAGCCGGTCGGCGATCTGCCGGTTGGTCAGCGCCTCGTCGAGACAGAGCCGCAGGATCCTCATGCGCACGGTGCTCGCCAGGGCGCGGGCGTCGGCGTCGATCTCAGCGGTGCTGTCCACGGGTGCGCTCTCCGTCATGTGTCGATGCTCCCACGAGTGATTGACTTTTCCCAATCAGTTGTCGATGCTGGTCGCCGTGAGCATCGAGACACCCACCCGATCGCTGATCCACCACCCGGACTTCCGCCGGCTGTGGACGGGCGACGCCCTCGGCCAGCTGGGCGCCCAGCTGACCGCGCTCGCGCTCCCCATCTTCGCCGTCCAGCAGCTCGCCGCCACCGAGTGGCAGATGGGCATGCTCAACGCGGCCGAGTACGCGGCGTTCCTGGTGATCGGACTCCCGGCCGGGGCGTGGGTGGACCGGATGCGCAAGCGGCGCGTGCTCATCGTGGCGGACCTCGTGCGGGCCACGGTGCTCGCGGTCGTCGTCGCGACCGCCGTGACCGGGCACGCCTCGATCCCCCTGCTCATCGTCGCCGGCCTCATCATCAGCGTCGCCACGGTCTTCTTCGACGTCTCCCACCAGAGCTACATCCCGGGCCTGGTCGGGCTCGACCACCTGGTCGAGGGCAACTCGAAGCTACAGGCCACCGCGTCGGTCGCCCAGGTCGCCGCCCCGGCGATCGGCGGTCTCGCGCTCCGCGTGATCACCGCGCCCGCGCTCATCGCCGTCACGGTCGTCACTTACCTCGTCTCGGCCTTCGCCGTCGGCCGCATCCGGCACCAGGAGACCCCGCCGCACCCCGACACGCGCCGGCCGCTTAAGGTCGAGATCGCGGAGGGCCTGCAGTTCGTGGTGCACGAGCCGTACCTGCGCCGGATCGTCGCGTGCACGTCGCTGGGGAACTTCGCGGGCGCGATCGCCGGCGCCGTGACCGTGATCTACGTGCTGCGGACGCTCGGCCTGGGCACCGCGGCGTACGGCGCGGTCCTGTCGGCCGGGTCGATCGGCGCCCTGCTCGGCGCGCTCGTCGCGGGCCGGCTCGCCCGGTGGGTGGGCGAGGGGCGCATCATCCCGCTGTCCGCGCTGGTCATGGCGCCGGCGACCGCGCTGATGCCGCTCGCCTCCACCGTCACGGTCCCGGCGGCCGCGCTGCTCGTCGCCGGCGGCGCGCTGTTCGGCTTCGCGGTCATCGTCTACAACGTGGGGCAGGTCAGCTTCCGCCAGCGGGTGTGCCCGCCGCCGCTGCTCGGGCGGATGAACGCGTCCGTGCGGTTCATCGTGTGGGGCACGATGCCGATCGGCGGGCTGCTCGGTGGCTGGCTCGGCACCCACCTCGGCGTCCTGCCGACGCTCTGGGTGTCGGTCGTGATCATGGCCGTGTCCGCCCTGCCCGTCGTGATCTCGCCGCTGCTCCGGATGCGCGACCTGCCGGGAGCCCCGGTCGCCGACGAGCCCGCGATCGCCGCGACCGACGCCTGAGCGCCCGGGCCCCGGTCGCGGCGCGAGCGTGGTCAGCCGCGCGGGGCGTCCGCGGCGAGCAGGACCTCGAGCCGGGCGCGGTACTCGCTCTCGTCGATCTCCCCGCGGGCGTAGCGCTCGGCGAGCACGCTGCGGGCGCCGCCGGTCCCGCGGGGGCCCTCGCCCTCCCAGTAGCGGCGCCGGCGGCGGGCGCCGAACGTGAAGAACAGGGCGATGACGCCGAACCAGAACAGCGGGATCAGCAGGAACCAGGGACCGGGTCCCCAGCCCCACCCCCATCCGTAGCCGACGGGGTGGGACAGGAGCGTGGTGAGCATGAGGACCTCCGACGATGTGCGGCGGCCGACCGTCGACCGCACCACCACCGTCGCCCCCCGACCCCGTCCGGGTCGTCGTCCAGCGGGACCGTCCTGGTCGCTCCGATCGGAGTCAGCCGGCCCACCCGGGCCGCACCAGCCCCGACTCGTAGGCGAGGACCACCATCTGCGCCCGGTCCCGCGCCCCCAGCTTGGTCGCGGCCCGCAGCACGTGCGTCTTGACCGTCAGCGGGCTGAGGAACAGCCGCTCCCCGATCTCGTCGTTGGGCAGACCTTCCGCGACGAGCACGAGCACCTCGCGCTCCCGGGGTGTGAGGTCGGCGAGCGCCGACGAGGGCGGCGCCTCCCGCGTCGCCCGCGCGACCGTGGCCAGGAGCCGCCGCGTCACGGTCGGTGAGAGCAACGCGTCGCCGGCCGCCACCACCCGCACGGCCCGCAGCAGGTCCGCCGGCTCGGTGTCCTTGACCAGGAAGCCGGACGCGCCGCCGCGGATCGCCTCCGCCACGTACTCGTCGAGCTCGAACGTGGTCACGACGACCACCCGCACGCCGGACGCCCGCGGTTCGTCGACGATCTGCCGCGTCGCCGCGAGCCCGTCGGTCCCCGGCATCCGGATGTCCATGAGCACCACGTCGGGGAGCAGCTCGAGCGCGAGGCGGACGGCGTCGTCACCGGTCGCCGCCTCCCCCACCACGGTCATGTCGGGCTCGGCGTCGACGAGCGCGCGGAAGCCGCCACGGACGAGGCCCTGGTCGTCGGCGAGGAGCACGCGAATCATCGCGGGACCTCCAGCCGGACGTGGAACCCGGTCGGCTCCGAGGCGGCCGTCAGGGACCCACCCACCGCGGCGGCTCGCTCCCGCATCCCGCGCAACCCGTAGCCGTCGACCAGCGCGGCGACCGGCGGGCCGTCGTCTTGCACGTCGAGCACGATCGACTCGCCCACGACCAGCGTGACCTGCACGGATGCACCCGGCGCGTGCCGGCGGACGTTGGTGAGCGCCTCCTGCAGGACCCGATGGAGCACGCCCGCCGTCGCCTCGGGAACCGCCGCGTCGAGGCCCACGTCCTCGACGACGAGCCCGTCCGCCCGCGCCCGCTCGACGAGCGCGTCGAGCCGCCCGGCCGGGCTGCGCGGGGCCTCCCCGTCGGCACGCAGGACCCCGAGCACGTCCCGCACCTCGTCGAGTGCGTCGCGGCTCGCCTCGCGGATCTCGACGAGCGCGCGGCGCGCCGCCTCGGGCTCGCGGTCCATGAGGTGCAGCCCGACGCCGGCCTGCACGGTGATCCCCGACAGCGAGTGCGCGAGGACGTCGTGCAGCTCGCGGGCGATGCGGAGCCGCTCGGCGGCCACCGCCGACTCCTGGCGCGAGACCCGGGCGGCTCGGACCGCCTGCATGCGCTCGGTACGACCGCGGGCACCCTCACCCAGCAGCATCGCGATCACCAGCCCGGTGACCGTCAGCGTCGTGTACACCGGGCTCAGGCCGTCCGGGCGGAGTGCGAGCAGGACCACCGCGAGCGCGCCGGCGGTCCCCGCCGCGAGCGACAGGAGCCGTCGTCGCGTCGCGCCGAGGGCCACGACGACGAAGCCCAGCGGGACCAGCGCCGGGCCCGGCTCGTACCCGAGCGCGAGGTACGCGACGGGTCCGACGACGGCGAGCACTGCGCCGACGACCGCGGGAGCCCCGCGTCTGACTACGAGGACCAGCGAGGTCGGTGCCACCAGCAGGAGCAGCACGGCGAGAGCGTCGAACGCGCGGGCCGCCGGGTGCCAGGCGTTGGCACCCGCGCAGCCGATAACGGTGAAGAGCGCGAGCAGCACGGCCGGGACCGCGATCCAGCGGGCCCCCTCGCGACGACCCCACGGCGGACCCGGCCACGGGGCGTGCGCGGGCGTCATCCGACCACGGTAGCGATGGGCGCAGCCGCGGCGCGTGCTCCAGGGGGAGCGTCGCCGCCGCTCCGGACGGACTACGCCCCGCGGCGGCGCAGGAGGACGAGCAGCCCGCCGGTCAGCACGAGCGCGAGGTACGAACCGGACGTCAGAGGTCGTACACGACTACTACCGGGGCGTGGTCCGAGAAGCGCTCGGCGTACGTGGCGGCCCGGTCGACCGTCGCGCTCACGGCGGCGTCGGCAAGGTCGGGCGTCGCCAGCTGGTAGTCGATTCGCCACCCGGCGTCGTTGTCGAACGCCTTCCCGCGCCACGACCACCACGTGAACGGACCCGGTCCCTCGCCGCCGAGCTCGCGCCCGAGGTCGTGCCAGCCGAGGTCGTCGAACCACCGGTCGAGGTAGGCGCGCTCGCGCGGCAGGAAGCCCGCCGACTTCAGGTTGCCCTTCCAGTTCCTGATGTCCGCCTCGCGGTGCGCGATGTTCACGTCCCCGGCGACGACGGCGTACCCGCCCTGCTCGGCGATGTCCGCCAGCCGCCCGGTCACGTGGTCGAGGAACGCGTACTTCTCGTCCATGGACGGCGTCCCGACCGTGCCCGAGTGCAGGTACGTCGAGACGACCGTGATGCTGCGCGACGGTGCACCCTCGTGCGCCGGCAGGGCGAGGTCCGCCTCGACCCAGCGGCCGGAGTCGCCGGTCACGCCGGTCCTCAGCCCGATCCGGATCGCCGTCATCGGCAGGCGGCTCGCGATCGCGACGCCCGCGCGCCCCTTCGTCTCGCTGGCCTCGTGCGCCAGGTGCCACTCGCCCGGCGGCAGGTGGTCGGCCAGGATCTCGTCGGACGCCCGGACCTCCTGCAGGAGGATCACGTCGGGCTTGCGCGCCTCCAGCCAGGTCCCCATCCCCCGCTTGTAGGCGGCCCGGATCCCGTTGACGTTCACGCTCGCGATGGTCAGCACCGGACCATCCAACCTCACTGCACGGACGACTCCCCGCGGTAGGCCGCCTCGAGGCCCGCGACGTCCAGCTTGCCCATCGTGAGCATGGCCGCCATCGCCCGCGCGACGCCCTCGGCGTCGGGTCGCGACATGATGTCGTCGAGCTGCACGGGCACCACCTGCCACGACACGCCGAACTTGTCGACGAGCCAGCCGCACTGGCTCGGCCGGCCGCCGTCGGAGATCAGCGTGTCCCAGTAGTGGTCGACCTCCGCCTGGTCCTGACAGTCGAGGACGAACGAGAAGGCCTCGTCGAGGACGAACGCCGGGCCGGCGTTGAGGAAGGTCGCGCGCATGCCGTCGATGGACAGCTCGACGATGAACTCCGCGCCCTCGGCGACGCCGGGCGTGCCCGGCGGCGCCGTCACGACGGAGTGGATGGTCGTGTTCGGGATGACCTCGGCGTAGAACCGTGCGGCCTCGGCGGCCTGGCGGTCGAACCAGAGGTGCGGACGGACCACGCCCATGACTGATCTCCCTCCGACGACCGGGGCCGGCCGCCACCGCACCAGCCTGGCCCCGATCGTGGAAGATTTCAGCCCAGCAGGCGCTCCGCGGTGTCCACGACGTTGCTCAGCAGCATCGCGCGTGTCATCGGCCCCACGCCCCCCGGGTTGGGCGACACCCACGACGCGACCTCGCGCACGCCCGGGTCGACGTCGCCGACGACGCGGCTCTTGCCCGTCTCCGGGTCGGTCGACCGCGAGACGCCGACGTCGATGACGACCGCGCCCGGCTTGACGATGTCCGCCGTGATGATCCCCGGCACGCCGGCCGCGGCGATGATGACGTCGGCGTTGCGGGTGTGCTCCGCGAGGTCCTCGGTGCCGGTGTGGGTGAGCGTGACGGTCGCGTTGATCTCCCGCCGCGTGAGCAGCAGACCGATCGAGCGCCCGACGGTGACCCCGCGGCCGATGACGACGACGTCCGCCCCGTGCAGGTCGACGTCGTGCCGCAGCAGCAGGTCGATGATGCCTCGCGGCGTGCAGGGCAGCGGCGACGTGACCGGCTCGTTGACCCGCAGCACCAGGCGCCCGAGGTTGGTCGGGTGCAGTCCGTCGGCGTCCTTGTCGGGGTCGACCAGCTCGAGCACCCGGTTGGCGTCGATGCCCTTGGGCAGCGGCAGCTGCACGATGAAGCCGGTGCACTCCGGGTCCTCGTTCAGCCGACGGACCGCCGCCTCGATCTCGTCCTGCGTGGCCGTGGCCGGCAGGTCCTCGCGGATCGAGGCGATGCCCACCTCGGCACAGTCCTTGTGCTTGCCGGCGACGTACCAGCGCGAGCCGGGGTCGTCGCCGACGAGTAGGGTGCCGAGGCCCGGCGTCACGCCTCGCGCTGCGAGGGCGACCACCCGCTCGGTCAACTCCGCCTTGATCCGGGCCGCCGTGGCGGTCCCGTCGAGAAGCCGAGCCGTCATCAGTACTGCTGCAGGTCGGAGTACAGCGGGAACGACTCGGTGAGCTTGAGCACCCGGGCCTTGAGCGCCTCCACGTCCGTGGCGGCACCGTTGATCAGCGCGTTCGCGATGATGTCCGCGACCTCGGTGAACTCGACGTCCCCGAAACCGCGGGTGGCCAGCGCCGGCGTGCCGATGCGCAGGCCGGACGTGACGCGCGGGGGGCGCGGGTCGAAGGGCACCGCGTTGCGGTTCACGGTGATGCCGGCAGCGTGCAGGAGGTCCTCGGCCTGCTGGCCGTCGAGGTCCGAGTGCCGCAGGTCCACGAGCACCAGGTGCACGTCCGTGCCGCCCGTGAGCACCGAGACACCGGCCGCGGCGACGTCGGGCGCGGAGAGGCGCTCGGCGATGAGGCGGGCGCCGTCGAGCGTGCGCTGCTGGCGGTCCTTGAACTCCTCGGTGCCGGCCACCTTGAACGCGACGGCCTTGGCGGCGATCACGTGCATGAGCGGGCCGCCCTGCTGACCCGGGAACACGGCCGAGTCGATCTTCTTGGCGAACTCCTCGCGGCTCAGGATGAAGCCCGAGCGCGGGCCACCGATCGTCTTGTGCACGGTCGACGAGACGACGTCGGAGTGCGGGACGGGGCTCGGGTGCAGGCCCGCCGCCACCAGGCCGGCGAAGTGCGCCATGTCGACCCAGAGCTTGGCGCCCACCTCGTCGGCGATCGACCGGAACGCCGCGAAGTCGAGCTGGCGCGGGTACGCGGACCAGCCGCCGATGATCACGTCGGGACGCTGCTCGAGCGCCTTCTCGCGGACCACGTCCATGTCGACCAGGAACGTCTCGGGGTCCACGCCGTACGCGCCGACCTGGTAGAGCTTGCCGGAGAAGTTGATCTTCATGCCGTGCGTGAGGTGGCCGCCGTGGGCCAGTTCGAGGCCGAGGATCTTGTCGCCCGCGTTGATCAGGGCGTGCAGCACGGCGGCGTTGGCCGTGGCGCCCGAGTGCGGCTGCACGTTGGCGTGCTCGGCGCCGAACAGCGCCTTCGCGCGGGCGATCGCGATGTTCTCCGCGATGTCGACCTGCTCGCAGCCGCCGTAGTAGCGGCGGCCCGGGTAGCCCTCGGCGTACTTGTTGGTCAGGACGGAGCCCTGCGCCTGCAGGACGGCGCGGGGGACGAAGTTCTCGCTCGCGATCATCTCGAGCGTGCCCTGCTGGCGGGCGAGCTCACCGTCGAGGACGGCGGCGATCTCCGGGTCGAGCTGGGAGATGTTCTGGTCCATCAAGGGGATCTGGTCGGCGCTCATGGCACTCCTGTCGGCAGTCAGCGTGTACGCGCGCACCGGCACCCGCACACTCGTGTGTGGTGACCGGGGGCCCAGGCGTCCGACCCGTTGGTCTGCTGCTGCGTCGCTCCCCGGTGGTGACCCACCCGTTTCGCCAGTCGCGACGAGGTAGAGAGTAGCAAGCCCGAACCGTGACGACACCAGTTGCGGTCAGGCTGGACGGCGGTCGATCCGTCCGGCGCGAAGCATTGTTCGGGATCGCCATCCGGACCCTCACCAAGGGAGGGGCCTGACCGCTACTGTCCAGACCAGGAGCACACCGCAGGCGCTCGCCAGAGCGCTGACCCGATCCAGGAGCGCGATGCGGGACCAGGACGAACGGCGGGAGATCGTCACCCGGCTCGGCCGCCTCCGCGAGGGACGCGGCTTGGAGATCGGGCCGCTCAATCGACCCCTCGCGTTGAAGTCGCACTGCGACGTGCGCTACGTCGACGTTTTCTCCGGCGACATCATGCGTGAGCGCTTCCGCGCCGACCCCCACGTCATCGTCGACGACATACCCGACATCGACTTCCCGCTCCATGACGCCGGCGGAAAGCTGCACGCGCTGCGCGACGCCGCTGGTCGCGACGCACCCTACCGCTGGGTGCTCGCATCCCACGTCATCGAGCACGTGCCTGACCTCATCGGTTGGCTGTCAGACATTGCCGAGGTGCTCGAGGACGGCGGTGCACTCGTGCTGGTGGTGCCGGACCGTCGCTACTCGTTCGATGTCCGTCGACCCCACACCACGGTCGGCCAGATGTTGGAAGCGCACGAGAACCGGGACGTCCGCCCGACGATCCGAGCCGTGTACGACCACTTCAGCTCCGTCGTCTCGATGCACTCCATCGCCTTGTGGGCCGGGCACGTAGCTACCGACGACGACATATCGAACACACCGGACCAGGTGGCGTGCCTGATCGAGCGAATGCGGGGCGGCGAGTACATCGACTCTCACGTCTGGATCTTCACGCCGAGCACCTTCGCGGCTCAGATAGCCGAGCTCGCCCGGCTGGGTGTCATCGACTTCTACGCCGCGGAGATCTCGGCGACCGAACCCGGTGAGCTCGAGTTCTTCGCCAGGCTCGTTCGTCTGCCGCGGGACGCTTCCGCCGAGCAGCGCGCCGTCCTGTCCGAGCGGGCCGTCCACGAGGTGACGGACGTCGTCGTCGAGGTCCCGGAGGGAATCGAGGTCGTCGAGGAGGAGCCGTTGGTCGAGGAAGTGCAGCCCGACGGGATTCCAACCTACGTCTCGACGAAAGAGCTCCAGCTCATCCGCGCCAAGCGTCGGTTGTTCGAGACTGTGCAGCGTCTCCGCCGACGCTGACAGCGGCCGCTCAGTCCGACTCGCCGTCGCCCAGGATCTTGCGGAGGTAGGCGTACGTGAGGTCGCCGGCCGTCTGGTCGTGCTGGTGCTCGTACCCGTGCTTGGCATACAGCGCGAGGTTCTGCACCGAGTCGCGGCCGGTGAACACCCAGACCTCCTCGATGCCCTCCGGCAGGAACGGCAGGATCGCCATGAGCATCTGGGTGCCGAAGCCCTGACCCTGCAGGTCGGGGGCGACCGCGAAGCGGCCGAGCGTGGCCTTCGAGCCCTCGATCAGCACGCGGATCGACCCGACGAGGCGGTGGCCGTACCAGCCGCCGAGCGTGATGACGCCGTCCCTGTCGAGGTCCGCCTGGAGCTCCTCGAGCGTCTGCGTGAGCGGCGGGATGTGCGGGTCGCCGTACTGCTGGGCCTCGGTGACGAACGCAGCGCGGCGCAGCGTGAGCAGCTCGCCGGCGTCGTCGCGGGTCACGGAACGGATGTCGAGGTCGGGCTGCGTCATGCGGCCCATCGTGTCAGCCGATCCGCACGACCACTACTCTCGGACCTCGTGTCCTCCGACTCACTCGACAGCATCCACTGGGTTCTCACCCTCTCCTGCCCCGACCGCCCCGGGATCGTGCACGCGGTCGCCGGGCTGCTGGCGGAGCACGGGGGGAACATCACCGAGTCGCAGCAGTTCGGGGACCCCTTGTCCGGCCTGTTCTTCATGCGCGTGCAGGTCACCGCGTCCACGCCGCGCGACGAGCTCGAGGCGGCGTTCGCGCCGGTGGCCGAGCGCTTCGCGATGGACTGGTCGCTCGACGTCGTCGGCCGGCCGGTCCGCACGCTCGTCATGGGCTCGACCGCCGCGCACTGCCTCAACGACCTGGCGTTCCGCCAGCGGTCCGAGAACCTGCCGATCGACCTGGTCGCCGTCGTGTCCAACCACACCACCCTCGAGCCGCTCGCGCAGTTCTACGGCATCCCGTTCCACCACGTTCCCGTGACGGCTGCGACCAAGTCGCAGGCCGAGGCGCGGCTGCTCGAGCTGGTCGAGGCGCTGGACGTCGAGCTGGTGGTTCTCGCGCGCTACATGCAGATCCTGTCCGACGACCTGTGCCGGGCGCTGCAGGGCCGGGTCATCAACATCCACCACTCGTTCCTGCCCTCGTTCAAGGGCGCCCGCCCGTACGCGCAGGCCCACGACCGCGGGGTCAAGCTCATCGGCGCGACCGCGCACTACGTGACCGGCGACCTCGACGAGGGCCCGATCATCGAGCAGGACGTCGAGCGCGTGGACCACTCCCGCCACGTCGACGACCTGGTCGCGCTCGGGCAGGACGTGGAGCGACGGGCCCTGGCCCGGGCGGTGCGCTGGCACGCGGAGCACCGGGTGCTGCTGGACGGGCACCGCACGATCGTCTTCCGCTGAGCCGCCTCGCGGACATCACCATGGTGCTCGCGAGCGCGACGTCCACTGGGTGAAGAGTTCGTCGCGTCTGGCGCGACGAAGTCTTCACTCAGCACTGCGCGTGACGCGGAGAACGCCGCTACGACTCCGCAATCCGGCACGGCCGAATGCCCCGGGCTCAGTGCAGCGCGCCCATCCGGCGCAGCATCGCGCTGTTGTCCAGGCTCGTCGCCCCGGTGATCGCCGCGAGCACCGCCTCGTAGGTGGCGCTGCTGGCGTCGAACGAGCCGTTGTTGCGCCCGTGCCGCAGCACGACGATCCGGTCGGACACGGCGCGCACGTCGTTCATGTTGTGGCTGATGAGGATGACCCCGTGGCCCAGGTCGCGCAGGCGCTCGATGTACGTGAGCACCTCGGCGGTCTGCGCGACGGACAGCGCGGCGGTGGGCTCGTCGAGCACGACCAGGCGCGGGGAGCCGATGAGGGTGCGCGCGATCGCGACCGCCTGGCGCTGCCCCGCCGACAGCTCGGACAGCGGCGTCCGCACCGACGGGATGCGCAGGGTGAGGTCCCGCAGGATCCCGCGGGCCACCTGCTCCATCTTCCCGTCGTCCAGCAGCGCCCCACCGGTCAGCTCGCGGCCGAGGAAGATGTTCGACGTCACGTCGAGGTTGCCGCACAGCGCGAGGTCCTGGAACACGGTGGCGATGCCGAGCGCGTGCGCCGCGGACGGCGACGGGATGGTCACGGGCTCGCCGTCGAGCTCGATCAGCCCGGAGTCGGGTGTGAGCACGCCGGAGATCACCTTGGCCAGCGTCGACTTGCCCGCGCCGTTGTCCCCGACGAGCGCGACCACCTGGTGGGCGAACACGTCGAGGTCGACGCCGACGAGCGCCTCGACCGCACCGAACCGCAGGCTGATCTGTCGGAGGGACAGCAGCGGGACCCGTGGGTTCTCGCTCATGACCTCACCTGCTCTTCGTTGCGCATGTACCTGCAGTGAAACCCCGCCTGGATCGCGCGTCAATCGTCGACCTCCTGGTGGCTAGCCGAGCGCGCCTGCTCGTCGGAACGCTGGACGAAGTCGGTCGACCGCAGCACGAGCTCGAGCGCGCCGATGACCTCGGCGCGCTGACCCAGCTCGGCGGGCACGACCTCGAGCGGGGCGATCTGGTTGAGCAGCACCCGGTGGCGGATCGCCTCACGGAGGGGGCCGAGCAGGAGCTCGCCGGTCTCGGCGAGCTCGCCGCCGACCACGATGCACTCCGGGTTGACGGCCATGGCCAGCCCGGAGACCACCTCGCCGATGGTCGACCCGGCGTCGGCGATCACCCGCGCGCACCCGGGGTCGCCGTCGATCGCGCGCTGGATGACGTCGCGCAGCGCGAGGGAGCCGTGGCTGGCCCGAAGCGGCTCGAGCAGGGCGGCGGCGCCGACGACGGTGTCGAGGCACCCGCGGCTCCCGCACCGGCAGATGTCCCCCTGCGGGTCCACCTGCACGTGGCCGATCTCGCCGGCGGTCCCCGCGAAGCCCCGGTGCACCTGGCCGCCCAGGACGATCCCCGCGCCCGTGCCGTACGACGCCCGCACGTACACGGAGTCCCGGTAGATGCGGGACGCGCCGTACGCGCTCTCCGCGAGCGCCCCGAGGTTCGCGTCGTTGTCGACGAACACCGGGCTGGCAAGGCGCTTGGACAGCACGTGCCCGACGTGGACCTCGTCCCAGCCGCGCATCATGCCGCGCACGGAGATCATTCCGGTCGCGCTGTCGACCGGAGCGGGCAGACCGACCCCGATGCCGACGACCTCGTCGCCGGTCGAGCCCACGCGCTCGAGCAGGTCCGCGACCAGCAGGGCGGCGCGGTCGAGGCTGGTATCCACCCGGTGCTCGTAGGGCAGCGGAAGGGTCTGCTCGGCGACGACCTCGCTGGTGACGTCGCCGAGCGCGACCCGCAGCTGGCGGTGGCCGATGATGATGCCGACCGCGAGACCCACCCGGTGGGCGATCGTGACCATCTGGGCACGTCGCCCGCTCCGGGTGGTGTTCCGCGTCTCGACGACGCCGGCTCCGAGCAGCTCCTTGACGATCGTCGAGACGGTGGCGGCCGACAGCCCGGTGGCACCGGCGAGCTCGACCTGCGTGAGCCCGCCGTGCCGGTGGACCGTGTCGACGATCAGCGCCCGGTTGGCCTCACGGAGCGACGACTGAGAGCCCGACATCGTCAGCCGCCCTCTCACGCCCGTGAGCGTAGTACCGAGCCGGTTGCTCGTGACCTTCAGCGCGCCGCGCCCGCGCGACGCTTGTTGTAGATGTCGAACGCGACGGCCAGCAGCAGGACGAGGCCCTTGACCATCTGCTGCACGGACTGGTCGATGCCCATGAGCTGCATGCCGTTGCTCATGACGGCCATGATCAGTCCACCGACCATCGCGCCGGTGATCCGGCCGACGCCGCCGGTGGTGGATGCGCCACCGATGAAGCAGGCGGCGATCGCGTCGAGCTCGAACATGTTGCCCGCGCCCGGCTGGGCGCCGTTGGACCGGGACGAGTAGACGACGCCGGCGATGGCGGCGAGCACGCCCATGTTCACGAAGATCCAGAAGTTGACCCGCTTGACCTTCACGCCGGACAGCTGCGCGGCGGAGAGGTTCCCGCCGATCGCGTAGACGTGCCGGCCGAACACGGTCTTCGTCGTGACGATCGTGTACGCGATGACGAGGAAGCCCAGGATGATCAGCACGATCGGCAGGCCGCGACTGCGGGCGAGCTGGTACGCGAACGCCATGCTCACCAGGCCGACCAGGGCGATCTTGGTGACGAAGATCGGCATCGACTCGACGACCTGCTGGTACTTGATGCGGCCCTGACGGGTACGCACCTGGCTCACGGCATAACCCAGCACGGCGATCGCCGCGATGACGAGGGTGAAGACGTCGATGCCGTTGCCACCGAGGAACCCGTTGAGGAACCCACCGGCGATGCGCTGGTACTCCGCCGGGAACGGGGAGAGCGAGACGTTGTCGAGCACGCGAAGCGTCATGCCACGGAACAGCAGCATGCCGGCCAGCGTCACGATGAACGCCGGCACGCCGACGTAGGCGACCCACATGCCCTGCCAGAACCCGACCAGGACGCCGACCACGAGACCGGCGACCACGCCCATCCACCACGGGTGACCCTGCTTGATGACGACCACCGCGGAGACGGCGCCGGTGAGCGCGACCACCGACCCGACCGACAGGTCGATGTGACCGCCGATGATGACGATCATCATCCCGATGGCGAGGATGAGGATGTACGAGTACTGCAGCACGATGTTGGTCACGTTGCCCGGGGAGAGCAGCACGCCGTCCGTGAGGAACGTGAAGAGCCCCACGATGACGACGAACGCGACGACGATCCCACTCTGACGAAGGTTCCTCGTGAAGAGTTCCCTCAGGCCTGCAATGGCGGTCATCGGACCTGGTCCCTTTCCTTGGTCATGAGCTCCATCAGGTTCTCCTGAGTCGCCTGCTCGCGTGGCAGCACACCGGTGATCCGGCCGGCCGAGAGCGTGTAGATCCGGTTGCAGATGCCGAGGAGCTCGGGAAGCTCGGAGGAGATCACCAGCACGGCCTTGCCCTGCTCAGCGAGGCGGTTGATCAGCGTGTAGATCTCGTACTTCGCGCCGACGTCGATCCCGCGGGTCGGCTCGTCGAGGATCAGCACCTGAGGATCCGTGAAGAGCCACTTGCTCAGCACGACCTTCTGCTGGTTGCCGCCCGAGAGCTTGCCCGCCAGCGCCAGCACCGTGGGCGCCTTGATGTTCATGCTCTGGCGGTACTCCTCGGCGACCTTGATCTCCTCGTTCGCGTTCACGAACCCGCCGCGCGAGACCTGCGCGAGGTTCGCGGCGGAGATGTTGCTCCGGATGTCCTCGATCAGGTTGAGGCCGTACTTCTTGCGGTCCTCGGTGGCGTAGGCGATGCCGTGAGCGATGGCCTCGCTCACCGTGTTCGCCTTGATCTCCTTGCCGTGGAGGAAGAGCTTGCCGGTGATGTTGCTGCCGTAGGACCGGCCGAATACCGACATGGCGAGCTCCGTGCGACCCGCGCCCATCAGTCCGGCCAGCCCGACGATCTCGCCCGCGCGGACCGTGAGGTCAGCGCCGTCGACCATGACGCGGTCGGGGTCCGTGGGGTGGTGCACGGTCCAGTCCTCGATCCGCAGCACCTCCTCGCCGATGTGCGACTCGTGCGGGGGGAACCGGTGGCCGAGGTCACGGCCGACCATGCCGCGGATGATGCGCTCCTGCGTCACCTCGTCAGTGACCATGTTGAGCGTCTCGACGGTGCGGCCGTCGCGGATGATCGTGGTGGTGTCGGCGATCTCGGCGATCTCGTTGAGCTTGTGCGAGATCATGATCGACGTGATGCCCTGCGCCTTGAGCTGACGCAGGAGCCCGAGCAGGTGCTCGGAGTCGTTGTCGTTCAGCGCGGCGGTCGGCTCGTCGAGGATCAGCAGCTTGACCTCCTTCGAGAGCGCCTTCGCGATCTCCACGAGCTGCTGCTTCCCGACGCCGAGCTGGCCGATCGGGGTGACCGGCAGCTCGTCCAGGCCGACCCGGGCGAGCAGTGCTGCCGCCTCGGAGTTGGCGCGGTTCCAGTCGATGAGGCCGCGGCTAGACCGCTCGTTGCCGAGGAAGATGTTCTCCGCGACCGACAGGTAGGGGACGAGCGCGAGCTCCTGATGGATGATCACGATCCCCTTGGCTTCGGAGTCGTTGATCGACCCGAACTGCACTTCCTCGCCATCGAAGAGGATCTTGCCCTCGTAGGTGCCGTGCGGGTACACACCCGACAGCACCTTCATGAGGGTCGACTTGCCGGCGCCGTTCTCACCGCAGATGGCGTGGATCTCGCCACGCTCGACCGACATCGACACGTCCTGCAGTGCCTTGACGCCGGGAAAGGTCTTGGTGATGTCTTGCATCTCGAGAATGGGATTGGCCACGCGGCCACCGTCCTTCGTCGTACCGGGCTCCGTCGCCGGGCCCTCCGCTGTGGGGTTGACCCGGCCGACCGGCCGGCGAGCTCCGAGGGAGCCCGCCGGCCGGCGGCAGGTCAGGACGGGTCGATCAGGCCTGGCCGGAGGCCACCTGGTCGGCGGTCCAGTAGCCCGAGTCGATCAGGAGCTTCTGGATGTTGTCCTTGACGACGATGTCCGAGTCGAGGAGGTAGGACGGAACAACCTTGACGCCGTTGTTGTACGTCTCGGTGTCGTTGGCCTCGGGCTCCTCGCCCGCGAGGAACGACTGCGCCGACTTGATCGCCTGGTCGGCGAGCTTGCGGGTGTCCTTGAAGATCGTCGAGTACTGCACGTCGTCGTTGATCAGCTTGACCGAGGCGATCTCGGCGTCCTGACCGGTGACGATCGGCATGCCGCCGGCGATCGCGGGGCCGTAGCCGGCGTTCTGCAGCGCCGTGATGATGCCACGCGACAGGCCGTCGTACGGCGACAGGACGCCCTGGACCTTGCTGCCGTCCGAGTAGGTCGACGTCAGGAGGTCCTCCATGCGCTTCTGCGCGGTCTCCTGCAGCCAGCGGAGCGTGGCCACCTGCTCGATGTCCGTCTGGCCCGACTTCACGACGAGCGTGCCGTTGTCGATGTACTCCTGCAGGGTGTCCATCGCGCCCTTGAAGAAGAAGTGCGCGTTGTTGTCGTCCAGCGAGCCGGCGAACAGCTCGATGTTGAACGGACCCGCCGCGTCGCCCTTCGAGCCGTCGGCCTTGAGGATGCCCAGGCCGGTGAGCAGCGAGGTCGCCTGCTGGACGCCGACCTTGTAGTTGTCGAACGTCACGTAGAAGTCGACGTTCTCGCTGTCGCGGATGAGGCGGTCGTACGCGATGACGGGGATGTCCGCGTCGGCTGCGGTCTGGAGCTGCGTCGCCAGGGCGGTGCCGTCGATCGAGGCGAGGATCAGGAGGTCCGCGCCCTTGGTGATCATCTGGTCGATCTGCTGCTGCTGGGTGGGGATGTCGTTGCCGGCGTACTGCAGGTCGACCTTGTAGCCGGCCTCCTCGAGGCCCGCCTTGACGGCGTTGCCGTCGGCGATCCACCGCTCGGACTCCTGCGTCGGCATGGCGACGCCGACCGTGAGGTCGGCCGGGTCCTTGGTGGTGCCACCGGACGCGTCGTCGTCGCTGCCGGCGCCGCTGCCCGAGCACGCGGCCAGGCCGAGTGCGAGGACCGCACCTACCGCCGCGATCGTGATCCGTCGCATTGTTGTGCTCCTTCTCGTCGTTGAGGGCCCGGTGACTCGGGCCTGGGAGTGCTCGGGTTCGTCGTCCGGGCAGCCTCTGCGCTAACCGTCCGGTGTCCCGGCTGCGACCGACGGGAGTGCTTCCGTCGGCTGCAGCAGCCCTACCCTGTTTCATTCGTTTCTCGAAGTCAAACAACGATTGAGCATACGAACGTCACGAACTCATCACGATGTGAGCGCTGACCGGGCCGATTGGGGACACATCTGCCGTCATTGGCTTCGTGACACGAAGTCAGGCCCCGGCGATGAGACGCCGAAAGGGCCCGCGACCGAGGTCGCGGGCCCTTCCTCCGAGCAGGCCTCAGCGGCGGCTCATCGCGCGCTCACGCCGTGCGCGAGTCCCACCACCCTCGGAACGACTGCCACCAGCCGCCGTCGTGGCCGTGGCCCGTCGACGCCTTCTCCACCAGCACGGCGACCGTGCGCGGCGGGACGGTGACTGTGCCGGTGGCCTTGTCCCAGGTGGTGCCCTTGACGACCGCGTCGCTCCCCTTGGCCTGGACCGACGACAGGGTCAGCTTGTGGCCGCTGAGCGAGGAGACCGTCTGGGTGGTCGCCTCGTCGGAGGCGTTGACCACCACCAGGACGCCGTCGAGCTCCTTGTCGACGTCCTTCGCCCACTTCTTGGTGGTCGCGTCCCAGCCCGGGGCGTCGTCGATCGTCATGACGACCACGCCCGGGTCGGCGTCCGGACCGGAGCCCGGGAAGCCGACCTTCTGCTCGATCAGCGGGGCTGAGCCGAGCCGGAACAACGGCGTCGAGAAGCGGAGCCTCAGCAGGTCGTCCGCGGCGGCGGAGGCGGTCGCGATGTCGGCCGGCGTCGGCTTGAGGGCCGGGTCGGCCAGCAGCGGCTGCTGGTAGGGCCACTTCGCCACGTTGTCGGCCTTCGGCGGCAGACCGCGCCCGAAGCCGTTGTCCTGGCCGGACAGGTCGAGACCGTTGAACCAGTCGCCCGAGTTGAAGCTGTTGCGGTCGAGCGACTTGCTGCGCAGCAGGTCGGCGCCCGCGTGCCAGAACGACGGGGTCTGCGCCAGGGCCGTCGTCGCCAGGGAGACCGTGTTCATGCGCACGCGGTCCGCCATCGGGGTGTCCGTCGGCAGCTTGTACGTGAGCGAGTCCCACAGCGTCTCGTTGTCGTGCGCGTCGACGTAGGTGATGACCTCCTCCGGGGAGTCGGCGTACCCCGCCGGTTGGCCGTTGTAGTCGATCTCCGACCCCTTCTGGACGGTCCCCGCGCTCGTCTCGAACGCGAAGTCCCGCAGGTTGCCGGCCATGCCGAGACGGACCAGGTCGGCGTCGTGCGCCGCCCGGGCCAGCTGTTGGGCCACCGTGCCGTTGACCGCGTCGCCGTTCGGGTCGGTGCCGCCGCCGGAGCCGAAGCCCTGGATGCGCGGGTTCTCGTCGAACGGTCCACCACCTCGGACGGCGTCGCGCAGGCGGTCGGAGAAGGTGCCGATGCCCGTACCGCCCAACTGACCCTGCGTGGCCTGCGTGAACAGGGCGTTGTTGGCCACCTCGCCGAAGTTCCAGCCCTCGCCGTAGAGGTAGACGTTCGACCCGTCGACGCCGTCCTTCTTCGTGGTCAGCTTGTCGAGGGCCGAGCGGACCGCCTTCATGGTGTCCACCGAGTGGTGGCCCATGAGGTCGAACCGGAAGCCGTCGACCTTGTAGTCCCGGGCCCAGGTCACCACCGAGTCGACCATCGCCTTCTCAGCCATGGCGTGCTCGGTCGCCACGTTCTGGCAGCAGGTCGAGGTCTCGACCGTTCCGGTGGCGGTGAGCCGCTGGTAGTAGCCGGGCACCACGCGGTCGAGGATCGACTGCGGCGACTGCCCGCTCGCGGTGGTGTGGTTGAACACCTGGTCGAGGACCACCTGCAGGCCGTCGGAGTGCAGCGCACCGACCATGGTCCGGAACTCGGCCACGCGCGCCCCGCCCTGGGGGTTCACCGCGTACGAGCCCTCGGGCGCCGACCAGTGCAGGGGGTCGTAGCCCCAGTTGAAGCCGTCCGCGTCGGCCACGGCCGTCACGCACGCCTGCTGCTGCTCGGAGTCCGGTGCGTAGGAGGCAAGATCGCAGTCCGGCGTCTTCTGCAGCGCCCGGTCCTCCTGGATCGACGCGATGTCGAAGGTCGGCAGCAGGTGGATCGTCGTCAGCCCCGCCTTCTCCAGCTCACGCAGGTGAGTGCGCCCGGCGCCGTTGGTCGCGAACGCCAGGTACGTGCCCCGCTTCTCGACGGGGACCGTCACGTCGTCGATCGAGAAGTCCCGCACGTGCAGCTCATAGATCGTCTGGTCCACGGGCCGCACGACCGGCTGCTTCGCCTTCTCCCACTGCGACGGCCGGAACGCCTTGTCGGCGAGGTCGACCAGGACCGAGCGGGTCGAGTTGGTGGTCAGCGCCACCGAGTAGGGGTCGGTGACCTGGTTGACCTCGACCTTGTCGGTGGTCGGCGCGTAGACCGTGACCTCCCAGAGGTACTGGGCCCCGGCCCACGACTTCTTCCCGGGGACGGTCCACGAGCCGTCGGCCTGGCGCGTGGCCGTGAGCCGCTGTGGGTCGGTCGCGGAGCCGGTCCAGAGGAGCAGGTCCACCTTCTGCGCCGTCGGTGCCCACAGCGCGAGCGAGGGAGCACCCTTGCTCCAGCTGGCACCGAGCGCCCGCGTGCCGGCCTGCGCGGCGTACAGGTCGTCGAGGACGCCCGGGATCTGCACCCCGGTCGCCGCCTGGTACGCACCGTCGGGCGCCTGCTGGGTCACCAGCAGCGCGCCGCGAAGCAGCGCTGCAGCCTGCGCGTCGTCCCCGACGTGCAGCGCCAGGTACCCCTTCGCGAGCGCGGGGAACCGGGCCAGCTGTGCCGCCGTGAGGCCGGCCGGGTCGTACGTGAGCGGCACGGGGACGCCGTCGTCGCCGACGAGCGCGCCGTCCTGCACCGACATCCCGCCGACGGCCGAGCTGTGCAGCGCGAAGGTGGGGGCGGTCGGGTCAGGGGCCCAGGCGGACGGCCACGCGATCGTGCCGCGGTCGATCCAGAGCGCCTGCTGCAGCCCCGCGCCTGGCAGTGGCGGGTCCGTCACCTGGATGGTCAGGATGTGCGTCGCCAGGACGTACGAGAAGGTCACGGGCTTGCCGCCGGGCGCGGTGAACGGGATGTTCGCGCCGCCCGGAGCACCGCCGGCGCCGTAGTTCTCGTCCCAGCCGAGGTTGTGCGCGACCTTGACCTCGTAGCTGCCGGCGGGAACCTTCGCGGTGAACGTGTACGTCCCGTCGCCGTCCAGGTCCTGCAGCCACGTCTTCATGCAGTCCGGCTGCCAGTCGCCGGGGCAGCCCAGCTCGCTGTTCACGGACCCCGGGACCGTGAGGACCGGACCCTGGGCCGTCGACGAGAAGTAGTGCGTCACCGGGTCGTAGAAGAACGTCACCGGGCCGGCGGTCTTCACCGAGAACGCGACGTTCGCGCCGTTGTTCACGCCGCCCTTGCCGTAGTTCTCGTCCCAGCTGCCGTTGATCGCGACCTTGTACTCGTAGTCACCGACCGGCAGCGTGAACGTGCCGGACCAGATGCCGTCCGCGCGCGGGGTCAGCTGGACCTTGTCGCAGGCCGGCTGCCAGTCTCCCGCGCAGCCCAGCTCGCTGTTGTGGCTGCCGGGCACGGAGACGGACGTCGGCGGGACCGGGCCCGTGTCGGGCACCACGCCGTCGATCGCGCTGCCCACGCCGGCGAAGGTCGACGCGGCCGACCTGTGGCCGGCGGCGTCCACGGTCACCGCGCGGTACTCCACGACGGCGCCGTCGGGCAGGCCGGCGACCTGGTGGAACACGCGGGGCGACGTCGTCTCCGACGTGCCGAGAGGCGTCCACACCGCGTCTCCGAGGACGCGATAGGCGAACGAGGTCTGGCTCCAGACGTCGTCGGCCACGTCGGCGCTCACGGGCACCAGCCCGGAGAGCCCGGCACCCGCGGAGGGCTCCGTGAGGCTGATGCTGCCGGCGGTCGCGGGGGCGCCGACCGTGGTCCCGGCCTTGAGCACGATGGCGCTCAGGGCGGGGATCGTCACCGAGACCTTGCCGTCCGCGGCGGCGGTCACGTTGGTCGACGTCCCGTAGAGCGGGGCGAACGTCGCCCCCGGCGTCAGGGTGTCGATGGTGACCGTCGCCGGCGACGTGCCATTGTTCGTCGCGACGAGGTGCTCGATCTTCTCGGTCGCGTCGACCCGGGAGAACGCGTAGACCGCGCCGCTGGCGTACCGCTCGATCTGCGCACCGTCCTGCAGCGCGCGCGAGCTCCTGCGCAGCGAGGAGAGACCGGCGATGTGCTCGTAGAGCGCGGACCCGGTGTCGTACCGGTCGACCGAGCCGGCGGGCGTGCCGTCGAGCAGGTTCTGGTTCGCGTACTCGGAGACCCGCGTGGCGAACATGGACTGCCGCGCGTTCTTGTCCGTGCCGTCGCCGGCGCCGACGAAGCCCTGCTCGTCGCCGTAGTAGACGACCGGCTGTCCGCGCGTGAGGTACATGAGCGAGTGCGCGAGCTCCGAGCGCTGCTCCGGGCTGGCGGCGTTGTTGACGAAGTGCCCGATGCGGCCCATGTCGTGGTTGCCGAGGAACGTGGGGAGCGCCTGGGCGTTCGTCGTCGGCGTCGTGTACATGTCGTCGCCGGCGTACAGCGACTTCAGGGCGGTCGCCGAGGAGGAACCGTTGGAGTAGCCGCTGGCCGCCGCCTGGAACGTGAAGTCGAGGACCGCGTTCATGTCGCTGTCCCGGAGGTACGGGGAGAGCTTGGCCGGGTCGGCGTCGTACACCTCGCCGAACAGGAAGAAGTCCGGGTTGCCGACGGAGGTCGCGTGCGCCCGGACCGCCGTCGTGAACTTCTGCCAGAACTCGAAGTTGACGTGCTTGGCGGTGTCGATGCGGAAGCCGTCGACGCCCAGGTCGACCCACTGGTCGTAGACGTCCACGAACCCGTTCACCACCGCCGGGTTCTCGGTCATCAGGTCGTCCAGGCCGGAGAAGTCGCCGTACGTCGTCGACTCCCCCGTGTAGGTCGAGTCACCGCGGTTGTGGTAGAGCGTCGCGTCGTTCAGCCAGGCCGGGACCTTGGCGTTCGCGTCCGCGGGTGCGACCACCGGCGTGTACGGGAAGCTCGTCGCCGGGTCCATCGTCGGGAAGCTGTCGGTGCCGGCGTACGTGGCCGGGTCGAAGGCCTTGCCGCTCGCGTCCTTGTACGGCTTCGTCTTCTGGTCGATGTACGTGTACGTGTTCTCGGCGTACGAGATCACGTCGGCCGTGTGGTTCGTGATGATGTCGAAGTAGACCTTGATGCCGCGCGCGTGGGCGTCGGCGATCAGCGACTGCAGCTCCGCGTTGGTGCCCAGGTGCGGGTCGATCTGCGTGAAGTCCGTGATCCAGTACCCGTGATACCCGGCGGAGGCGTTCGCGCCGGTGCCCTGGACGGGCTTGTTCTTGAACGAGGGGGTCAGCCAGATCGCCGTGGTGCCCAGGCCCTCGATGTAGTCGAGCTTGTCCTGCAGACCCTTGAGGTCGCCGCCCTCGTAGAACCCCTTGTCCGTCGGGTCGAAGCCCGTGGTCAGGCGGTCGCCCGTGAGCCCACCCGTGTCGTTGGACGTGTCGCCGTCGGCGAACCGGTCCGTCATGACGAAGTAGAACTGCTGGTCGGCGCCGGGGTCGCGCACGGGCTCGGCGACGAGGGCGTCGTCCGCCGGCGTGTAGCCCGCGCCCAGGCCCAGCGGGGTCAGCCCGATGCGGTGGGTGGTGTCGTCGTACGTGAACCGCAGGCTCGAGGGTCCGGCGACGACCAGCGGGATGTTGTCGGCGCCGCCGTTCTTGCCGTACGCCTCGTCCCAGCTGTCGTTGATCGCGACCTTGTACTCGAACGACCCCGCGGGGACGGAGAAGTCGGCGGAGTACACCCCGGGCGTCGCGGTCGCGGCCAGCTCGGTCGCCGCGCACGCGGGTTGCCAGTCGTCCGAGCAGCCGAGCTCGCTCTGCAGGCTGCCGACGAGGGCGACCGTGCGGTCGGCGGCTTGAGCCGGGGTCACGACGGCCGCGAGCCCGACGCCGGCGACCGCGAGGGCGGTCAGCGCGGCGAGGACGCGAGAGGGATGACGGACGGGGGCGTCGGCGGGCGACATGGCGACTCCTTCGTCTCCCCGCACGTCGATGTGCGGGGCAGGTGTCGCGACCGTATCGGCTTGCAGCAAGTTGCAGCAAGCGATCCGGACGAACTTGCAGCGATCGGACGGAACGGACGAACGTCCTGCCGACGTCGGCGGCCACGCGGCTAGGTCCCGCGCAGCTCCTCGAGGCGCGCCGAGACCGCCGGCTCGTCGCCCTCGATGTCCACCAGCTTGTCGCGGCTCGTCGCGCCCGACACGAGCGTGACGTGCCGCGGCCGGACCCCGAGCGCCGCGGCGAGCGCCTCCAGCGCCGCCTGCGTCGCTGCCCCGTCGACGGCCCGTGCGCTCACCGCCACGACGAGCCGGCCCGCGTGCACCCCGCCGACGGCCGTGCGGGACGCCCCGGGCCGCACCCGGATCGCGACGCGCACCTCACGCCCGCCGGGTGCGCACGAACAGGACCACGCCGACGACCACCAGCGCGACCCCGACCAGGGCGAAGGGCCACGGGCTCCACTGCGCGACGCACGCGGTCCCGGTCGCGGTGCTGGTGCAGTGGGCCCCGGGTCCGTGCCAGTTCAGCCACGCGATGGTCAGCGGCAGCGCGCCCAGGCCGGCGATCATGCCGAGCTGGGCGGGCCGCAGCCCCTGCCGCACGACCAGCACGCCCGCGACCACCAGCAGCGCGAGGGCGACCACGAGCCCGGCCACCAGCACGGCGCCGAACCCGAAGCCGATGCCCGCGCCGAGCACCACCCAGCCGAGGAACGCGCCGAGGCCAGTTCCCGGGCGCGGGACCGTGACCTCCTCGGCCCACACCGTCAGACGAGGCCCAGCGCCCGCACCGCGTCGCGCTCCTCGACCAGCTCCGCGACGGACGCGTCGATCCGCGCGCGGGAGAACTCGTCCACGTCGAGGTCGGGCACGATCTGCCACTCGTCGCCGCTCGAGGTCACCGGGAACGACGAGATCAGCCCCGCCGGCACGCCGTACGAGCCGTCCGAGACGATGCCCGCCGACGTCCAGTCGCCCTCGGGCGTCCCGTGCACCCAGGAGTACACGTGGTCGATGGCCGCGTTGGCCGCGGACGCCGCCGACGACGCTCCCCGCGCCTCGATGATCGCCGCGCCGCGCTTGGCGACGGTCGGGATGAAGGTGTCGCGGACCCAGGTGTCGTCGCGCACCACCTCGAGCGCGGGCCGCCCACCGACCGTCGCGTGCGACAGGTCGGGGTACTGCGTCGCGGAGTGGTTGCCCCAGATGGTCAGACGCGCGATGTCCGCGACCGGCGCGCCCGTCTTCGTCGCCAGCTGCGAGACCGCGCGGTTGTGGTCGAGCCGGGTCATCGCGGTGAAGCGGTGCGCCGGCACGTCGGGCGCGTGCGACGACGCGATGAACGCGTTCGTGTTGGCCGGGTTGCCGACGACGAGGACGCGGACGTCCTCGGCGGCGCCCGCGTTGATCGCCTCGCCCTGCGGCTTGAAGATGCCGCCGTTGGCCGCCAGCAGGTCGCCGCGCTCCATGCCGGCCGTGCGGGGACGGGCTCCGACGAGCAGGGCGACGTTGACGCCGTCGAAGGCCGCCGTCGCGTCGTCGTAGATCTCGACGCTGTCCAGCGTGGTGAACGCGCAGTCGTCCAGCTCCATCGCCGTGCCCTCGGCTGCCTTGACGGCCTGCGGGATCTCGAGCAGGCGCAGCCGGACGGGGGTGTCGGGGCCGAGAAGCTGGCCGGACGCGATCCGGAAGAGCAGCGCGTAGCCGATCTGCCCGGCGGCTCCGGTGACGGTCACGGTGACGGGCGAGCTGGCCACGGAACGGGCTCCTTCGATCGGCGACGACGGCGCCCTCACGCTACCCCGCAGACGACCGACGGCGCCCACCCCGGTGCGGGGTGGACGCCGTCGGTATCGGCGCGCTCAGGCGAGCTTGGCCGCCAGGTTGGCGTCGAGCGTCGCGAGGAACTCCTCGGTGGTCTGCCACGCCTGGTCGGGGCCGACCAGCGCCGCGAGGTCCTTGGTCATGGCGCCGGACTCGACCGTCTCGATGACGACCTGCTCGAGCGTCTCCGCGAACTGCGTGACCTCGGGGGTGTTGTCCAGCTTGCCGCGGTGCTTCAGGCCACCGGTCCAGGCGTAGATCGACGCGATCGGGTTGGTCGACGTCGGCTTGCCGGCCTGGTGCTGCCGGTAGTGCCGCGTGACCGTGCCGTGCGCCGCCTCGGCCTCGACGGTCTTACCGTCGGGCGTCATGAGCACGGACGTCATGAGGCCCAGCGAGCCGAAGCCCTGGGCCACGGTGTCGGACTGCACGTCGCCGTCGTAGTTCTTGCAGGCCCAGACGTAGCCGCCCTCCCACTTCATGGCCGCGGCGACCATGTCGTCGATGAGGCGGTGCTCGTACGTGAGGCCGGCCTCGGCGAACTGCGCGGCGTACTCGGCGTCGAACACCTCCTGGAAGATGTCCTTGAACGCGCCGTCGTAGGCCTTGAGGATCGTGTTCTTCGTCGACAGGTAGACCGGGTAGCCGCGCTGCAGGCCGTAGGCGAACGAGGCGCGCGCGAAGTCACGGATCGAGTCGTTGAAGTTGTACATGCCCATGGCGACGCCGCCGCCGTCGGGGTACGTGACGACCGTCTGGTTGATCGGCTCCGAGCCGTCCGCCGGGGTGTAGGTCAGCGTCAGGGTGCCGGCGCCGGGGACCTTGAAGTTGGTCGCCTTGTACTGGTCGCCGTGGGCGTGACGGCCGATGATGATCGGCTTGTTCCAGCCCGGCACCAGGCGCGGGATGTTCGAGATGATGATCGGCTCGCGGAAGACGACGCCGCCGAGGATGTTGCGGATGGTCCCGTTGGGCGAGACCCACATCTTCTTCAGGCCGAACTCCTCGACGCGGGCCTCGTCGGGCGTGATCGTCGCGCACTTGACGCCGACCCCGTGCTCCTTGATGGCGTTCGCGGCGTCGATGGTGACCTGGTCGTCGGTGGCGTCGCGGTGCTGGATCGACAGGTCGTAGTAGCGCAGGTCGATGTCGAGGTACGGGTGGATCAGGCGGTCCTTGATGAACTGCCAGATGATGCGCGTCATCTCGTCGCCGTCGAGCTCGACGACCGGGCCGACAACCTTGATCTTCGCCATGCGGGGATCTCCTGTGCTGGGGACGGGTGGGGGCACGGCACGTTGTTGCGTCTGCCGGCGCGGGTCCGCGGACAAGATTACTCGACGTCGAGAGATCTTGGTGAGCGAGCCGAGCGGTCCGCCCCGCGGCGTATGCCGTGACCGATGGCACCGGGACTGGCATGCTGGCCCCACCAGGGGGCAAGGCGCCGACTCACACGTCGTCACGACCGCACAGCCGGACGTGGCAGGCTCCGCGCGCACCCGCCCTTTCACCCGACGGTTACTCACGACAGGATCGACATGTCACAGGACAACCCCGACAAGGCCGCCGGCTCCCCGGAGCCCGACGAGACCACGGTCGCCGGATCGCCCGAGCCCGAGGAGGCGACGGCCGCGGCCGCCGCCGACGCACCCGCCGCTCCGGTCGTCGAGCCGGTCGCCGCGCCCGTCAACGAGCCGGTCGCCGACCCCCAGGAGGACGAGGACGTCGTCGTCGAGGAGCTCGACGCCTACGTCGTGCCCGCCGGCACGGTCGTCGTCACTGGCCCGAGCCTGGTCGCCCGCCTGGGCGCCGAGGCGTTCGGCACGTTCGCGCTCGTCCTCGTGGGCGTCGGCATCGCGCTGTACTCGAGCTTCAGCGGCGTGGGCGGCACGCTGGCCGTCGCGCTCGGATTCGGCCTCGCGGTGCTCGCGGGCATCATCGCCGTCGGCCACATCTCGGGCGGCCACTTCAACCCCGCCGTGACGCTCGGCGCCGCCATCGGTGGCCGGACGTCCTGGAAGGACGTCCTGCCCTACTGGCTCGCCCAGCTGGTCGGCGGCATCCTCGCCGCGGCGATCCTGTTCATCACGATCCCGTCGAAGCTGCCGGCCCTGCTCGACACGAGCGGCAGCGCCACGACCAAGTCGTTCTTCTCGGGCGTCTCCAACGGGTTCGCCGCGCACTCCCCGCTGGCCAAGCTCTCGACCGGCCAGGTCGAGTTCTCGCTGGTCATCGCCCTGCTGGTCGAGATCGTCGTGACCGCCGTGTTCGTCGGCGTCATCCTCGGCGCCACGGACCGTCGCTCGGCCAACAAGCAGGCGCCGTTCGCCATCGGCCTGGTGCTCGCCGTGCTGATCCTCGTCGCCCTGCCGGTGACCAACGCGTCGCTCAACCCGGCCCGCTCGACCGCGACGGCGATCTTCTCGGACAGCTGGGCGCTGAGCCAGCTGTGGCTGTTCTGGGTGGCCCCGCTGGTCGGTGCCGCGCTGGCCGGCCTGGTCTACCGCGCCTTCGCCGCCGAGCCGGCCGAGGACAACCTGCTCGAGGAGGACGACGCGTACGTCACGACGGACGACGTCCTCGTGGTGACGGAGCGCTGACCCGCTCCTCCTGAACGACGAAGGCCCGGGACCGACACGCGGTCCCGGGCCTTCGTGCGTCCGGTCAGCTCGGCAGGATCTGCGCGAGGAACGCCAGGCCGACGCCGAGCACGCAGAGCACCGCGACGTCGATCGACTTGGCCCGCACGGCGAGGGCCGCCGGACCCGGCGACGGCAGCACCGCGCGCACCACAGCGCATACGAGGGCGACAGCCGCGAGCACGAACGCCCCGGCTCGGGTGCCGACGGCGAGGGCGACCACCGTCGCGACGACGATCCCCGAGCTGGTCCACCACAGCGACACGTTGCGGCCGGCGTCCAGCGACGCGCGGGCGATGGCCCGGGGATCCAGCGGCGCCTGCTCGACCGGGATCGGGCCGGTGCGGACCGGGAGCGGCTCGGGTTCGGGCTCGGGGTCGACGTCGGCGGCGACGGGCTCGACAGCGGGCTTGGGGTGCGCGGGATCGGCACGGCGCACCCCGGCTCCCCCGCTCATCTGCTCCTCACCCATGTCCGACCTTGCCTCCCGACGGGAGACTACCGTTGCGTGGTGAGCGACCGGACCGACGACGAGCCGCTGGATCCGTCACACCTGCGAGAGATCCTGGTGGCCGGCRCGGGCCTCGCGGCCACGCAGACCGTGGCTGCCCTGCGCGAGCGGGGTTTCGACGGACGCGTCGTGGTCCTCGGTGCCGAGCAGATCGCCCCGTACGACCGTCCACCCCTCTCCAAGCACCTGCTCGACCGCCGCGAGCCCACCTGGCTGACCGACGAGATCGGCGTGGACCTGCTCGCCCTGGCGGACGAGGTGCACCTGGGCACGCCGGCGCGCGGGCTCTCGCTCGCGTCCGGCCGGCCGGAGGTCCTCACCGCGGACGGTTCGTTCGCCTCCGACGCGCTCGTGGTGGCCACCGGGGCGCACGCCGTCCGGCCCCCCGGCTGGGAGGCCGCGCTCACCCTGCACACGGCCGCCGACGCGCAGCGGCTGCGCGAGGCGCTCGTGCCGGGTGCCCGGCTCGTGGTGATCGGCGCGGGCTGGATCGGCGCCGAGGTGGCCGGAGTCGCCGCGGCCGCGGGCGTCGAGGTGGTGGTCCTCGAGGCCACCGGCGCTCCCCTCGCCGGCGCGCTCGGGGCAGCGGTCGGCGAGCTCACCGCCGGCTGGTACGCCGCCGCCGGCGTGCGGCTGCTCACCGGCGAGCACGTCGTCGAGGTCGGCACCAACGGCGTCCTGCTGGCGGACGGCAAGCTGGTCGCCGCCGACGTCGTCCTGGCCGCGGTGGGCGCCCGGCCGACCACCGACTGGCTGGCCGGGGCGCTCCCGCGCGAGGCCGACGGGTCGCTGCGGGTGGACGAGCACCACGCCGTCCTCGGCGCACTTCGCTCCGTGCGGGCGGTCGGCGACGTCGCGCTGCGCCGGTCCCCCCGGCACGGATGGGTCCCCGGCGGGCACTGGGACGGCGCCCTGCGCGCACCCGCCGGGCTCGTCGCGGCCCTGCTCGGCACACCGCAGGAGGCCGTCGACGTCGCGCCCTACGTCTTCTCCACCCAGCTCGGGCACGAGATCGCGCTGTTCGGGCAGCCGCACGCGGACGACGAGGTGGTCCTGCGCGGCGACCCGGCGGGCGACGGCTGGGCCGCCCTGTGGTTCCGGCGCCGGTCGGACGAGGTCGCCGCGATCCTCACCGTGGACCGGCCGCGCGACGTCGGCGCCGCGCGCCGGCTGTTCACCGGCGCGCGGCTGCCGCGGCTCGACCGCACGGTCACGCGGGACCCCGGGCGGCCGCTCCGCGAGGCGGTCGTCGCCTGACCTGATCACTCAGTGCGCGAAGTGCCGCGTGCCTGTCAGGTAGAGCGTCACGCCGGCCGACTCGGCCGCCGCGACGACCTCCGCGTCCCGGACCGAGCCGCCCGGCTGCACGATGGCCCGCACGCCGGCGTCGATGAGCACCTGGGCGCCGTCGGCGAACGGGAAGAACGCGTCGGAGGCCGCGACGGCCCCGCGCGCCCGCTCGACGTCCCCGGTGTTGGCACGCTCGACCGCGAGCCTGCACGAGTCGACGCGGTTGACCTGGCCCATCCCGACGCCCACCGAGGCACCGTCGGCGGCGAGCAGGATCGCGTTCGACTTCACGGCGCGCACCGCGCGCCACGCGAACTCGAGGTCGCGCAGGGTCGCCGCGTCGGCCGGGGCGCCCGACGCGAGCGTCCAGGCGGCCGCGTCGTCGCCGGGAGCGTCGACCTGGTCGAGCTCCTGCACCAGCAGGCCGCCGCTGACGGCCCGGCGCTCGGTGCGCACACCGTCGGTGGGTGTGACCTTGAGCAGGCGGATGTTCTTCTTGCGGGCCAGGATCTCCAGGGCCTCGGGCTCGAAGTCCGGCGCGACGACGACCTCGGTGAACACCGGCGCGATCTGCTCCGCCGCCGCGGCGGTGAGCGTCCGGTTGGTCGCGATGACCCCGCCGAACGCCGAGACCGGGTCGCACGCGTGGGCCTTGGCGTGCGCGTCGGCGACGTCCGCGCCGACCGCGATGCCGCACGGGTTGGCGTGCTTGATGATGGCGACCGCGGGGGCGGTGTGGTCGTGCGCGGCCCGCCAGGCGGCGTCGGCGTCGACGTAGTTGTTGTAGCTCATGGCCTTGCCGTGCAGCTGCTCGGCACCGGCCAGCCCCCGGCCCGCCGCGCCGTCGGGCGTGAGGTAGAGGGCCGCCTGCTGGTGTGGGTTCTCGCCGTAGCGCAGCACCTCGCCGCGCACCCAGGTGGAGCCCGTGAACGCCGGGAAGCCGGAGTCCGCCGCCTCGTCGTCCGGCGCGTAGTCGGCTGCGAACCAGCTGGCCACGGCGGCGTCGTAGGCCGCCGTGTGGGCGAACGCGTCGGCGGCGAGCAGGCGGCGCGCGGCCAGCGTGAAGCCGCCGGCCCCGACGGCGGCGACGACCTCGTCGTACCGGGCGGGGTCGACGACGACCGCCACGCTGGGGTGGTTCTTCGCGGCCGCGCGCACCATCGACGGTCCGCCGATGTCGATCTGCTCGACGCACTCGTCGGGCCCGGCGCCGGACGCGACCGTCGCCGTGAACGGGTAGAGGTTGACCACGACCAGCTCGAACGGCGCGATGCCGAGCTCGTCGAGCTGCGCGAGGTGCTCGGGACGGCGCGTGTCGGCCAGCACGCCCGCGTGCACCCGCGGGTGCAGCGTCTTGACGCGCCCGTCCAGGCACTCGGGGAAGCCGGTGAGGTCCTCGACCCGGGTCACCGGCACGCCGGTGGCGGCGATGGTCGAGGCGGTCGAGCCGGTGGAGACGAGCTCGACACCGGCGGCGTGCAGCGCGGCGGCCAGCTCGGTCAGCCCCGTCTTGTCGTAGACGCTGACGAGGGCGCGACGGACGGGTCGTTGCGTGGTGATCTCGGACATGGCGGCTCCCGGGGATGCAGGGTCGGCTAGGGCGGACCCATGCACCCAGGCGGGCGGTGCGTGGCGGGGCACTGCGGCCGCTTCCCGGTGGTTGAACCCACCTGCGCCAGTCACGACCGTGGCCGAGTCTAGCCGCACCCGTCGGGCGTCAGCCGACGATCGCGCGCCGACCCTCCACCCGCAGCCCGTCGCGGGCGATGCGGCCGACCCAGTCGACCAGGAGCGTGCGCTCGACGGCCTTGATGCGCTCGTGCAGCGTGGCCTCGTCGTCGTCAGGCTCCACGGTGACGGTGGCCTGCGCGAGGATCGGCCCGGTGTCGACGCCCTCGTCCACCACCATCACCGTGCACCCCGTGACCTTGACCCCGTACGCCAGCGCGTCCCGGACCCCGTGGGCGCCGGGGAACGACGGCAGGAGCGCGGGGTGGGTGTTGACGATGCGGCCACCGAACCGGCCGAGGAAAGTGGCGCCGAACAGCCTCATGAAGCCGGCGAGGACCACCAGGTCGGGAGAGAACACCGCGACGGTCTCGGTGACCGCGGCGTCCCAGGCTGCGCGGTCGTCGAAGTCCTTGAGCGAGACGACGGCCGTCGGGATGCCCGCGTCGCGCGCGATGTCCAGCGCGCGGATCCCGCTGCGGTCCGCGACCACCGCGACCACACGCGCTCCGTAGGCCGGGTCGTCGTGGGCTGCCAGCAGGGCCGCGAGGTTCGAGCCCGTGCCGGAGACGAGGACCACGAGCCGGCCCGCGCTGCGGGTGGCCGGGGCGGGGCGGGGAGGCGTCTCGTGCGTCACGCAGAGACCTTATCCGCGGTCGGCGGACGCGCCGTCCGCGGGCGACCGTTCGTGGGCGAGAATGTTCGGGTGAGCAATCCCTACGCGCCCCCCGAGGACCGTCCGCGCACGCCGGACGGCGACCGGGTGGACGCGCCGCCTGCTCAGCACCCGTGGCCCCAACCGGCCGCGCTCCCGCCCGCCCCCGGTCCGGGCGCGCCCGACCGTCGGCCGCCGGACCCGGAGCAGACGGCCCGCGCCCAGCGCCTCACGCGCCTGTTCGGCGTCCTCATCCTCTCGTCGGTGCTGGTGGCCACCCTCCCGCTCCCGTGGCAGGCGGCCGGTCTGGCCTTCGCCCTGGGCGCGCTCGTGGTCGGCGTGTGGGCGCTCGTCGTGTCGGGCAAGGCGCGGTCGCGCGGGCTCACGCCCATGATCGCCGCGGGAGTCGTCATCGCCCTGTTCTGGTCGCTGCTCCTCGGCGTCCAGCTCGCGCTGTGGCCGGTGCAGCAGGCCAAGCAGGAGTGCCTCGAGGGCGCCCTGACGATCACCGCGACGAACGCCTGCGACGCCCAGTACACGCGGGACCTCGACGAGCTGCGGAACTCGCTCGAACGGACCGGGTCCTAGACCTCGGACGGCTCGCGCCGGAGCAGCACGCCGACCCACCGGCGCATCTCCGCCCGCAACGGAGCGTCACCAGGCAGCGCGACGAGCAGCGACCCGACGAGCACGCCCGCGCCCGCCAGGAGCCCGACGACCATGCCCTGCGCGCCGACGTCGGCCAGGCGGTCCGGCCCGATGCCGCCGCTCGCCATCGTCACCAGGGTCGCGACAACCAGGGTCGTGACGACCGCGGCGGTCGCGCACGCGACGGGCGCGTCCCACCACCGCTGCGAGACCAGCCGCCGATGCACGTACCAGCCGACGAGCGCGCCGACGACGACCAGCACCAGGGGTACGACGCTGGTGGCCGGGCCGGCGACGTCCGGCGTCGGGAGCGCGCCCAGCATCGGCACGGCCGGCAGCGGTCCGCCGACCACCCCGTCGGGCGCGAAGTGCGTCCCGGACCCGACCGCGAAGCCGGCGCCGCTGAGCCACGCGAGGGCCCAGACGACGAGGTTGGGCAGGTACGCGAGCTCGGCCACCGCGAGCACCACGCCGCCGACGGCGTCCAGCCCGAGGCCGCGCACGACGTCGCCGATGGTGGCCCGGCCCGCGACGACCCAGAGCGTCGCGACCAGCGACGCGAGGAGCACCAGGCAGGCCGTCCCCAGCACGCCCCCGGCCGCTCCGGTGCGCAGCGGGGCCGGGCAGCGGGACCAGGCCGGCTTGGTCAGCGCGCGGAACGTCGGCGCCTCGGGCCGCGCCAGCAGGCCGGCGCCCAGGCCGACGGCGGACACCGCCGCACCGCCGACGAGCGCCCGCAGCAGACCCGCCCCGGAGACGCCGTCGAGCAACGCGAGCAGCATCGTGACCAGCGTGTACGTGCCGACGCCGGCGGCGTAGGCGGACCACGTGGCGAGCCCGGAGCGGCGCGCGGAGGCGTAGCAGGCGAAGAGCGCGAGGATCGTCACGCCCAGCGGGACCAGCGAGACCGTGACCGGTCCGACCTCCGCCGGGACCCCGTGCCCGAGCAGCCAGAGCGACGACCCGACACCCACCGACCGGAACCAGCCGACCCCGCTGTTCGACGGGTCGGCGGACGTCGCGACGTACGCGGCCACGGCTGGGAGCGTGAGGACCAGCAGCGAGAGCACCGCGGCCTGCAGGGCGGACAGGATCCCCGAGACCCACCGGGGGGCGCCGTCGAGCGCGGACACGAAGAACGCCGGCGCGGCGTCGTCGGACAGGGTGCGGCGACGGCGGCGGTCGAGGACAGGGGTTCCCCCCGTGCGGGGACCGGTGGAGCTCACCGTGCCATGGTCGCCGCCGCGGCACCCGCAGGGGCGAACCCCGCTCGGCGCGTCGGCTGTCGGGTAGGACACGACGACCCCGGCGAGCGCAGGCTCGCCGGGGTCGTCGCGAACGAGGTCAGGACAGGAGCTGGCGCGCGAGGGCGGCCGTCTCGGACGGCGTCTTGCCGACCTTGACGCCCGCGGCCTCGAGGGCCTCCTTCTTGGCCTGGGCGGTGCCCGACGAGCCCGAGACGATGGCGCCGGCGTGGCCCATGGTCTTGCCCTCGGGCGCCGTGAAGCCGGCGACGTAGCCGACGACGGGCTTGGTGACGTGCTCGGCGATGTAGGCGGCCGCGCGCTCCTCGGCGTCGCCACCGATCTCACCGATCATCACGATGACCTCGGTCTCGGGGTCCGCCTCGAACGCCGCGAGGGCGTCGATGTGCGTGGTGCCGATGATGGGGTCGCCGCCGATGCCGATGGCCGTCGAGAACCCGAAGTCCCGCAGCTCGTACATCATCTGGTAGGTCAGCGTGCCGGACTTCGACACGAGGCCGACGCGCCCGGGGCCCGAGATGTCCGCCGGGATGATGCCGACGTTCGACTTTCCGGGGCTGATCAGGCCGGGGCAGTTGGGACCGATGAGCCGCACGCCCTTGTCCAGCGCCAGCGCGAAGAACTCGGCGGTGTCGGCCACCGGGACGCCCTCGGTGATGATGACGACGAGCGGGATGCCCGCCTCGATCGCCTCGACGACCGCAGCCTTGGTGTGGGCGGGCGGCACGAAGATCACGGAGACGTCCGCGCCGGTCTCGTCCATCGCCTCGGCGACGGAGCCGAACACGGGGACGTCGGTCTCGCCGAACGTCACCGTGGTGCCGGCCTTGCGCGGGTTCACGCCGCCGACGACGGACGTGCCGGAGGCGAGCATGCGGGTCGTGTGCTTCTGGCCCTCGGAGCCCGTCATGCCCTGGACGATGACCTTGGATGCCTCGGTCAGGAAGATCGCCATGGTGGTGTCTGCTTCTCTCTACGTCAGGGGGTTCAGGCAGCGGCGTGGGCGAGCTCGGCCGCCTTGTCGGCGCCGCCGTCCATCGTGTCCGCGATCGTGACCAGCGGGTGCCCGGCGTCGGCGAGGATCCGGCGGCCCTCGAGCACGTTGTTGCCGTCCAGGCGCACGACCAGCGGCTTGGAGGCCTCGTCGCCGAGGATCTCGAGCGCCGCGACGATGCCGTTGGCGACGGCGTCGCACGCCGTGATGCCACCGAAGACGTTGACGAACACCGACTTGACCTGCGGGTCCGTGAGGATGATGTCCAGGCCCGCGGCCATGACCTCGGCGCTGGCGCCACCGCCGATGTCGAGGAAGTTGGCCGGCTTCACGCCGCCGTGCGCCTCACCGGCATACGCGACGACGTCGAGCGTGCTCATGACGAGCCCCGCGCCGTTGCCGATGATGCCGACCTCGCCGTCGAGCTTGACGTAGTTGAGGTCCTTCTCCTTGGCGCGCGCCTCGAGCGGGTCCGCCGCGGCGGCGTCCTCGAGGTCGGCGTGCTCCGGGTGCCGGAAGCCGGCGTTCTCGTCGAGCGTGACCTTGCCGTCGAGCGCGACGATGTCGCCGTCCTCGGTCAGCACGAGCGGGTTGACCTCGACGAGCGTCGCGTCCTCGTTCTGGTACACCGACCACAGCGTCTGCAGCACCGCGGCGACCTTCGGGGCCAGCTCGGGCGTGAACCCGGCGGCCGCGACGATCTCGTCGGCCTTCTCCTGGTCGATGCCGGTGCGCGGGTCGACGGCGACCTTGGCGAGGGCGTCGGGACGCTCCACGGCGAGCTGCTCGATCTCCATGCCGCCCTCGACCGAGCACATGGCGAGGTAGCGGCGCTCGGCGCGGTCCAGCAGGAGCGAGAAGTAGAACTCCGTCGCGATCTTCGCGCCCTGCGCGATCATCACGCGGTGGACCGTGTGGCCCTTGATGTCCATGCCGAGGATCTCGCCGGCCTTCTCGGCCGCGTCGTCCGCGGACCGGGCGAGCTTGACGCCGCCCGCCTTGCCGCGGCCGCCGACCTTGACCTGGGCCTTGACGACCACGACGCCGGGCTGTCCGCCCAGGAGCTGCTCCGCGCCGGCGCGAGCCTCCTCGGGAGTCGTCGCGACGACGCCACCCAGGACGGGAACGCCGTGCTTCTCGAAGATGTCACGTGCCTGGTACTCGAACAGGTCCACCTGGTCTGTGTCCTCTCATCACCGGCGTTCGACGGCCTCTGTGCGGCCGAAACGCCCCGGTCGATCGTAGCGGCCGGGCGGAGATCTCTTCACATCGAGAGATGTGGCGTGTGCGACGATCCGCTGGCCGATCACCCCTCCGTGGGTCCTTCCGGTGGACCGGCCCGTCCGCTACGTTCCCGGCATGGATCCGGTGACGCGCGTCGCTGCAGCCCTCGCTCCTGGCCGCGCTCCGGGTCCGCACCGATGAGCGCCACCTCCGACACCGCCCCCCTCGCGTCGGTCGCGCGCCTCGCCGTGCTGCGCGTCGTCGCGGCCCGCGTCCCCGACCCGCGGGCGCTGGGACGACCCGTGCTCGTCGGTGTCGACGGCATGGACGGTGCCGGCAAGACGACGTTCGCCGACGAGCTCGGCGCCCAGCTGCGCCGCGCCGGCCGCTCGGTCGTCCGGGTGGGCGTCGACGGCTTCCACCGACCGCGCGACGAGCGCTACCGCCAGGGTCGGCACTCCCCCGAGGGCTTCTGGGCCGACTCCTACGACTACGACGCGCTGCGCACCGAGGTCCTCGAGCCGTTCGCGCCGGGCGGGAGCCGTCGCTACCGGCGGGCCGTCCGAGACGTCGCCACCGACACCGCCCTGCACCTGCCGCGCGAGGCCGGCACCGACCGCACCGTGCTCGTCGTCGACGGCATCTTCCTGCACCGCGACGAGCTCGCCGCCTGGTGGGACTTCTCGGTGTACCTCGACGCCGACTTCGCCGAGACGTTCGCACGGATGGCCGTCCGCGACGGCTGCTCCCCGGACCCGGCGCACCCCGCGAACGCCCGCTACGTCGAGGGGCAGCGCCGCTACCTCGCCGCCTGCCGACCGGCCTCCCGCGCCACGGTCGTCATCGACAACTGCGACCTGCGCCGCCCGCAGGTCGTCCCCCAGTACTGACCCCGCCGACCGCCCCGGGCACGCGGCCGTCTCGACCCCCTGGAGGACGTCCCTGCAAGCCCCTGGGCCTCGATCCGCACGGACATGGCGGTCCCGTCCCTCCGGACGTCCGCGCAAGTGCGGCCCCTGGGCTCCCGTTGCTCGGACGTTGCGACCTTCTCACCAGGACGTCCGCGTAGATACAGCCCCTGGGCTCCCTTTGCTCGGACGTTGCGCCTTCTCCCGGGCCCCCGGTGGACCGAGCATCGAGCGCCCACCGCTCAGACCCCCCGGACGTCCGCGTAGGGGCAGCCCCGGGCTCCCCTTTCTCGGACGTCGCGGCCCGCACTCACCCGGACGTCCGCGCAGCTGTGGCCCCCGGGCCCGATCCGCCGTTCGGCAAGTTCGCGCCAAAGTCCGACGTCAACTTCAGTTGACAGTTAGGCGCGCGTCAACGTAAGTTGACAGACATGTCCGATGAGCTGATGACCGCGGCCGCCAGTGCCGCCGAGCCTGCCGAGGGCCTGCGGGCCGTCCGCGCGCTGCGGGCTCTGGCCGACCGGCTGGAGGCCCTGCACGTCGAGCGCGCCCGGGGGTTGGGGTGGTCCTGGCAGCAGGTCGCCGCCGCCCTGGGCGTCTCACGGCAGGCGGTCCACAAGAAGTACGGGAAGAGGTTCGGCTGATGTTCGAGAGATTCACGAAGGACGCCCGCGAGGCGGTCGTGCAGGCACAGGAAGAGGCGCGCGCGCTCGGTGCCGAGCGGATCGGGACCGAGCACGTGCTGCTCGGCGCGATCCGGGAGCCGGACGCCATCGCCGCCCGGGCGCTGAGCAGCCTCGGCGTCGACCATCGCGCGGTGCTCGCCGGCGTTCGCGCGCTGCCCGGGCACGCGATCGACGCCGATGCCCTGGCCGGCGTCGGTATCGACCTCGACGCGGTCCGCGCGCAGGTCGAGGCGACGTTCGGCCCCGGCGCGCTGGACGCGGTCACCGCCGCGCCCGTCGGCAAGTCCGGGCACCGGCCGTTCGACGCGGAGGCCAAGAAGCTGCTCGAGCTCTCGCTGCGCGAGGCGATCCGGTACAAGCACCGCAGGATCGACTCGGGTCACCTGCTGCTCGCGATCGTCCGCCTCGACCACTCGTCCGCGCACCGCGTGCTGGACGCGCTCGGCGTGTCCTCGGACGACGTCTGCACGTCGATCGACGCGGCGTGGGCCGACGTGCCGGTCGGCTGAGCGTGGCCGCCGGGCTCTCGTTGGCCCGGGTGCTGCAGGCCCGTGCGTGGGCCCACACCGATCCGGCGTTCGCCGTCAGGGCGACACAGATCCGGAGCCTGCCGGGTCGGTGTCCGACCCTCAGCTCGGCGAGTATCCCGAGCGGGACCGCTCAGAGCTTGGTGACCGGCGAGAACCGGAGCAGCAGCCGCTTGGTGCCGTCGGTGCCGAAGTCCACCTTCGCCACGGCGTTCGGGCCGGCCCCTTCGAGCGCGATCACGGTGCCGAGGCCGTACGAGTCGTGCGTGACCCGGTCGCCTATCGCAAGCTGCGGGATCGCGGAGTCGGGCCGCGGCGTGGCCGACCCGAACGTGGCGCCGGTCGACGGGAGCGCCTTGCGGGTCTCCACGCGCGGTGCGGAGCGATACCCACCACCGCCGCCCGACGACCCGTAGCCCGACCCGTATCCCGAGCCGTAGCTGCTGCGGAGCTGCTGGGTGGACGACTCGCGCCGCCGCCAGTCGATGAGCTCGTCCGGGAGGTCGTCGAGGAACCGGCTGGCGGGGAACTCGTTGGGCACCCCCCACGCGGTCCGGACCGCCGCGCGCGAGATGTACAGCCGCTCGCGCGCCCGGGTCAGGCCGACGTAGGCGAGCCGGCGCTCCTCCTCCAGCTGCTGCGAGTCGGACAGCGACCGCAGGTGCGGGAACGTGCCGTCCTCCATGCCGGTGAGGAACACGACCGGGAACTCGAGCCCCTTGGCCGTGTGCAGCGTCATGAGCGTGACGACGCCCTGGTCGGGCCGCGCCTCGCCGCCCTCGTCCCCGCCGTCGTCGTCCGGGATCTGGTCCGAGTCGGCCACCAGCGAGACGCGCTCGAGGAAGTCGGCCAGGTCGCCCTCGGGGTCGCTCTGCTCGAACTCGGAGGCCACCGCGTGGAGCTCCGCCAGGTTCTCCACGCGGGAGGCGTCCTGCGGGTCCTCGCTCGCACGCAGCTCCGCCAGGTAGCCGGAGCGGTCGAGTACGGCTCCGAGCACCTCGGCCGGGCCCGCGCCGGAGCCGGCCAGGACGCGCAGGTCGGTCATCATCGCGGCGAACGCGGACAGGCCGGTGATCGCGCGGGTGCCCAGGCCCGGCACCTCGTCGAGCAGCTCGAGCGCGGCGCCGAACGAGATGCGCTCGCGCTCCGCGAACCCGGCGACCATCGCCTCGGAGCGGTCGCCCAGCCCGCGCTTGGGCACGTTGAGGATGCGGCGCAGGTTGACGTCGTCGTCCGGGTTGGCGATCGCGCGCAGGTACGCGACCGCGTCCTTGATCTCCTTGCGCTCGTAGAACCGGGTGCCGCCGACCACCTTGTACGGCAGCCCGACGCGGATCAGCACCTCCTCCAGCGCCCGGGACTGCGCGTTCGCCCGGTAGAAGATGGCGACGTCGCCGGGCCGCACGCTCTCGGCGTCGCCGAGCCTGTCGATCTCCTCCGCGACGAACCGGGCCTCCTCGTGCTCGGTGTCCGCGACGTACGCCACGATCTGGGCGCCGGCGCCGGAGTCGGTCCAGAGTCGCTTGCCCTCCCGCCCGGGGTTGCGGCTGATCACGGCGTTCGCGGCCGACAGGATGTTCTGCGTGGAGCGGTAGTTCTGCTCCAGGAGGATGGTCCGCGCGTCCGGGTAGTCGACCTCGAACTCGAGGATGTTCCGGATGGAGGCGCCGCGGAACGCGTAGATGGACTGGTCGGCGTCACCGACGACCGTGAGCTCGCCGCGCGGCAGCTCCATGTCCGTGGAGTCGTCGACGATCCCCCGGGACGACCCGACGAGCTCGCGTACCAGCACGTACTGCGCGTGGTTGGTGTCCTGGTACTCGTCGACCAGCACGTGGCGGAACCGGCGGCGGTAGTGCTCGGCCACCGCGGGGAACCCCTGCAGCAGGTGGACCGTGGTCATGATCAGGTCGTCGAAGTCGAGGGCGTGCGCCTGCTTGAGCCTCGCCTGGTAGCGCGTGTAGACCTGCGCCAGCACGGTGTCGAAGTCGTTGGCCGCCCCGCCGCCCGACGTCGCCGCGAACGTCTCCGGATCCACCAGCTCGTCCTTGAGCGACGAGATCTTGGACGCCAGGGCCTTGGCGGGGTAGCGCTTGGAGTCCAGGTCGAGCTCGCGCGCGACCAGGGTGAGCAGGCGCTGGGAGTCCGCAGAGTCGTAGATGGAGAAGCTGGACCGCAGGCCGAGGGTCGCTGCCTCGCGCCGCAGGATCCGCACGCACGCGGAGTGGAACGTGGACACCCACATGCGCCCCGCGGCCGGGCCGACCAAGTGCTCGACGCGCTCGCGCATCTCGGCGGCGGCCTTGTTGGTGAACGTGATCGCGATGACCTCGCCCGCCCGGGCCCGGCCCGTGGCCAGCAGGTACGCGATGCGGTGCGTGAGGACCCGGGTCTTGCCCGAGCCGGCACCGGCGACGATGAGCAGGGGGCCGCCCTGGTGCAGCACGGCCTCGCGCTGCTGGGGGTTCAGCCCGACGACCAGGGCGTCCGCCTCGGCCTGGCTGCGCGCGCGGCGCTCGGAGGATCCGGCGTCGTCGGGACCGCCCGCGGGGACGCCGGGCAGGGGCAGGGAGAGGTTCTCGAAGAGCGACGTCATGGCCCCTCCAGGATAGGCGCCGGCGCCGACATCACCGTCCCGGCGCTGTGGACGCGCGGGGTCAGGTCGCGGCCAGCGCCGCGAGCCACGCAGCCGTGGTGACGAGTGCCGCGGCGAGCTCCACGAGGATGGTCAGCCCTGTCGCCTGCAGCGCCGCGACGGTGGCCCGCCAGGCCGGCCGGGCCTCGCGGACGCGGAACAGCTCGGCCAGATAGATGCCGAGCACGAACCCCACGAACAGGCCGACCACGGGGATCGCGAAGAAGCCGACGACGCCCGCGACCCCGCCCCAGACCAGCGTCGAGGACGGCACGCCCGCACGCTTGAGGTGCCGGCCCGCCAACAGGTACTTGCCGATGGTCGCCAGCACGACGAGCACGACGGCGATCGCGACGACCGTCCAGCCGGCGACCCCACCGGTGACCACGCCCCACACCGTGACGGCGCCGGCGACGAGGAACCCGCCCGGCAGCACCTGCACCACGACGCCGACCAGCCCGGCCAGCACGACGAGCCCGACCAGGAGGTCTCCGACGGAGTTCACCCGCTGGACAGTACTGCCCTAGTGCCAGATGACGGCGACCGCGACGTTGACGACGGTGAGCCCGGCGATCGCACCCAGGTACCCGGTGGTCACCCGGGCGGGCTTGCGCACACCCAGGATCACCAGCGCGGTGACGACGAGCGCGACGACCAGCTTGACGGCCAGCTTCGCCGGGTCGGGGTCGTGGCCGGCGAGCCCCGCCGACGCGATACCGGCGAGCAGGATCCCGGTCACGAGCGCCGTGAGGATGCCGTGCAGGACGCCGGTCGCGATCTTGGGGGTCCGCAGGTTGACCAGGGTGCCGCCGAGCACGATGGCCCAGCCGACGAGGTGAAGGACGATGAGCAGCTGGTAGACGAGATCCATGAGCCGAGACTATCTGACGATCAGTCAGATAAATTGCACGGCTCGCGCGCTACCCTCGGCACATACCGAACGGTCGGTATCAGCGAAGGCGCGGGTGCGCAGGTCGAGGGCAGGGTCGCCCTGGATCACCGGCCATCCCCTCACCGTCGACGGCGGCGCGAGTGCCGTCGCCGTCGGCCAGCAGAAGGAGCCGAGACAGATGGCCACCTCCAGCGTCGTCGACGACATCACGGGGGCGGCGATCGAGCTGTTCGCCGCCCAGGGGTACGGGAACACGTCGGTGCAGCAGATCGTCGAGGCCGCCGGCGTGACCAAGGGCGCGATGTACCACTACTTCGAGTCGAAGGACGACCTGCTCTTCTCGGTCTATGAGCGGATGCTGTCGCTGCAGGCCGAGCACCTCGACAACATCATCGCCCGCGGCGCCCCGACGGCCCAGACGCTGCACGACGTGTGCGTCGACGTCATCGAGACCTCGATCGACTTCCTGCCCGAGGGGGCCGTGTTCTTCCGCAGCGCGCACATGCTCTCGGAGCCGCGCCAGAAGGAGGTCACGCGCCGCCGCCGCCAGTACCACGACGTATTCGCGGGCCTCATCGAGCGCGGCCAGGAGGAGGGGCTGTACCGGACCGACATCCCGCACGCCGTGCTCGTGGCGCACTTCTTCGCGGACGTCCACTACCTGTCGACCTGGTACTCGCCGGACGGCGCCGAGGACAAGACGGTCCTCGCGGAGCAGCTCACCGACCTGTTCCTCGTCGCCATCAGGGCCTGACGCGGTGGGCGCCTGGCACGTGGTCCGGCACCGCGAGCCGGCCGAGATCATCAGGTTCGCCTGAGGGGAGTCGCACGGACACCAGGCTCGAGGGTTAGGTCGCGATCGTCAGCGGAGCCGCGGGCGGGCTAGGGGCCGCGTTCTCGCACGCCCTGCACGCCGCGGGAGCGAGCGTCGTCGTCGCAGACCTGTGTTGTTGAGGTGGCCGTCGACGTCGTTGTCGTTCCAGCACGTGGGGAACGCGGCCCGGTGCGGGTTGGTCACGGGCGCAGCACCAGCTCGAAGGCTGCCCGTGCGCGATCCGCGCTGGGCCGGTCGCCGTTGATGAGGTCGGCGTAGGTGAACGACTCCGAGATGCGGACCAGCAGGTAGGCGAGGTCGTGGGCGCTGACCGGGCGGCCGAACGGCTGCTCCCCCAGCTCCTCCCGGACCAGGGTCTCGACCACCGCGACGTAGCGCCGCTGGATCTCGCTCTCCTTCGTCGTGAGCAGCCGCAGCGCGCGCGCCGGCTCGCGCTGCAGGAAGCCACGGAAGTACGGCGCCGTGTTGAGGTCGCGGACGACGTGCGTGAGGAACTCCGCGACCCGCGGGGAGCCCGTCGCGCCCTGCGTCGCGGACTCGGCCTGCTCGAGCGTCGGGACGGCCAGCGACCACAGGACCTCCGACAGCAACGCGTCGCGGTTGCCCACCCAGCGGAACAGCGAGGTCCGGTCGACGCCGAGCTTCGTCGCGAGCCTGCCCATGTCGATCCGCGCACCCTCGATGAACGTCTCGCGGGCCGCCCGGAACGCCCGCACGGCCTCCGCGTGCTCGCCGTCCTCGAGCCGTTGCGAGAGCCAGGACGGCGCGACGAGCGTGCCGACGTGACCGAGCCCGACCGAGCGGTCCGCAGCCACGCCGAGGTTCGACATGGCGGCAACCTACTCCTCACGGTCGAGGGGCATGCAACATCTGGGAGAATGATGCAGACTCGGAAGGTGATCGGAGCCGATCGACGAGCGGAGCACCTCGCATGACTGACGCGCCCCAGACCGACCTGTCCCGCGCGCTGCTGACCAGCGACTTCTACTCGTTCCAGGACGTCCTCACGCCGGTCGAGAACGAGCACGTCATGGCCATCCGGGAGTTCCTGGAGACCGAGGTCCGGCCGATCGCCGACGACTGCTGGGAGCGCGCGGAGTTCCCGGTGCACCTCATCCCCCGGGTCGGCGAGCTCGGCCTGCTCGGGCCGATGTGGCCGGAGACGGTCCGGTTCGAGAACAGCGCGGTCTACCGAGGCTGGGTCGCGCTCGAGCTGTCGCGCGTCGACGCCGGCTTCTCGACGTTCATCGGGGTGCAGAACGGCCTGACCATGGGCGCGATCGGCGTCGGCGGGTCGCTCGAGCAGCGTGCCCAGCTGCTCCCGCCGATGAGCCGCGGCGAGCTGGTGGGTGCCTTCGGCCTCACCGAGCCATTGTCCGGCTCCGACACCGCGCGCGGGCTCCGCACGACCGCGCACCGCACCGGCGACACCTGGGTGCTCAACGGCGCCAAGCGCTGGATCGGCAACGCGACCTTCGCGGACCTCACCGTCATCTGGGCGCGTGACACCGCCGACGACCAGGTCAAGGGCTTCATCGTCCGCCGCGGTACCCCCGGCTTCACCGCCACCAAGATCGAGCGCAAGCAGGCGCTGCGGTCGGTGCAGAACGCCGACATCCTGCTCGACGGGGTCGAGGTCTCCGAGGCGGACCGGCTGGCGAACATCCACTCGTTCCGTGACGTCGCGACCGTGCTCCGGCTGACCCGAGCCGAGGTCGCGTGGCACGCGGTCGGCGTGGCCATCGGTGCCTACGAGGCCACCGTGAAGTACGCGCTCGCCCGCGAGCAGTTCGGCAAGCCGATCGCCTCGTTCCAGCTGGTGCAGGACCGGCTCGCCCGCTGCCTGGGCAACGTCACCGCGAGCATCGCGCTGTGCGTCCGGGCGTCCCAGCTGGGCGACCAGGACCGCCAGGGCGACGAGCACTCCGCGCTGGCCAAGGCGTACACGACGACCGCGATGCGGGAGACCGTCGCCCTGTGCCGGGAGACGCTCGGCGGCAACGGGATCCAGCTCGACCACGGCGTCGCGCGCTACATGGCCGACGCCGAGGCCGTGTACTCGTTCGAGGGCACCAGGGACATGAACAACCTCATCGTGGGGCGCGCCATCACCGGCATCGCGGCGTTCGTCTGACGGCCGACCACGCAGCGTCCGACGCGTCAGGCGGCGGCGACGTAGAGGACCACCGTCTCCGCGATCAGGGCCGGCTTGGTGGCGCCCTCGATCTCGATCGTGATGGTGAAGCCCGCCCGGACGCCCTGCGACGTCGGCTCGGCCGTCCGGAGTGTCATCGCTGCCCGGATGCGCGACCCGGCGGTGACCGGCTGCAGGAACCGGACCCGATCCAGGCCGTAGTTCACCACCAGCCCCGTCCCGCCGATCTCGAACAGCCCGGCGGTCAGCGCCGGGGCGAGCGCGAGCGTGAGGTACCCGTGCGCGACGGTCGCCCCGAACGGACCGTCCGCTGCACGGAAGGGGTCGACGTGGATCCACTGGTGGTCGTCCGTGGCGTCGGCGAAAAGGTCGATGCGCGCCTGGTCGACGACGAACCACTCGTCGGCCGTGACGGACTGCCCGACGACATCGGCCAGCCCGCCCGGCGTCGCGACCGCGATCACGCCTTGGGCCCACCCGCCACGTAGAGCACCTGCCCGTTGACGAAGCTCGCGGCCTCGGAGCAGAAGAACGAGACGGCGTTCGCGATGTCCTCCGGCTGGCCGACCCGCCCGACCGGGATCTCCTTGGAGACGACCTCGATGAACTGCTCGTAGGTGATGTGCATGCGCTCGGCGGTCTGCCGGATCATGTCGGTCGCGATGAACCCCGGCGCCACGGCGTTGGTCGTGATCCCGTACCGGCCCAGCTCGATGGCCAGCGTCTTGGTGAACCCCTGCAGCCCGGCCTTGGCGGCCGCGTAGTTCGCCTGCCCGCGGTTGCCCAGCGCCGAGGTGCTCGACAGGTTGACGATCCGCCCCCAGCCCGCGGCGACCTGGTGCTTCTGCACCTCGCGGCTCATGAGGAACGCGCCGCGCAGGTGCACGGAGACCACCGAGTCCCAGTCGTCCTCCGTCATCTTGAACAGCAGGTTGTCGCGCAGGATCCCCGCGTTGTTGACCAGGACGGTGGGTGCGCCGAGCTCGTCGACGACGCGTGCGACGGCCATCGCGGCGGCATCGGCGTCGCCGACGTCCGCCCCGAGCGCCATCGCGTCGCCGCCGGCCGCGCGGATGGCGCCCACGGTCGCCTCGCAGTCCTGCTCGCGCAGGTCGAGCACGGCCACGCGGAATCCGTCGGCAGCCAGCCGCAGCGCGGTCGCGGCGCCGATGCCGCGGGCGGCGCCGGTCACGAGGGCAGTTCTGTTCACGGGGGCGTCCTTTCGTCGGGAACGATCAGCTGGCGGAGCTCGCCGCCGGTCGACGTAGAGCGGGATGTCGCGGGCCGGGACGGCGGAGCCGAGCAGCTGCCGACGACTGTGCGCGCCTCGGCCGTCAGGGTCAACGGGTCACCGACGCGCAGGCGCCCGGCGCGGGACCCTCTAGTACCCGGCCATCCGGAGCGCCGTGTCGACGAGCTCGACCCGGTCGAGCCCCGCGACCTCGTCGAGCGAGAACCAGGCGGCGGTGTCGGTGCTGCCGTCGACCTCGTCTCGCAGCTCTCCGCCGACGACGTGCGCGCGGTAGACGATCCGCAGCGCGTGCCAGTCGACCGTGGACGGCACGTGCCGCCGGGCCGCAGGCACGACGAGCGAGTCGACGCCGAGCAGCCCGTCGAGCACGACGTCGTATCCGGTCTCCTCACGCACCTCGCGCACGGCCGCGTCGGCGGGGTCCTCACCCGGGTCGATGCCTCCGCCCGGCAGGGTCCACCCGGAGTGCCCGTTCTCCTGCCAGTGCGGCAGCAGCACCCGTCCGGAGTCGACGATGACGGCGTAGGCGGCGACGCGCAGGTCCATGCGTCGCAGCCTAGAGACGGGGGCCCGCGGCCCGCGCTACAGCAGCCGCCGGGCCGCCGCCCAGCGCGTGAGCTCGTGCCGGCTCGACAGCTGAAGCTTGCGCAGCACCGCCGAGACGTGGGTCTCGACGGTCTTGATCGAGATGAACAGCTCGGAGGCCACCTCGCGGTAGGAGTACCCGCGCGCGATGAGCCGCATGACCTCGCGCTCGCGGGCGGAGAGCCGGTCCAGCTCGTCGTCGCCGATCGCGACGTCCCCCGCGGCCGCGCCGAACGCGTCGAGCACGAACCCCGCCAGCCGCGGCGAGAACACGGCGTCGCCGCCGGCCACGCGGCGGACGGCGTCGGAAAGATCGGTCCCGTCGATCGCCTTGGTGACGTAGCCGCGCGCGCCCGCGCGGATGACGGCCACGACGTCCTCGGACGCGTCGGAGACCGACAGCGCGAGGAACCGCGTCTCGCCCAGCAGGTCGGTGCAGGCCTTGATGACCTCGGCGCCGCCGCCACCGTCGCCGCCGGGCAGGTGCACGTCGAGGAGCACCACCGGTGGCTTGAGCTCGCGCACGAGCCGGATCGCGTCGTCGACGGTGTCGGCCTCCCCGATGACGCGCACGCCCGCGTCGAGCGACGCCTTCACACCCGTGCGGAACATGTGGTGGTCGTCGACCAGCACCACGTCGACCGTCTCGCTCATGACTGGACTCCTTGTTCGTCCGCCGTGCGGATGGGCACGACGAGGTGCACCTCGGTCCCGCGCTCGGGGCTGCTGGTGACGGTCGCGGCGCCTCCGCGACGCCGCACCCGCCCGATGATCGACTCGCGCACCCCGAACCGGTCGGTGCCCACCTCGTCGAGGTCGAACCCGTCGCCATGGTCTCGCACGAACACCTCGACCTCGGACTCCCCGACCTCGAGGTACAGCGACACCGGCGGCCGGCCATGCACCACCGCGTTCACCAGCGCCTCGCGCGTGGCCTGCAGCAGCGCCTCCGAGTCTGCGTCGGGCACGCGGTCGCCGACGACCACGGACTCGACGGCCACCGGGTCGCCCGACGGCCCGGAACGCGAGTCCTCGACCTCCGCGACGATCCCCCGCAGCGCAGCCGCCACCGACGTGCCCGGCGCCGGGCGGTCGTCGTAGAGCCACTCACGCAGCTCGCGCTCCTGCGCGCGGGCCATGCGGGCCACCTCGGCGGAGTCGTCGGACCGGGACCGGATGAGCGCCAGCGTCTGCAGCACCGAGTCGTGCAGGTGGGCGGCGATGTCGGCACGCTCCGACTCCCGGGCGCGCGCGGCGCGCTCGTCACCAAGCTCCCGGACCAGCCGCAGCCACCACGGGGTGAGCACGAGCGCGACGCCGCCGAGCATGATGAGGGCCGCGACGATCGACTGCGCGAGGGTCGCGGTGTCGACGCCCCCGCCCGAGGCCAGGCCGACGAACAGCAGCACGCCGACGCCCGCGAGCAGGATGCCGCCGGCCACCCGCAGCACGCTCACGGGCGTCTTGCCGCCGGCCCGGTCCCGCAGGCGTCCCCGCTGCGCGGGGTCCAGCTGGCTCCACGCCAGCCACAGGCCCGCGAGCACGATCAGTGCGGGCAGGATCCAGTCGGCCTGGACGTCGGCGCCGGAGCGGACCGCGATGAGCAGGACTGCGGCGATCACGAGCACCGCGCCGATGGCGATGTCGGTCACGGGGATGCGCCGGCCGGGCTCGATGACCGCCTGCCGACGAGCCAGCCGGGTCAGCGTGCTCGGCCGTACCTCCTGGGCGGCCGCCGCCGGGTCCCCGGCCGGCACCGCCAGCCACCAGAAGACGTACAGCAGGGGGCCGATGCCCGCGATCGGGGTGAGCACGACGAAGGCGAGCCGCACGAGGCCGACCGGCAGATCGAGGTGGGCCGCGAGCCCGAGCGCCACGCCGCCGAACCAACGCCCGCGCGCGGGACGGCGCAACGGCAGCCGTCGGCGGGCGAGCAGGGGTTCGGTGGAGGTCACGGTCCGATCGTCACACGCGCCGAGGCCTCCCGGGGTGCCGTCCGGGGTTCGTTCAGGGGCGCGCCGAGTCAGGTTCAGGGTGGGCTCAGGGGTCCACCCGATGCCGCCCGCTCCGCCGACCGACCAGGATCGAGGCATGGACACGACCACCCCTGCCGGCCCGGAGCCGGCCCCGCAACCCGCGGCCCCGCCGCAGGGCGCGGCCTACCCGTCGAACAGCTTCTTCGCCGGCATCCGTCGGCTGGGCATCACACGTGCCGACGACCGCTGGATCGGCGGCGTCAGCGCGGGCATCGGCGACCGGTTCGGCATCGACCCCCTGCTGGTGCGCGGCATCTTCGTCGCCTCACTGCTGCTCGGCGGACTCGGCCTGGTCGCGTACGGCGCCGCCTGGGCCCTGCTCCCCGAGCGTCGCGACGGCCGGATCCACGTCGAGGAGATGATCCTCGGCCGCTTCGACATCGCCCTGCTGGGCGCCCTGGCGTTCGTCATCGTCGGCTTCGGCCGCGGCGACAACTGGTTCTTCTTCTGGGGGCCTCCCGGCTGGGTCCAGGCGCTGCTCTGGCTCGCGTTCGTCGGCGGGATCATCACGCTGATCGCCGTCGTCGCCAACCAGCAGCCGTCGCGGCCTCGCCCACCTGTGGCGTATGCCCCCTCCGTGCCGCCGGCTCCCGCAGCCACGTACCCGCCGTCGGCCCCGGCCGCGTCCTACCCAGCGGCCGCGTCGACCGYCACCTACCCCGCGTCCGCCCCCGCACCCGCCGCGCCGGTCCCGCCCTACGGCGCGCCGCCGGCCCAGGCATGGGCGTCGTCGGCCACGCCCCCTCCCCCGGTTCCGCCGGTCCGCACCACCAAGCACCAGCAGCCCCCGCGCCCTCCGCGCCCCCGCACCCCGGGTGCCGGCGTCGGCACGGTCGGCGTGGTCGTCGCGCTGAGCCTGCTCAGCCTCGCGGTCCTGCTGGTCGCCGAGCGCACCGGCGACTTCACCGGCCCGGTCGGGCTCACGGCGCTCGGCATCGGCATCGTGCTCTGCGGCCTCGGCATCATCGTCTCCGGCCTGCGCGGCCGGACCAGCGGCGGCCTCGGCGGTCTCGCGGTCGTGGGCATCCTCGTGGCCGTGCCCCTCGGCGCCCTGCAGAACAACCACTGGATCTGGACGGACGAGGGCCAGCACGACTTCGCCGCGAGCGGTGCGGTCGTCGTGACCTCCCGCGCCGACGCCGCCGACGGCTACTCCTTGGGCTTCGGCGACGTGACGATCGACCTGTCCGAGGTCCCGATGACCTCCGACACGCTCGAGGTCCCGATCTCGCTCGCGGCCGGCGGGCTCACCGTCATCGTGCCGTCCGACGCGAGCGTCTCGGCCGACGTCGACGCCGGTGCCGGCACCGTCCGCTGGGACATCGACGGGGAGCAGAAGAGCGTCGACGGCGTCGGCCTCAACCCCCGCACCTTCACGTCCGGCGCGATCGACGACGACGGCCCGCAGCTCGCCCTGCAGGTCCAGATCGGCGCGGGCGACGTCACGATCACCGAGGAGAACTGATGTCCACCGAGAAGACCCCGAGCGCGGCTTCCGACGAGGCGGCCCCGCTGCCCGTCCCCGCGAGCACCGACGACACCGTCGCCGCCCCAGTCGACCATGCCACCCCGGCACCCGTCGACGACACGGCCGTCATCCCGGTCGACGACACGACCGCGGCACCCGACGACACCGCCGTCATCCCGGTCAGCGACACGACCGCGGCACCCGACGACACCGCCGTCATCCCGGTCAGCGACACGACCGCGGCACCCGACGACACCGCCGTCATCCCGGTCGACGACACCACCGCGGCACTCGCCGAGGATACGGTCGCCATCCGGCTCGCACCCGCTGCCGAGGAGGTAGCCGCGGTCGCTGTCGAAGAAGGACAGTCGGTCGGCGACGACACAGGCCTCTCGGCGCTCCCCCTCGAGACGCGAGCGCTGCCGGCGACGGACGATGGCTCGGCGGGTCCTGCCGACGAGCCGGTGACGACCTCAGCCGACGGGTCCGTCCCGCCCTCGACAGCCGCGACGCCCTACCCGTCACCCATCGGCGCGCTGTATGCGCCGACCGGTCGCCCGGAGCCGACGACCCCGTTGCCGACCTCGGCCTACGCGCAGCCGGTGAGCGCGCCCTACCCGGTGTCGGACCGCATCGAGCCCGTGGCCACGCCCGTCGACCCGACACCGGTCGACCCGCCCCGCCGACGGCTCCGGGTCGGGACGGTCGTCTGGGGCCTCGTCATCGCCGCTATCGGCGTGGGGCTCCTGGCCTGGGCCGCCGGCGTGGCCATCGACCTGCAGCTGGCGATGATCGTGCTGCTCGCGGTCGCCGGCACCGTCCTGCTGGTCGGCTCCATCCTCAGCGGCGCCCGCAGCGCGCGTCGCTGACCGGCCACTCACGCGGGACGCAGCACGACGTCCGAGGAGACGAGCGCCATGACGCTCGGATCCTCGGACGTCGTCTGTGCTCAGGCCGTGGGGCCCGAGGGAGGCGGCAGCGGCGTCGACGTGGTCGTCGCCGCCGGCGGGGCCGTCGGACGGGCCGTGGGGATCGGGTCCGGATAGGCCGTCGTCGTGCCGGTCTGGTCCGTCACGACTCCCGCGAGGGCGGCAGCCCGCCGCAACGCCCACCCGATGAGGATGAACACGACTCCGATGCCGACCACCAGGAGCGCCACGCCGAACGCCACGACGGACGTGAACAGCGAGGCACGCAGGAACGAGGCCGTCATGACGGTCTGTCGCTTCGGGTCGTCCTGAGGCAGCTCGGCGTACGTCTTGCCGCCCGACGCCTCCAGCGCGTGGGTGTTGATGATGTCCGCCTGGAACCAGGCCTCCCACGGCGTGTCGACCAGCTGACCGCCGAAGGCCTGTGCGTCGTCGGAGACCGTGATCTTCTCGGCTGCCAGGTTGCTGGAGACGGCCCCCCACGTGATGCCGCCCGCGATGATGAAGATGATCCCGAAGATGATCGTGATCAGCCCGAGGACGCGAACCGTCTTCGGACTGCCCGTTGTTGTCGCCATGTCTCCCTCTCCGAACCCCCAGCAGGACGGGCCCCACACCGTGGACCCGCTGGGCCTGGCGGCCCATGACTTAATCGCCCAACACGACGACTCTAGGGGAGAAACCGGGCGAATCGGCGAAGGTCAGACGAGTGCGCGAGCCCGGGCGTACTCCGACTCCGCGGAGCCGAGCACGTCGTCCCACCCGAAGGCGGGCCTGACCGCGCGATTGTGGGTGAGCATGCCCTCCAGCAGCCGCCCGTCGCGGGCGAGCTGCACGACTGCCTCGGTCATCTCGGCGTCGTCGGCGACGAGCAGCCCGTCGACACCGTCCTGGACGAACTCGGCGATGCCCGTGCCCCGCCGGGCCACGATGGCGAGCCCGGCCGTGCGGGCCTCGAGGGCGGCGATCCCGAACGCCTCGAGCTCGGCCGGGGCGAGGAACACGTCGGCGTCGGCGTAGGCCGCCCGGACCTGCGGACGGGTCAGCCTGCCGCGCAGCTCGACCACGTGCTGCAGGCCCTGCCCCGCCACGGCGGAGGCCACACGGCCCTGCGCAGGCCCCGCGCCGATGATCGCGAGCCGCAGGCGGTCGGGCGGGAGCCGGCGTGCGGCCTTGCCGACGAGTTCGACCAGCGGGACGGCGCGCTTGCGGGGGGCCAGGCGCATGGTCGAGACCAGCCGCAGCGGTCCGTGCTCGCCGGGCCGCCCGCGACCCTCGGAGAAGCTCTTGGGCGCCCAGACGTCGAGGTCGAGCCCGTTGGGCATCACCGTCACCTCGGTGTCGAACGCCTCGTGCACGCGCGCGGCGGCGGCATGACTGACGGCGCTGAGGGCCGCCGGGGCGCGGTGCCAGCGGGTGCGTCTGACGAGGGTCCGCAGGGGGCCGACGACGCCGTCCAGCATGCAGTGCCACGTGATGGCCGTCGGAAGGCCGTGGTCGAGCGCGATGCGCGCGCCGTCGTACGCGAACGGCGAGAGCACGCCGGCGTGCACATGGACCACGTCGGGCCGCAGGGCGTCGAACGCCTCGCGGAACAGCCGCGGGCCGACGGGGTTCACGGGGAGGTCGAACGGGATCCGGGCGCCGAGCCGGTGCACGTGGACGCCGTCCTCCAGGTCGACGACGCCGCCGCGCTCCCCGCCGACGCCGAGCGTCGCCGTGAGCACGTGCACCTCGTGACCGGCGGCCACCTGGCGGGCCGCGAGGTCACCGACCTGCGACTCGATCCCGCCGGTGCGCGGTGCGTAGCAGTCGGACACGTGGACGATCAGCACGCGCACACCCTAACCACACGAACTGGACGAGTGTTCATGATCAGGGACGCGTCACCCGCGTGCGGCGTCCGCGGCCTCGATCCGCGCCAGCGCCTGCGCGTGCACCTTGCGCTCGAGGATGAACGACATGACCGGGACGACGCCCGCCGCCGCCATCGTCGCCAGACGCCCGAGCCGCCAGCGCATCTTCGACCAGAGGTCGAACACCGTGACCAGGTAGACCACGTAGATCCAGCCGTGTGCGTACGCCACCCACGCGCCGATGACCGGGTTCGGGTGGCCGGCCGCGTCGACGCCGCCGGCGTGGAACACGTACTTGAGGACGAGCTCGAGGCAGAGCAGCAACAGCATCGTGCCCGTGATCCACGCGAGCACGCGGTACCGCTTCGTCGCCCCGGCGGCCTTGCGGACCCACGGGTCGGGCGTCGGGCCGGAGGCGGTCGCGGGGGCGGTCTGCGGGGTGGTGTCGCTCACCGGACGATTCTCCCCCATCGCGCGGGCAGGTCCGACAGCGGTCAGCAGCGTCGGTGGTTCACTCCCACTCGATGGTGCCCGGCGGCTTGCTCGTCACGTCGAGCACCACGCGGTTGACCTCGGGCACCTCGTTGGTGATGCGGGTCGAGATCGTCGCCAGCACGTCGTACGGCAGGCGGGTCCAGTCGGCGGTCATGGCGTCCTCCGACGACACCGGCCGCAGCACGACCGGGTGGCCGTACGTCCGCCCGTCGCCCTGCACGCCGACCGACCGCACGTCCGCCAGCAGCACCACGGGGCACTGCCAGATGTCGCGGTCCAGGCCGGCGCGGGTCAGCTCCTCGCGGGCGATCACGTCGGCCGCACGCAGGATGTCGAGGCGCTCGGCGGTGACCTCGCCGATGATCCGGATGCCCAGGCCGGGTCCGGGGAACGGCTGGCGCCAGACGATGCCCTCGGGGACGCCGAGCTCCAGGCCGACCGCGCGGACCTCGTCCTTGAACAGGGTGCGCAGCGGCTCGACCAGCGAGAACTGGAGGTCGTCGGGAAGCCCGCCCACGTTGTGGTGCGACTTGATGTTCGCCGCACCCTCGCCGCCGCCGGACTCGACGACGTCCGGGTAGAGGGTGCCCTGCACGAGGAACTCGACCTCCTCGTCGCTCCCGGCCACGATCTCGCGGGCCGCATCCTCGAACACGCGGATGAACTCGCGGCCGATGATCTTGCGCTTGGTCTCCGGGTCGGTGTGCCCCGCGAGGGCGTGCAGGAACCGCTCGCGCGCGTCGACCACCTTGAGCTGCACCCCGGTGGCAGCGACGAAGTCCTTCTCCACCTGCTCCGCCTCGCCGGAGCGCAGCAGCCCGTGGTCGACGAACACACAGGTCAGCTGGCTCCCGACGGCCTTCTGCACGAGCGCCGCGGCGACGGACGAGTCGACGCCGCCGGACAGCCCGCAGATGACGCGGGAGGTGCCCACCTGCGCGCGGATCTTCTCGACCTGCTCCGCGACGACGTTCCCGGCGTTCCAGTCTGGCGTCAGGCCGGCGCCCTCGTAGAGGAAGTTCTCGAGCGCCTTCTGGCCCAGGGGCGAGTGCTTGACCTCGGGATGCCACTGCACGCCGAACAGGCGGCGGGCGCGGTCCTCGAAGGCGGCGACAGGGCTTCCCGACGACGTCGCCAGGACCTCGAAGCCCTCGGGCGCGGCGTGCACCGCGTCGCCGTGGCTCATCCAGACCGTCTGCGACGACGGGCTGCCCGCGAGCACGGTCCCGGCGGACGTGACCTCGACGGCCGTCCCGCCGTACTCGCGCTGGCCGGTCTGCGCGACGGTCCCGCCCAGCGCGGCGGCCATCGCCTGGAATCCGTAGCAGATGCCGAGCACCGGGACACCGGCCTCGAACAGGGCCGGGTCGACGAACGGGGCGCCGGTCGCGTACACCGAGGACGGGCCGCCCGAGAGGATGATCGCGGCCGGGTCCTTGGCCAGCAGGTCCGCGACGGATGCCGTGTGCGGCACGATCTCGGAGTACACGTTGGCCTCGCGCACGCGCCGCGCGATCAGCTGCGCGTACTGCGCGCCGAAGTCGACGACGAGAACGGGACGATGGGTGGTGGCGGCCGGGTCGGGCGTCTGCGTCACGCCCTCAGGGTAGTCGGCGCACGGACGTCGTCCGTCCGGTGTCCGTGCCCTGGCACGGCCGCGGAAAACGGTTCGAGGAGTGTCGGTACCCCCACGTAACGTTGCCCCTCGTGCGTTCCCTCCCCCTCGACGACCCCGGTACCCCGCCGCTGAGCGGGCCCACGGCGCTGCTCTGGTGGCTGGCCCGCCGGCAGTGGGGGATCCTCCTGACCGCGGTCGGCCTCGGCGTCGTGATGTTCGGCTGCCAGGCGCTCACCCCGTACGTCGTCGGCCACGCGATCGACGACGGCCTCGACAGCGGTTTCGGCCCGGAGCTGTGGCGCGCGTGCGGCACGTTGCTGGCGCTCGGCGTCGTCATCACCATCACGTCCGCCATCGGCCACCGGTACGACATCGCGAACTGGCTCCGTGCGGCGTTCACGTCGTCCCAGCTGGTCGGCAAGACCGTCTCGCGGTCGGGCCACGCAATCACCTCGGAGCTGCCGACGGGCGAGGTCGTCTCGGCCGTCGCCAACGACGCGCTGCGCATCGGTGAGGTCTACGCGCTGGCCGCTCACTTCCTCGGCAGCCTCGTCGCCTACGGCGTCGTCGCGGTCCTCATGCTCCGCGTGTCCGTGCCGCTCGGTCTCGTGGTCATCCTCGGCCTGCCCACCGTCGCCGCGATCCTCGGCCTGCTGGTCAAGCCGCTGTCCCGGCGGCAGGCGGCTCAGCGCGAGGCCTCCGGTCGCCTGACCACGCTCGGCGCGGACACGGTCTCGGGCCTGCGCATCCTGCGCGGCATCGGCGGCGAGGGCGTCTTCACGGGCCGCTACCGCGAGCAGTCGCAGGAGACGCGACGCCGCGGCGTCGAGGTGGCCAAGACGCAGTCGGTGCTCGACGCCCTGCAGGTGCTCCTGCCCGGCACGTTCGTCGTCGTCCTCATCTACCTCGGCGCGCACATGGCCCTCGCGGGCACCATCACGCCCGGGCAGCTCGTCGCGACGTACGGCTTCGCAGCCTTCCTGTCGTGGCCCGTGCAGAACGCCACACAGATGCTGCAGGCCGCGACGCGCGCACACATCGGCGCGACCAAGGTGGTCAAGGTGCTGCGGGTCGTCCCGGCGACGGGCGCGACCGACGGCACCGCCACCGTGCCGGACCCGCACGTCCCGCTCGTGGACGAGGTCAGCGAGCTGCGTCTCGACCCGGGCCGTGTCGTCGCCCTGGTCAGTGCGGACCCCGACGAGTCCGCGCGCATCGCGACGCGGCTCGGGCGGTTCGACGACGAGGCCGAGAAGGAGACCCCGGTCCGGCTCGGAGGTGTGCTGCTCTCGGAGCTCGACAAGGACGCGGTGCGCGAGCGGATCGTCGTCGCCGAGGCGACGCCGCACCTGTTCTCCGGGCTGCTGGAGCACGAGCTGGACGTCCGCGGCGGCGCGACGCAGGACGACCTGCTGCGCGTCATCGCGACGGCAGACGCGCACGACGTGCTCGACTCGGTGCCCGACGGCCTGGCCGGAGAGCTGCCCGAGAAGGGCCGGTCGCTGTCGGGCGGCCAGCGACAGCGGGTCGCGCTCGCCCGCGCGCTGCTGATCGACCCCGAGATCCTCGTGCTGGTCGAGCCGACCAGCGCGGTCGACGCCCACACCGAGGCGCGGATCGCGGCGCGGCTGGCGGACGTCCGGCGCGGTCGCACCACGCTGATCGTCACCGCGAGCCCCCTCGTGCTCGACCACGTCGACGAGGTCGCGTTCGTGCAGGACGGCGTCATCCGCGCCCGCGGCACGCACGACGAGCTGCTCGCGCACGGAGCCGACGACCTCGAGGTCGCCCGCGCCTACCGTGCGGTGGTCGGACGACAGATGGACGAGGAGTCGCTCGAGAACCGCTCGGTCGAGGACCTGGCGGACGACGAGCGGCTCCTCGAAGAGCTGATGGCAGGCCAGTCGGCCGGAGACACGAACGGAGGACAGTCATGAAGCTCCCCATCGCCGACTCGGCGACCGTGCGGGCCTACACCGCCCTCCTGATGCGCAAGCACCGCCGGCCGCTGACCGTCATCGCGGTCCTGCACACGCTGGCCGCGACCGCCGGCCTGGCCGGCCCGTGGATCCTCGGCATGCTGGTCGACGCCGTCAACGACGGCACGACGGTCGGCTACGTCAACACCCTCATCGCCATCGGCGCCGCGGCGGTGCTCACGCAGACGGTGATCATCCGCTTCGCGCAGCGCTCGTCGATGGTGTTCGGCGAGGAGGTCTTCGCCGAGCTGCGCGAGGAGTTCATCGAGAAGGTCACCGCCCTGCCGCTGTCCACGGTCGAGCGCGCCGGGACCGGCGACCTGGTCGCGCGCACCACCAACGACGTCAACAAGCTGCAGCACGCGGTGCGCTTCGGCGTCCCGCGCGTGATCGTCGCCGTCGTCACCATCACGCTGACGATCGTCGCCTGCCTGATCGTGTCGCCGCTGGTCTCGATCGCGATGTTCATCGGCGTCCCGACGCTCGTGATCCTCGTGCGCTGGTACCTCAAGCGCGCGACGCCCGCCTACCAGCGGGAGTCGGCGGCGTACGCGACGCTCAACGGCACCATCACCGAGTCGGTCGAGGGTGCGCGCACGGTCGACGCCCTGCGGCTGGGCCGGCGCCGGATGGCCCGGGTGGACGACGACCTGCGCGAGGCGTTCGCGGCCGAGAAGGCGACGCTGCGCCTGCGCACGATCCTGTTCCCCGGCATCGACGGCGCGTTCGTGCTCGCCCCGGCCGCCGTCCTGTTCTGGGGCGGATACCTCGCCTCGCAGGGGCAGGTCACGGTCGGCGCGGTCACCACGATCGTGCTGTACACCTACCAGGTCACCGGGCCGGTGTGGGAGCTGATCTTCTGGATCGACGAGATCCAGGTGGCGGCCACGTCGCTGGCCCGCATCGTCGGGGTACAGCTGGTGGAGCCGGACCGTCAGTCCCGCGAGGGCACGCCGGTCGACGAGGACATCGCCGCCCGGGACCTCGAGTACGCATACCGCGAGGGCCACAACGTGCTGCACGGCATCGACCTCGACCTGGCGGCCGGTGAGCGCCTGGCGGTCGTCGGCCCGTCGGGCGCGGGCAAGTCGACGCTCGGCCGCATGCTGGCCGGCATCCACCCGCCCACCGGCGGCACAGTGACGGTCGGCGGCGTGCCGCTGATCGACCTGCCCCTGGAGCACCTGCGCGGGCACGTCGCCCTGGTGACCCAGGAGCACCACGTGTTCGTCGGCACGGTCGCGGACAACCTGCGGCTCGCGCAGGAGGACGCCGACCCGGCGGCCCTCGAGCGCGCGCTGCGGGCGGTCGACGCGTGGGAGTGGGTGCAGGCGCTGCCCGACGGGCTGGCCACCGAGGTCGGTTCCGGCGGCGCCCCGCTGACTCCTGCCCAGGCGCAGCAGATCGCGCTCGCCCGGCTGGTGCTGCTCGACCCGCACACGCTGGTGCTCGACGAGGCGACCTCACTGATGGACCCGCGGGCGGCCCGACACCTCGAGAAGTCCTTGTCGGCGGTGCTCCAGGGCCGGACGGTCGTCGCGATCGCCCACCGCCTGCACACCGCGCACGACGCGGACCGGGTGGCGGTGGTCGACGCCGGCCGCATCAAGGAGATCGGCCCGCACGACGAGCTCGTCGCGGCCGGCGGAGACTACGCCGCGCTCTGGCACTCCTGGCAGCACGACTGACATGACCGGTCCACTCACGCTACGCGGGGGCGTCGTCGTCCCCGACGACGCCCTCGCGTGGCGCTTCTCGCGCTCCAGCGGCCCGGGCGGTCAGTCGGTGAACACGACCGACTCCCGCGTCGAGCTGACGGTCGACCTCGCGCGGATCCCGTGGACCAGCCCGACCCAGCAGGACCGTGTGCTCGCGCGGCTGTCGGGCCGGCTGCGCGGTCAGCTGCTCACCGTGAGCGCGCAGGAGTACCGGTCGCAGCTGCGCAACCGCGAGGCCGCGCTGACCCGCGTGCACGCCCTGCTCGACGACGCCCTCGCGCCTCCGGGTCCGACCCGCCGGGCCACCCGGCCCAGCCGCGGCTCGCAGGTGCGCCGGGTGCAGGGCGAGCAGAAGCGCCGGGCGGTCAAGGAGCTGCGCCGCCGCCCGCCGCTGGGCTGAGCGGGGTGGCTCAGGCCGGTGCGGCTCCGCGAGGCTCGGGCTCCGCTCCCGAGCCGCGGGCCTCGTCGCGGACCAGGCGCAGCCACAGCAGCACGGCGAACGCGCCGAAGATCCACCACTGCGCGGCGTACGCGAGGTTCTGGATGTTGAGGCCGGAGCCGGGTTTGGTCGGCGGGTCGAGGAGCACCACCGACGACGCCTGCGCGGGGTCGGACGACGAGACGACCAGGTACCCGGTGTAGATCGGACCGCCCCACGCGTTGAGCAGCTCGGCGGAGCTGATGCCGTCGGTGCGCCCGCCGGCGATCCCGTCCGCGGCCTCCTCCGACGCCTGCAGGTACCCCGTGACGTCGACGCTCCCGGCGGGTGGCTGGTCGGCATCGGTGGGTGTCGCCACCCACCCGCGGACCACGGGCAGGACGGCTCCGTCGACGGTCCGCAGCGGCGTGAGGACGAGGAAGCCGGTCTCGCCGTCGTGCGCGCGGCCCGTCACCAGTAGCTGGCCGCCGGCGTCGTAGGTGCCGGTCACGGAGACCTTCCGGCCGACGAGATCGCCGGTGAACGTCGTCTGCGGCGCCAGGGTGTCCGCGAGCGGGACCGCCGGCGCGGCGACGAGCTCGGCGGTGCGCCTCTCCTCGGCGGCCGCGCCGTGGACCTGCGCGCGGTCCAGCTGCCACACGCCCAGGCGCGCGCACAGTGCCGCGGCCGCGAGCAGCAGGACGAGGAGCAGGAGCATGCGCGGCCGGACCGCGGCCCGGAGCATGGTCGTCGGGGGGCGTCGAGCCGCCTGCTCCCAGGCCGGCGAGGCCAAGGCCGGAGCAGGTGCGCCCGGCTCGGGGGCAGGGGCCTGTGCCGAGGCCGGGATGCGGGTGTGCGCGCTCGAGCCGGGAGCGGAGGGTACGGTCGGCTGCGGGCGAGCCGCGGACCCCGCGGCGCGCTCGCGCGCGACGGCTGCGGGGCTCTGCTCGGTCACGCCTCACGGTACCCCGCAGCGCGCACGCGACCGGAACCGGCAGAACCCGCCACCGAGCCCCCCACAGCCCCGCTGACCTGCGCACCCGTAGCCGAGCAGCGCCATCTGCCGTTCCGCGTGCGTTCTCCCACAGAATGCTGCACCCGACGACGGAGTGCGGTTGTATGACAACAGGGCGTGCGCGCCGACGGCGGGACCAAGGTCCTCCGCTCGTCGCAAGGCCTGGGCAAGGCTGAGACCGGGCCGGCGGACACCGCCGGAGCGATAACTGGGGAGCGCGCATGACCACGACGACGTCGGCAAGCAGCACGTGGCAGACCGGGAGCGGGGAGGCGATCGACTCCCAGACCCTGGCTCGAGTCGACCAGTGGTGGCGGGCGGCGAACTACCTCTCCGTCGGCCAGATCTACCTGCTGGACAACCCGCTGCTGCGTGAGCCGCTGACCCGCGACCACGTGAAGCCCCGCCTGCTCGGCCACTGGGGCACCACGCCTGGCCTGAACTTCCTGTACGCGCACCTCAACCGCGCGATCAAGGAGCGCGAGCAGTCGACGATCTATGTGACCGGCCCCGGTCACGGCGGTCCGGGCCTTGTCGCCAGCGCGTACCTCGACGGCACGTACTCCGAGTACTACTCGGACATCACCGAGGACACGGAGGGCATCCACCGGCTGTTCCGGCAGTTCTCGTTCCCGGGCGGCATCCCGAGCCACGTGGCCCCCGAGACGCCGGGCTCGATCCACGAGGGCGGCGAGCTCGGCTACGCGCTGAGCCACGCATACGGCGCGGCCTTCGACAACCCGGACCTGCTGGTCGCCACCGTCGTCGGCGACGGCGAGGCCGAGACGGGCCCGCTGGCCACCAGCTGGCACTCGAACAAGTTCGTCAACCCGGAGAAGGACGGCGTCGTCCTGCCGATCCTGCACCTCAACGGCTACAAGATCGCGAACCCGACGGTGCTGGCGCGCATCCCCGACCACGAGCTCGAGTCGCTCATGGTGGGCTACGGCCACAAGCCGCACATGTTCGTCGCGGGCTTCGACGACGAGTCGCACGAGGACATCCACCGGCGGTTCGCCACGCTGCTCGACGAGGTGCTCGACGAGATCGCGGAGATCAAGCGCAGCGCGCACGCCGGCAACGAGCAGCGCCCGCAGTGGCCGATGATCGTGTTCCGCACGCCCAAGGGCTGGACCGGGCCGGACTACATCGACGGCAAGAAGACGACCGGATCGTGGCGCGCCCACCAGGTGCCGCTGGCCAACGCGCGGGACACCCCCGAGCACCTGGACGTGCTGCGGCAGTGGCTGGAGTCGTACGGGGTCAACGAGCTGTTCGACGAGGGCGGCCGCCTGCACGCCGACATCCGGGAGCTGGCGCCCACGGGTCATCTGCGGATGAGCGACAACCCGAACGCGAACGGCGGTGCGCTGCTCAAGGACCTGCGCCTGCCCGACTTCCGCAAGTACGCGGTCGACGTGCCGGTGCCGGCCGGCTCGCTCAGCGAGGCTCCCCGCGTGCTGGGCGACTGGCTCACCGACGTCATCCGGCTCAACCCCGACAACTTCCGGATCTTCGGGCCCGACGAGACGGCGTCCAACCGCCTCCAGTCGGTGTTCGCGGTGACGGACAAGCAGTGGAACGCCGAGTTCTTCGGCGCCGACGTCGACGAGCACCTCGCGCGCGCCGGACGCGTGCTGGAGATGCTGAGCGAGCACCAGTGCCAGGGCTGGCTCGAGGGCTACCTGCTGACCGGCCGCCACGGGCTGTTCAACTGCTACGAGGCGTTCATCCACATCATCGACTCGATGTTCAACCAGCACGCCAAGTGGCTGAAGGTCACCAACGACATCCCGTGGCGCCGGCCCATCGCGAGCCTGAACTACCTGCTGTCCAGCCACGTCTGGCGCCAGGACCACAACGGCTTCAGCCACCAGGACCCGGGGTTCATCGACCACGTGGTCAACAAGAAGGCCGACGTCATCCGGGTGTACCTGCCGCCGGACGCGAACACGCTGCTGTCCACGTACGACCACTGCCTGCGCAGCCGGCAGTACGTCAACGTGGTGGTGGCGGGCAAGCAGCCGGCGCCGAACTTCCTGACCATGGACCAGGCGATCGCGCACTGCACGCGCGGTCTGGGCATCTGGGACTGGGCCGGCACGGAGGTGGCGGGCGAGAAGCCCGACGTCGTCCTCGGGTGCGCGGGCGACGTGCCCACCCTCGAGGTGCTGGCGGCGGCCGACATCCTGCGACGCGAGCTGCCGGACCTCAAGGTGCGCGTGATCAACGTGGTCGACCTGATGCGCCTGCAGGACGCGCGCGAGCACCCGCACGGCCTGTCCGACGCGCAGTTCGACGGGCTCTTCACGGAGGACAAGCCCGTGATCTTCGCCTACCACGGGTACCCGTGGCTCATCCACCGCCTCACCTACCGCCGGCACGGGCACGCCAACATCCACGTGCGCGGGTACAAGGAAGAGGGCACGACGACGACGCCGTTCGACATGGTCATGCTCAACGACCTCGACCGGTTCCACCTCGTCATCGACGTCATCGACAACGTGCCGCACCTGCGCACGGCCCAGGCCAACCTGCGGCAGAAGATGGTCGACGCACGGCTCCACGCCCGCGAGTACACCCGCGCGCACGGTGACGACCTGCCCGAGGTCCGCGACTGGGTGTGGCCCGACGCGCAGGACGCCGCCGACGCAGGACAGGTGGCCGCCACGATCTCGACGGGCGGCGACAACGAGTAGCACGACCTTCGCCGTGGGGCGGGCGGAAACCGCCCGCCCCTCGGCACCGTCCCACCAGCCCCAGGAGACCCCGACGTGGCCCGCAGCATCTACGTGACCTCCCCCGAGGGGGACTCCGGCAAGTCCATGCTCGCGCTCGGGCTGGTCGACCTCCTCGCACGCACCGTGCAGCGCGTCGGGGTGTTCCGGCCCGTCGCGCGCTCGACCGACGTGCGCGACTACGTCCTCGAGCTCCTGCTCCAGCACGACGGCGTCGACCTGACGTACGACGAGTGCGTGGGAGTGACGTACGAGCAGGTGCTCGACGACCCGGAGCAGGCGCTCGCCCAGATCGTGTCGCGGTACCACGACGTCGAGCGTCGCTGCGACGCCGTCGTGGTCGTCGGCACCGACTACACGGACGTGGCGGGTCCGACGGAGCTGGCGTACAACGCCCGCATCGCGGCCAACCTCGGCGCACCGGTGGTGCTGGTGATCAACGGCGGGCACCGGAAGCCCGCCGTCGTCGCGCAGGTGGCCGACGTCGTCGTCACGGAGATGACGGCCAACCACGCGCAGGTGGTGGCGATCGTCGCCAACCGGTGCGCCCCGGGCTCCGTGAGCGGGGTGCGGGACGCGCTGCGGGCCGGGACTGGCCTGCCGGCGTGGGCGGTCCCGGAGAACCCGCTGCTCACGGCCCCGACCGTCCGGCAGCTGAGCGAGGCTGTGCACGGCACGCTGATCGCGGGCGACGAGTCGCTCCAGTCGCGCGAGGTCCTCGACGTGCTCGTCGGCGCGATGTCGTTCGAGCACCTGCTGAGCCGGCTGACCGACGGCGCGGTCGTCATCACACCGGGCGACCGCTCGGACGTCCTGCTCGGCCTGCTGGTCGCGCACCAGGCCGAGGGCTTCCCCTCGCTCGCAGGGATCGTCCTCAACGGCGGCTTCCGACCCGCGCCCCTCATCGCCCGCCTGGTCGAGGGGATCGGCAGCCGGCTGCCGATCATCAGCACCGAGCTGGGCACCTTCAKGTCCGCGAGCGCGGCCGCGGACACCCACGGCCACCTGACGGGCGACTCGCAGCGGAAGATCGACACCGCGCTGTCGCTGTTCGAGCAGCACGTCGACGGTGCCGCGCTGCTGGCCGCCCTCGACGTCGAGCGACCCGAGGTCGTGACGCCGCTGATGTTCGAGTTCGCGCTGCTGGACCGGGCCCGCGCCGACCGCAAGCACGTCGTCCTGCCCGAGGGTGGGGAGGACCGGATCCTGCGGGCGGCGTCGACCCTCCTGCAGCGCGGCGTCGCGGACCTCACGATCCTCGGCGAGGAGCCCTCGATCCGCGCCCGTGCCACCGAGCTGGGCCTCGACCTCGACGCCGCGGCAATCATCGACCCGCGCGCCAACGACCTGCTCGAGGGGTTCGCGGCCCAGTACACCGAGCTGCGCAAGCACAAGGGCATGACCGTCGAGCGGGCGCGGGAGATCGTCACGTCGGTCTCCTACTTCGGCACGATGATGGTCCAGCTCGGCCTGGCGGACGGCATGGTCTCCGGGGCGGCGCACACCACCGCGCACACGATCAAGCCGTCGTTCGAGATCATCAAGACCGCGCCGGGCGTCTCCAACGTGTCGAGCGCGTTCCTCATGTGCCTCGAGGACCGGGTGCTGGTCTACGCCGACTGTGCCGTGATCCCCGACCCGACGGCGGAACAGCTGGCGGACATCGCCATCTCGTCGGCGGGCACGGCGGAGCAGTTCGGGATCGAGCCGCGGATCGCGATGCTGTCGTACTCGACGGGCGAGTCGGGCTCGGGCGCCGACGTGGAGAAGGTGCGCGCGGCGACCGCACTCGTCCGGGAGCGCCGGCCGGACCTGTCCGTCGAGGGACCGATCCAGTACGACGCCGCCGTCGACGCCTCCGTGGCCAAGACGAAGATGCCGGACTCGGCGGTGGCCGGGCGGGCGACGGTGTTCGTGTTCCCCGACCTCAACACAGGCAACAACACGTACAAGGCTGTGCAGCGCTCCGCCGGCGCGGTCGCCATCGGCCCCGTCCTGCAGGGCCTGCGCAAGCCGGTGAACGACCTGTCGCGCGGCGCGCTGGTGCAGGACATCGTCAACACGGTCGCGATCACGGCCATCCAGGCCCAAGCAGAGGAACTCTCGTGAGCCCGAACCTCCACACTGTGTCCGACGACGTGCTCGGCGCGCAGGGCAGCGTGCTCGTCGTGAACTCGGGCTCGTCGTCGATCAAGTACCAGCTGGTCAACCCGGTCGACGGCGAGGCGATCGCGTCGGGCGTGGTGGAGCGGATCGGGGAGGACGAGGGCTCGGTCCGGCACACCTACGCGGGCAGGACGACCGAGCGCAGCGACCCGATCGCCGACCACGGCGCGGGGCTGCGGGCGGTGCTGGCGCTGTTCGACGAGGTCGGTCCGGACCTCCCGCACGCGCACGTCGTCGCGGTCGGCCACCGGGTCGTGCACGGCGGCTCGGTGTTCGGCACCCCCGTGATCGTCGACGACGAGGTCGTCGAGCAGATCGACGCCCTCTCTCCCCTGGCGCCGCTGCACAACCCGCCCAACCTCACCGGCATCCAGGTGGCGCGCGAGCTGCTGCCCGACGTGCCGCACGTGGCGGTGTTCGACACCGCGTTCTTCCGGACGCTGCCCGAGGCGGCCGCGACCTACGCGATCGACCGGGAGGTCGCCCACGAGCACGGGATCCGGCGGTACGGGTTCCACGGGACGTCGCACCAGTACGTGTCCGGCAAGGTCGCGCGCGTGCTCGGGCGGCGGGTCGAGGACCTCAACCAGATCGTGCTGCACCTGGGCAACGGCGCGTCCGCCTCGGCCGTCCGCGGGGGCGTCGCGGTGGAGACCTCGATGGGCATGACCCCGCTCGAGGGCCTCGTCATGGGCACGCGCTCGGGCGACCTCGACCCCGCCGTCCTCATCCACCTGCAGCGCAATGCCGGACTGTCGGTCGACGACGTCGACGACCTGCTCAACCGCCGCTCGGGGCTCAAGGGCCTCGCGGGCGAGAACGACTTCCGCGAGCTGCACGCGCTCGTCGAGGCCGGCGACGAGAACGCGTCGCTCGCGCTCGACGTGTACCTGCACCGGCTGCGCAAGTACGTCGGCGCGTACATCGCCGTGCTCGGGCGGGTCGACGTCATCACCTTCACGGCCGGTGTCGGCGAGAACGACGACATCGTCCGCGCACGTGCTCTCGCGGGGCTGGAGCCGTTGGGGATCGCCGTCGACCCGGAGCGCAACGCCGGCCGCAAGAAGGAGCCGACGACCATCTCGCCCGACTGGACGAGCATCCGGGTCATGGTCGTGCCCACCAACGAGGAGCTGGCCATCGCGCGCCAGGCGGTCGCGACGATCGAGGCCGCCGGCTTCGAGGGAACCAGCGACGAGTCGGACCCGGCGCCGGCGGCGACGGGCCACGCCTGAGGCTCCCCTACGGCAGCCGGAGCGCCTTCATCGCGCGCAGGGCCTCCGTGTAGACCCGCGGCCAGGTCTCGGTGCCGAGGTCGAAGAGCCGGTGCAGGCCGATGCCCGGTGCGCCGAGCACGCCGTGGACACCGTGCTGGACCGCGACCGTCTGCGTCCGCGTGGTCTCCCAGAGGCCCTCGCGACCGTGCCGGTGGCCGATGCCGGACGCGCCGACCCCGCCCTGCGGCGCGCCGACGGACCCCCACGTCGCGACGTACCCCTCGTTGACGTTGACCGACCCGGCGCGCACCCGCTCGGCCATGGCGGCGCCGCGGCGCGTGTCCGCGGTCCAGACGCTGGCGTTGAGGCCGAACTCGCTGTCGTTCATCGCGGCGATCGCCTCGTCGTCGGAGGCGACCCGGTAGATGCTCACCACCGGTCCGAAGGTCTCCTCGCGGGCTAGCCGCGCCTCGTTCGGGACGTCGGCCAGGATCGTCGGCTCGTAGAACCACGGTCCGAGGTCGGTGCGATGGACTCCCCCGGCGAGCACGGTCGCGCCGTGCCCGACGGCGTCCTCGACGTGCTCGACGACCGTGGCCAGCTGGGCGGCGGAGGCCAGCGACCCCACGTCCGACCGGTAATCGAGCCCGGAGCCGAGACGCAGCGCACGGGTGCGTCGGACGAACGCCTCGGTGAAGGCGTCGGCCACGTCCTCGTGCACGTAGATCCGCTCGATGCTCACGCAGACCTGTCCGGTGCCGACGAACGACGCGCGCACGGCCCCCTCCGCGACGACCTCGACGTCGACGTCCTCCGCGACGTACATCGGGTTCTTGCCGCCGAGCTCGAGGGTGACCGGCACCAGCCGCTCCCCCGCCTGCGCGGCGACGATCCGGCCCGTGCGCGTCGACCCCGTGAAGCTCACGTGGTCCACGTGCGCGACCACCGCCGCGCCGACCGTCGGCCCGTCGCCGACGACCACCTGCAGCAGCCCGTCGGGCAGGCCCGCCTCCTCCAGCAGCTCCGCGGCCCACAGCGAGGTGAGGGCCGTCTGCGGGTCGGGCCGCAGGATGACCGCGTTGCCGGCGACCAGGGCCGGCAGCGCGTCGCCGAGCGTGAGCGTCAGCGGGAAGTTCCAGGGCGCGACGATGCCGACCACGCCGACGGGGTGCCGCAGGACGCGGGTGGTCGTGAGGCCCGGGATCAGGCCCTGGACGCGCCGCGGGGCCAGGTACCGACCGGCGCGCGCGGCGTAGTGCCGGGCGACGATGGCGATGTCGCAGACCTCCTCGAACGCCGAGACCCGCGCCTTGCCCGACTCCACCTGGATGAGGTCGAGCACGTCGCTCTGCCGTTCGAGCACGAGGTCGTGCACGCGGGACAGCACCGCCGTCCGGTCACGCAGCGGCCGGGCGGCCCACAGCCGCTGTGCCGCGCGGGCGACCTTCGCGGCGCGCGCGACGTCCTGCGGCGTCGACAGCGGGATCGCCGCGATCGGCCCGCCCGTGAACGGGGCGTGCGACGTGAACACCTCGGCTCCTGGTGACGCGACGACGCGTCTCAGCAGCGGGCGGACGTCGTCCGGCTCGAGCACGTACGTCGCGAGCGGGTCGGTCTCGGGGTCGTGGAGCTCGGTGTGTCCCGGGTCGTGCGCCATACGGGCGAGGGTACGCGCGGCTCCTGGGGAAACCGCGCGCCCACACCCCGCGCGCGTCGCACAGATTCACACGCCGCACCCGGAGCGCTTACACGCCCAGGGTCTCCCGCACGTCCGCGTGCAGCAGCGCCACCACGGCGGCCCGCCCCTCGACCGCCGACGGGGCCGCGAGCGCGGCGGCCGCCATGGTCGCGCACTCGGCCGTCGTGTGGTGGCGCAGCGCGTACCGGACCGCCGGCACGGCTCCGGCCGACATCGACAGGCTGGTCACGCCGAGCCCGACGAGCACGAGCGCGAGCACGGGGTCGGACGCGGACTCGCCGCAGACCCCCACCGGCTTGCGGGCGGCGCGGCCGGCGCGTGCGGTGGCGTCCACAAGGTCGAGCACGGCGGGCTGCCACGGGTCGAGCAGGTCGGCCAGCTCGCCGCGCAGCCGGTCCGTCGCCATCGTGTACTGCGCCAGGTCGTTGGTGCCCAGGGAGACGAAGTCCACCTCGGCGAGGATCTCCTGCGCACGCAGCGCGCCCGCGGGCACCTCGATCATGACGCCCACCGTGGCGACGCCCGCTGCGCGCGCCCGGGTGGCGAACTCGCGCGCCTCGGCGGCCGTGGCGATCATCGGCGCCATGACCCACGGGGTCGTCCCGGTGGCGGTCTGGGCGTGGGCGAGGGCCTCGAGCTGGGTGTCCAGCAGCTCCGGGTGGGTCCGGACCAGGCGGTAGCCGCGGACGCCGAGCGCGGGGTTCTCCTCGTCGGGCTGGGTCGCGAACGCCAGCGGCTTGTCGGCGCCGGCGTCGAGCGTGCGGACGACGACCTTGCGGTCCCCGAACGAGCGCAGCACCCGGGTGTACACCGCGGCCTGTGCCTCCTGCGTCGGGGCCACGGCGCTCTCCAGGAAAAGCACCTCGGTCCGGAACAGGCCCACGCCCTCGACCCCGCCGCCGGCCACGCGCGCGGCGTCCTCGGCGGTGCCGATGTTGGCCAGCAGCGCGACCGCGTGCCCGTCGGCCGTGCCGCCGGGGGCCGTGTCCGACTCGAGCGCGGTCTCCACCTCCGAGCGCCGGACCAGCTCGGCCCGCAGCGCGTCGTCCGGGTCCACCGTCAGGGTGCCGTCCGCCGCGTCGACCGCGACGTCCGTCCCGTCGTCGAGGGCGGTTGCCCCCGCCACGCGGACGAGGCACGGCAGGCCCAGCTGCCCCGCGATGATCGCGGTGTGGCCGGTCGGTCCGCCCAGCTCGGTGACGATCGCGAGCACGTTGGCCAGGTCGAGCGCCGCGGTGTCGGCGGGCGCCAGGTCCTTGGCGACGATGACCGAGGGCCGGTCCAGCGCCGGGACGCCGGGAGCCGGCAGGTCCATGGCCCGCGCGACGACGCGGTCGCGGACCGAGCGCAGGTCCGTGACCCGCTCGGCGAGGTAGCCACCGGCCTGCTGGAACATGGTCGCGAACATCTCGACCACGGCGTCGATCGCGCCGACCACGGGCTCGCCGGCATCGATCCGCTGCAGGACCCCGCTGCGCAGCGCCTTGTCGTCGGCCATCTGCGCAGTCGCGGCCAGGACGTCCTTCACCGTGCCGGTGGACCGCCCCGACTGCTCGCGCAGCGCCGCTGCCACGTCGGCGAAGGCGGACTCCACGACGCCGTGCGCGGTCGCCGCGTCGGCCGGGACCCCGTCGACCAGCAGCGGCGCGTCGGCCGGGACGTGCGGGGCGGGTCGCACCTGGGCCACGGGTCCGACGACGGCCCGCCGTCCCACGCCGACGCCCTGGAGCACGTGCGGGGCGCTGACCGTGCTCACGATGCTTCCTCCGCGTCCAGATCGGTGCTCAGCAGGTCGACCAGGCCGTCGAGCGCCTCGTCGGCACCCTCGCCCTCGGCCTCCAGCGTGACCTCCTCGCCGCTCGGTACGCCGAGCGACATGACGAACAGGATGCTGCCGGCGTCGACCGGCTCACCGCCCGGGCGGGCGATGGTGACGGGCAGCCCGGTCTCGGCGACGGCCTGCGTGAACAGCATCGCGGGGCGGGCGTGCAGGCCGACGCGGGAGGCGACGACAACGGTGCGCTGAGGCATGACGGTTCTCCGATCGAGGTGCCGGCGACCGTGCCGGCGGAGGGACGGGTGGCGAGGACGGGATCAGGCAGTCGCGGCGGCGAGCGCCTGGGCATCGGCTTCCTGCTCGGCCTTGACGAACTCGTTGGTGCGAGCGCTCTTGAGGGCGACCACGAGCACGGTCGTGACGACCATGCCGACGGCGACCGCCATGAGGAACCCGAGCGGGTTCGAGATGAGCGGCAGCACCCAGATGCCACCGTGCGGTGCGCGCTGGCCGGAGCCGACCGCCATGACGAGGGCGCCGGTGACGCTCGAACCGACCAGCGAGGACACGATGACGCGCCACGGGTCGGCCGCCGCGAACGGGATCGCACCCTCGGAGATGAACGAGAGGCCGAGCAGCCAGGCCGCCTTGCCGTTCTCGCGCTCGGCGTGCGTGAAGAGCTGCTTGCGGACCACGGTCGCGAGCGCCATGGCCAGCGGGGCCACCATGCCGGCCGCCATGACCGCGGCCATGATCTGGTACTGCACGGCGTCGGTGGCGAGGCCCTCGGTGGCCAGTCCGGTCACCGCGAAGGTGTAGGCGACCTTGTTGATCGGGCCGCCGAGGTCGAAGCCCATCATCGCGCCGAGCAGGGCGCCCAGCAGCACGAGGTTGGCGCCGGACAGTCCGTTGAGCCAGCTGCTCAGCCCGGTCATCAGGCTGGCGATCGGCTGCCCGATGATGAGGAACATCACGAGGCCGACGACGAAGGACGACAGCAGCGGGATGACGACCACCGGCATCACGCCACGCACACCCTTCGGGACCTTCCAGCGGCTGATCCACAGCGCCACGAAGCCGGCGAGGAAGCCGGTCACCAGGCCGCCGAGGAAGCCGGCGCCGACGGCGACCGAGATCGCGCCGCCGACGAAGCCGGGCACGAGGCCGGGCCGGTCGGCGATGCCGTACGCGATGAAGCCCGAGAGCACCGGGACCAGGAACGCGAACGCGACCTTGCCGGTCTGGAACAGCAGCGCCGCCCAGTCCATCCCGCTCGCCACGTTGAAGTCGTTGAGCAGGTGGTCGACGGTGATGTTGGTGACGTCGATGACGCCCTGGGCGCCGCCGGCGAACTGGGCGACCATGAACCCGAGCGCGATGAGGATCCCGCCGGCGGCGACGAACGGGATCATGTAGCTGACACCGGTCATGAGCCACTGGCGGATCTTGGTGCCGGCGCCTGCGTTGCGGTCCACCTTCGTCGCGGGGCCCGCGGCCACCGGGGCGACGGGACCGCCGGCGGGCACGCCCGCCTCGACGGCGGCGACGGCCGCCGCGATGACGCCCGGGGCGTCGTGCACGGCCTTCTTCACGCCGACGTCGATGAACGGCTTGCCGGCGAAGCGCTCCTTGTCCTTGACCTCGAGGTCCGCGGCGTAGATGACCCCGTCGGCCGCGGCGATGATCGCGGGGTCGAGCGGCGTGGAGCCGGCAGCGCCCTGGGTCTCGACGTGGACCTCGTGGCCGGCCGCCTTGCCGGCCTGCTCGAGGGCCTCGGCGGCCATGTAGGTGTGCGCGATGCCCGTGGGGCAGGAGGAGACGGCGACGAGCTTCATGAGGGGACCACCTCTCGGGTGACGATGTCGGCGACCGTGGTGGGGTCGGTCGCCTCCTTGAGCGACGTGCGGAACGACTCGTGGACCAGGCGACGAGCGAGCGCCGCGAGGATCTTGAGGTGGTCGCCGTCGCCCTCGGTGGGCGCGGCGATGAGGAAGACGAGGGTGGCCGGGCCGTCCGGGGCGCCGAAGTCGACGCCGGCGGCGACCTTGCCGACGGCGAGGCTCGGCGCGGTGACGAAGCTCGAGCGCGCGTGCGGCAGGCCGATCCCGCCGGGCATGCCGGTGGCCATCTGCGCCTCGCGGGCACGCACGTCGGCGTGGAACCCGTCAGCGTCCGTGACACGGCCGGCCTGGAAGAGCAGGTCGATCAGCTGACGGGTCGCGTCGTCGCGGTCCGTGGCGACCAGGTCGACGGCGACGAGGTCCGGGGTGATCAGCGGGGTGCTCATGTCACAGCTCCTTGAGGGCGAGTCGGGCATCGGGGTTCTCGATGACCTGGACGGCGCCCAGGTCGATGTCGGTGGGGTCGGGGACGGCGGTGCCGGGCAGCAGCACGGCGGCGCGGCCGAAGGCGACGGCGGTCCGGAGGCGGTCGCCGCCGGACCCGTCGGAGGCGAGGAAGCCGGCCAGGGTCGAGTCGCCGGCGCCGACGGTGGACAGCGGGACGATCGACGGGCCGCCGGCCCACCAGGCGCCGTCGGCGACGACGAGCATCGCGCCGTGGGCGCCGAGGCTGACCAGGACGGCCCGGCTGCCGGCGTCGATGACCTCGTGCGAGGCGTCGACGACGTCCCCGACGGTGACCAGCTCCCGGCCGACCAGCTCGGCCAGCTCCTCGTCGTTGGGCTTGACCAGGGTCAGCCCGCCGGAGCGGACCGCGCGGGCGAGCGGGACACCCGAGGTGTCGAGCGCGAACGGGACCGCGTATCGGGCGGCGAGCCCGGCCAGCTGGACGAAGAACGTCTCGCCCGCGCCGAGCGGCAGGCTGCCCGCGCCGACGAGGGCACGCGGCTGCGTCACCAGCTGGGCCTCGACGGCCACGAGGAGCGCGTCGACCTCGTCGGGCGTGAGCTTCGGCCCGGGCGCGTTGACCTTGGTGGTCGTGCCGCCGTGCTCGACGAGCGTGAGGTTGGTGCGCGTGTCGCCGTGCACCGGCACCGGCACGGCCGGCACGCCGTGCTCGTCGAGCAGCTCGACCAGGCGGCGACCGTCGGCCCCGCCGGTCGGCAGCACCGCGAGGGACTCGACCCCGTGCCGGACCAGCACGCGGGAGACGTTGATGCCCTTGCCGCCCGGGTGGACGTGGGCGCGGTCGGCGCGGTTGACCTCGCCCACCTCGAGCCTGTCCAGCTCGAGGGCGCGGTCGAGGCTCGGGTTGGGGGTCAGCGTGACGATCATGCGGTCACCACCCGGGGGCCGGCGGCCTCGAGCTCCTCGACGAGCTCCGGTTCGACGCCCGAGTCCGTGATGACCGTGTCGATGGCGCTGACCGGTACGACGTGCGCGAACTCGACGCGACCGATCTTCGAGTGGTCGGCCAGCACCACGGTGCGACGCGCGTTGGCGACCAGCGCCCGCTTCACCGAGGCCTCCGCCAGGTCCGGCGTGGTGAGCCCGTGCTCGACGCTCAGCCCGTTGGTGCCCAGGAAGGCGACGTCCGCGTGGATGTCGGCCAGCTCCCGCTCCGCCCACGAGCCGACCGCCGCGAGCGTCCGACCGCGGACCGTGCCGCCGACGAGGTGCAGCGTGATGCCGGGCCGCATGGCCAGCACCATCGCGACGGGCAGCGCGTGCGTAACCACGGTCAGCTCCCGGTCCGCCGGCAGCAGCTCGGCGAGCCGCACGGTCGTGGTGCCGGCGTCGAAGATCACGGCGCCGCCGTCGGGGACCTCGTCGAGCGCCGCCTTCGCGATCCGCTCCTTCTCCCCCGCGAACTTGCCCTCGCGGTCGGCGATGCCGGGCTCGAAGCCCAGCCGCTCGACCGGGATCGCCCCGCCGTGCACCCGCCGCACCAGACCGTGCCGCTCGAGGACCGTGAGGTCCCGGCGGATGGTCTCGGGGGTGACGTCCAGGTCCTCGGCCAGCCGATTGACGTCGACCCGACCGTCGGCGCGAGCCGTGGCGAGGATCTGCTGGTGTCGCTCCGGTGCGTACACATCGACTCCGTCGTCCGCTGCGCCGACCAGGTCGTCGACGTCCAGTGGCTCCAGAGTGCCCTCGCTCACGCCACCATGTCAAGCGATTCGGACAAAGTCGGCGGCAAACAGATGTTGATTCGGGCATCGTTCCTGATCACGGCGCGGCGCTCGTCGGCACATGGACATGCACGAACGCCCGGCTGCGCCCGTTTCGGGCGCCTCCGGGCGTCTGGTCGTGCGTGGTTCGGGTGGGTGCCGGTCAGTGCGGCTGGTACGGGCTGACGACGACCTCGACGCGCTGGAACTCCTTGAGGTCGGAGTAGCCCGTGGTGGCCATCGCGCGCTTGAGGGCACCGATCAGGTTCAAGGTGCCGTCGGCGGTGTGGCCCGGGCCGAAGAGGATCTGCTCGAGCGAGCCCGCGGTGCCCACCTCGACCCGCTCTCCGCGCGGGAGCTGCGGGTGGTGCGCCTCGGGGCCCCAGTGCCAGCCGCGACCGGGAGCCTCGGTCGCCCGGGCGAGCGCGGCGCCGAGCATGACCGCGTCCGCACCGCACGCGACCGCCTTGACCAGGTCGCCGGACCGGCCCACGCCGCCGTCGGCGATCACGTGGACGTACCGGCCGCCGGACTCGTCGAGGTAGTCCCGGCGGGCCGCTGCCACATCGGCGACGGCCGACGCCATCGGCGCGTGGATGCCGAGCGACAGGCGCGTGGTGTGCGCCGCGCCGCCGCCGAACCCGACGAGCACGCCCGCCGCGCCGGTCCGCATGAGGTGCAGGGCCGCCGTGTAGGTGGACGCCCCGCCGACGACGACCGGCACGTCGAGCTCGTAGATGAAGCGCTTGAGGTTGAGGGGTTCCGCGCGGCCCGAGACGTGCTCGGCGGAGACCGTGGTGCCGCGGATGACGAAAAGGTCGACCCCGGCGTCGACGACGGTCCGCCAGAACTCGTTGGTGCGCTGCGGGGAGAGCGCGCCGGCCACCGTGACGCCCGCGGCGCGGATCTCCTTGAGCCGGGCGGTGATGAGCTCGGGCTGGATCGGGGCCGCGTAGATCTCCTGCATGCGGGAGGTGGCCCGCGCGCTGTCGAACGTGGCGATCTCCGCGAGCAGCGGCGCGGGGTCCTCGTACCGGGTCCACAGCCCCTCGAGGTCGAGCACCCCGAGCCCGCCCGCCTGACCCAGCGCCACGGCCGTGGCGGGGCTCATCACGGAGTCCATCGGGGCCGCGATGATCGGCAGGTCGAAGTGGTAGGCGTCGATCTGCCAGCCGACCGAGACCTCCTCGGGGTCGCGGGTCCGCCGCGACGGGACGACCGCGACGTCGTCGAAGGAGTACGCGCGGCGTCCGCGCTTGCCGCGGCCGATCTCGATCTCGTTGCTCACCGGACCAGGCTACCGGCGCGCGGTCCTGCCCCGACCCAGGGGGTCGCGCCRTGCGTGTCCGATCTGCGGCACGCGGGCGGCCCTCCCCGGCCGTGTCGGTGCCCGGTGCCATCCTGGCCACGCACGGGATCAACCGAAGGACGAGAGCGGGACACCATGGGCTGGACGGACGGGCCACTGCTCGGCTTCGACACCGAGACCACGGGTGTCGACGTCGACAACGACCGGATCGTCACCGCGGCCCTCGTGCGTCGCGACGAGTCGGGCACCCACGTCCGCAGCTGGCTCATCAACCCCGGCGTCGAGATCCCGGAGGCCGCGGCGGCCATCCACGGCGTGAGCACCGAGCACGCCCGCGAGCACGGCCGCCCGCCGCGCGAGGCGCTGGAGGAGATCGCCGCCGACCTGGCGGAGGCGTTCCGCGGCGGCGTGCCGGTCGTCGCGTACAACGCCGCGTTCGATCTCTGCCTGCTCGACGCCGAGCTGCGGCGCCACAAGCTCAAGACCCTCCCCGACCGGCTCTGCAGCGAGGCGCGGCCGGTGATCGACCCGCTGGTGCTCGACCGCCACGAGGACCAGCTCCGGCGCGGCAAGCGCAAGCTGGTCGACCTGTGCGGCTACTACCAGGTGGTCGAGTCGGGCGCCCTGCACACCGCCGACGTCGACGTCGTCGCGACCCTCGACGTGCTCGAGCGGATCGTCGGACGATTCCCGCACCTGGCCACGCTCGACCTCGACACGCTGCACGAGTACCAGTCGACGGCGCACCAGGCGTGGGCCGAGGGGTTCAACGCCTGGCGCGCCGAGCAGGGACTCGACGGGCCCGGAGCCTCCGGGGTGTGGCCCACCCGGGAGCCGGTCGGCACCCTCTGGTGAGACGGTTCACATATCGCGCCTGAGTTCGAATCCCCTGGTCACGCCAGTTCTGACCGATTCGATCGCACACATCCGGGTGGCAATATCTCATCCATGAGTTAACGTCGACCCATGACCACGACGACCACCCCCGTCCCGACGAGCACCGGCGCCTTCCCCGTCGTCCAGGACCAGCTCGCTCACGTGGGCTCCCTGGTCCGCTCGGCACGCCAGCACCGTGGCCTGACGCAGACGCAGCTGGCGGAGCGCCTGGGCACCAGCCAGTCGGCCATCCACCGCATCGAGCAGGGCGCGCAGAACGTCAGCCTCGAGATGCTCACGCGCATCGGCGCGGCGCTCGACTCCCCCATCGTCACGCTCGGCGGACCGCAGCGGACCCACCTGCGGGTGCACGGCGGCCAGACCCTGAGCGGCCGGATCGACGTCAACACCAGCAAGAACGGCGCGGTCGCCCTGCTGTGCGCCTCCCTGCTCAACCGCGGCACCACGCGCCTGCGGAACGTCGCCCGCATCGTCGAGGTGGACCGCATCGTCGAGGTGCTGCGCTCCGTCGGGGTGCGCGCCACCTGGTCCACCGACGGTCGCGACCTCGAGATCGTCGTCCCGGAGCACCTCCAGCTCGACGCGATCGACGTCGACGCCGCCCGTCGGACCCGGTCCATCATCATGTTCCTCGGGCCGTTGCTGGGCCTCGAGGACGAGTTCCGGCTCCCGTACGCGGGCGGCTGCGACCTGGGCACCCGGACCGTCGAGCCGCACCTCATCGGCCTGCGGCCCTTCGGGCTGGACGTCACGGCGACCGCTGGCGACTACCACGCCCTGGTCAGCCGCGGCGGTGCGAGGGACCTCGCGGTCGTCCTCACCGAGCGCGGCGACACCGTCACGGAGAACGTCATCATGGCCGCCGCGCGGCGCGAGGGCGTCACCACCATCCGCAACGCCAGCCCCAACTACATGGTCCAGGACCTGTGCTTCTACCTGGAGCTGCTGGGCGTGCGGATCGACGGCATCGGCACCACGACCCTGCGCGTGCACGGCCTGGCGGACATCGACGCCGACGTCGAGTACGCCGTCTCCGAGGACCCGGTCGAGGCGATGAGCCTGCTCACCGCGGGGATCGTCACGGGCTCCGAGATCACGGTCGGGCGGGTGCCCATCGAGTTCATGGAGATCGAGCTGGCGACCCTGGCCGAGATGGGCCTGCGCTACACGCTCTCGGAGGAGTACTCAGCCGCCAACGGCCGCACCCGGCTGGTCGACGTCACCGTGCACCCGAGCGACCTGGTGGCGCCCATCGACAAGATCCACCCCATGCCGTTCCCCGGGCTCAACATCGACAACCTGCCGTTCTTCGCCGCGATCGCCGCGTGCGCGCAGGGCTCCACCCTGATCCACGACTGGGTGTACGAGGGGCGTGCCATCCACCTCACCGACCTCACGCGGCTCGGTGCGGACGTTCGGCTCCTCGACGCCCACCGCCTGCAGGTGTCCGGCCCGACCCACTGGTCGGGCGCCGAGGTCTCCTGCCCGCCGGCGCTGCGTCCGGCGGTCGTCATCCTGCTCGCGATGCTCGCCGCCAAGGGCACGTCCGTGCTGCGCGACGTCGACATCATCGCCCGCGGCTACGAGCAGCTGCAGGACCGCCTGGTGGAGCTGGGCGCGCAGATCGAGACCTTCCGCGACTGACACGTCCTGGCCCCGGCACCTCACACCAGCCGTCCGGCGGCTCGGCGCATCTCGGCAGCTCGGCGCATCTCGCCAGCTCGGCACATCTCGCCAGCTCGGCACATCTGGGCAGCTCGGCACATCTCGCACTCACATACGGCTCCACCCTCCCCGTGCCCGGCACGCCGCCCATGCACTCGCCACCGGCACCAGGCACCGGGCACCGCCGACTCCCCCCGCCGTCGGCCCTGCCTGGGCGAGCGGGCCTGCTTGTCTCGCGACGTTCCTCGTGGCGCGTCAGGTGCGTAATGGATGCCCGTGGCGGTCCGTGAATCGCCATCGGCCTGAGTGGTCGCGGGTGATCTCGATGCCTCGGTCGTGGACGACCTCGTGGTGGTGCCAGCACAGCAGGGCGCCGGTGCGCACGTCGGTGGAGCCACCGTCGCGGTGCCAGTGCTCGGTGTGGTGGACCTCCGACATTGCCGGTGGCGCGTCGCAGCCGGGGTACTGGCAGTGCTGGTCGCGGGCGATGATCGCCCGGCGTTTGGCTCCGGTGTAGGTGCGTTCGGTGCGTCCGACGTTCAGCACCTGGGACTGGGGTCCGAACACGACCCGGGTGATCGCCGAGTCGCACGCGAGCCGTGCGAGCACGCTGTCCGGGATGGGACCGGTGCCGACCAGCTCAGCAACGGCGAACCGTTCGGTGTCCCTGGGGACCGAGGGTCGGCTGGCGGTGACATCCCCGGCAGCGCCTCCATCCGCCCGGGCGCCCGGGGCGCGATCCAGGGCCCGGTTCAAGGTCTCGAGGTCGACCACGGCGGTGATGTGGGGGCGGTGGGTGCCGGTCGCGCCGGTCAGGTCCCGGTCCAGGACCAGGCGGGTCAGGTTCACCAACGCCCCCGCGCGGCGCCGCGCGGCCGGCCGACCGGCACTGTCAGCAGACGTGGTCGTCACCGCGGACAGCGCGGCCTGCAACGCGTGGCCGTGCTCGGTGGTCAGGAATCCGCGCAGGTGGCACCCGTCCATCGTCTGCGCGAGCGTCAGGAACTCGCGGTCCGACGCATCCTTGTACCCGCGGTCGTCGGCGGCTGGGTCCGCGTGCGCGGCCCAGCGGCGGGCCAGCAGCTGGAACTGGGAGACCGGCAACACCCGGGCGAACTCCAGCAGGAACTGCTCCCCGCACTCGTCGGCCGGGGCGGCCAGCGCCGCACGACGGTCCTCGGTGTTCGCCGCCGCGGCGATCGCGTGGGCGGCCGCCAGGGGCACCGTCCCGGCCACCGCGTCGGCCGCGGTGGCGGGCAGGTCATCGCGCAACGCCCGCCCGAGCCTGACCAACCGGGCCGCCTCCGCATGCGGGACCCGACCCTGAGCCGC
>NZ_JBFUMP010000007.1:0-176937 GCF_054049315.1 Cellulomonas sp. P5_E12 | reverse complement strand
GATGCGCGACACCCTGAACGCGTACGCGGCCCTGCGCATCGACGCGCTCTTGCCGGACGCGTACCTGTTCCGCACGATGCGCACGGGCGAGCCGATCGTCATCCACAATGCGACCGAGTCGATCAGCAGGGAGCTGTCCGGCCGCGCCCGCGAACTGCTGCGCGACCTCGCGCCGAGCACCGCGTACGCCATCCCGATGCGCGCGCGTGATCGCACGGTTGGTGCCATCACGGTTTTCCTCGACGAGGGGCAGCCGGGGYTGGCGCCGCAGGACGTCGCACTCCTGGTGCAGCTGGCGGACCGGGCGGGCATGGCCCTGGACAAYGCGCGGCTGTTCGGGCGTCAGCGCGAGATCGCGGTCGCGCTGCAGCGGCTGCTGCTCTCGTCACCGACGCCGTCGCAGGACCTGCACGTCGTCGTGCGCTACGTCGCTGCGGCGGAGGCGGCGCAGGTGGGTGGCGACTGGTACGACGCGTTCACGCAGCCGTCGGGCGAGACGGTCGTYGTCATCGGGGACGTGATGGGGCACGACACGCCGGCGGCGGCTGCGATGAGCCAGYTGCGCACSYTGCTGCGGGGCATCGCGCACACSGGCGGCGGGACGCCCGCGCAGGTGCTCACGTCGCTCGAGAACGCCGCCCGCGCGCTGGGCATCGACGCGATGGCGACAGCCGTCGTCCTCCGGCTCGAGCGCGCTTCCGACCAGCGCGACGACGCCATGACGTTGCGTTGGACGAACGCCGGCCATCTGCCGCCGCTTCTCATCGCGCCCGACGGCACGGTGACGGAGCTCGACGCCCCCGCGGAGCTCGTGCTGGGCCTGCGCACCGGAATGCCACGTACCGACCACGTCGTGCGAGTCCTCCGCGGCTCGACGCTGCTGCTCTACACCGACGGACTCGTCGAGCGCCGCGGCGAGCACCTGCGCGTCGGGCTGGACCGCCTCGTCGCCCAGGTCGCGGAGCTCACGCGTGACGACGGGGCGGGCCACGCCGGCCGCGACCTGGACGGCCTCGTCGACGAGCTGCTGCGGCGGCTGGCCCCCGAGGGCGAGGCGGACGACGACGTCGCGGTCCTCGCCGTGTACCTCGAACCCCTGCGCTGACGGAGGCCCGTAGCCGCGTAGCAGACGCGGTCCGTCGTGTGCGCGACCTGCGCGGCCCTGTTGTCCGGCGCGAGCCGGAGCAGGGTCCGCCGGGGCGCGGGTCCGGGGGACCGCTGCAGGGCTGGCCTGAGTGACAACTGACACCGCGCGGGTCAGTTGACCCCGCCAGGCTGGCAAACCTGCCCTGGGGTGACGAAACGCCCACAGGTGTCGTGCGTGGAACGCTGAATGCCGTGGCCTCCCCAGGAGGACCCCGTCGAGACCACACCCGGGCGGCCGATCGGGGCGCCCCGGATGGGCCGCCTCGTTTAATGCGCGCCTCCGACGGGCTGGAAGTAGTGCGCCGCCATGTAGTCGGCGACATTCCAGCCGAGCTGCTTTGCCTGCTCGTCTGCCGTGCGGTAGTGCAGGCCCGCCCAGATGCGCGCCTCGGTGATCTCCGCAATCGACTGCGAGAAGCTACCGAAAGTGCGAGTGCGGGGATCAGCAGCACCCAGAAGCGGCGAGATGCTGGTGATCGTGTAGCCACCTTGGATCACGTCGCCGAAGAACGTCTGCAGGACGCGCGTGTGTGCGGCGTCGAGGCAAAGGTGGCCGGACGGGTGTTCTGGGTAGGGCGCCGAGATGAGCGGAGTCCAATTGGCGTCCTGCACCGTTGCCGGGTTGCCGTCCTCGGCTGCCCGGGGGATGGCGTTCCACGGTCGCCAGAAGTCCCAGTAGTACTTGTCGTTCCAGCAGTTGATCGCCGCGTCGGCCCCGCTCAGGTTCTCCATCGCCAGGAGGCGGGCGCTGTCGGCGATGCTGAGCCCGTTCCGCAGGGCGAGGTCTCTCGCGACTTCGTTCCAGCTCGAGACGGGCGTGCTCTGCCACCACCGTGCGATGTACGTCTGCTCGGGCGTTCTGACCGCGCTGTTCGCAGCACCGAGCGTCATGACCTCGTTGAAATCCTTGACCCAAGCGGCGCTGGTGAGCGCGTTCGGACCGGGGGTGCGGAACTGCGAGGAGGTCTGCATCAGGAAGGGCTCCACGCCGCCCACCCACGGCGTGGGATCGAGGATCGGCTGCCCGGCCGCGTTCGTCTGCGGCCACCAGTGCCCCGGAGCAGTGTTCGGCACCCACTGCGAGGGCCCGAAGCGTCCGTCGTCCTGGCGGGCGGCGATCATGGCGCCGGCTGCGGCGTTCCCGGCCGCGACCCCCTGGTTCCTGAAGGGGCCGTTCGGGACCTCGGCCAGCGAGGTCGCATATTGCGTGGCGAGCGAGTCCAGCAGGGTCGCTCTCGCCGGGGTCGGGAGGTTCTGCACGGTGGACACGATGTTGCGGAGGACGCCGTAGGCCGCCGTCGCCACAGCGGCGTCCTTCGAGGCACGCGCGGAGAAACGCCTGTCCAGGAGGTACGGCCGGGAGTGCTTGGGCTCGGTCGCGTTGACGGCGTCGTAGACCGCGCCCTGGACCATCGCCACGTGTACCTGTGCGGCGGGCGGGGCACCTCCTGCGGGACCGGGCAGCCCGATGAGGGTGTTCACGGCGATCGTGTTCCACACCGTGACGGCGTTGCTGGGTGGAGGGTCCCCACGCGCCGGAGCCGACGTTGCGCTCAGAAGGAGCACCACGGCGGCGGTGGCCGCCATCAATCGAATCGATTTCATCGCGTCCCCATCTCATAGGCGGGGACTCGACCAGCGCTCGGAGGGCCCTCGAAGCGGTCTTGTGCTCCTCAGCCAACGACTTCCGACTCGAGTTGGCAATGACGTTCGTGGGTGATCTCGGGCGTTGGGTGCTCTTGTGTGGCTGCGGCCCGGAATGACGAGTTCATGGGATTGAACTCCCGCTGCAGGGGCGCAAGCAGCGGCGTCACGTCGCCGTCGTGCCCGCAGGGGGTGTCGGACCCTCGGAACCCGGTTCCACGGCCGACGGGCCGACCTGTCCACCGGGCCGGTCCGTGGCGATGAGCTCCGGTCGGTTCGCCACGAGCAGCCACGCAGCAAGCATCGCGGCGATGACCGCGGGAAGCAGCGCGACGTCCGAGACGATCGCGACCGCGATAAAGACGCTGAGCCAGCCGCTCCGCGTCGCCACGACCAGGATCCCGGCGGTCGCCGCTCCCACCGCGAGGGCCATGGGAACCACCGACCAGGCGGTGCCGACGGCGAAGCCGAGCGCGACGCCGACGAAGACGACGGGGAAGATGCGACCGCCCCGGAACGCGACGGTGCTGGCGACGAGCATGGCGAGGAGCTTGACGAGCGCCAGGCCGAGGAAGCCGAGGGCCGTGGTGCTCCCGACCTGCTCGGGCAGCTGTTTCATCTGCTCGAGGCCCTTGAAGAGGGTGATCGGACCGCCCACGGCGCCGAGCACGCCGAGCGCCAGGCCGCCGAGCGTCAGCAGGAGCACGGGGTTGCCGATGCGGTGGAACAGCCGGTGCGTCGGGGTGAACGCGTAGGCGGCGCCGAGCCCCAGCCCGGCGGCGCCGAGTGCGATCACGACAGCCAGCCCGATGTCCCGAACACCACCCCACTGGTAGGTGGGCAGATCGACGTCGAACGTGACGTCCGTGAGCCGGGCCGAGGTCAGGGCACCTGCGATGGCGGCGACGAGCGGTGCGAACAGCCGGTCCCAGAGGGGCGTACGCCGGTCGCCCGGGTTGATCTCGGAGAGCATGAGGGCCGCTGCGACGGGCGTGCCGAACATCGCCCCGAGGGTCCCGGCCGTCGACAGCACGATCCACGTGGGCACCTGCACCCGCGGCAGGGTCCGCGCACCGATGGCGACGACGAGGGCTGCGTTGATCGCCATGATCGGGTTCTCCGGGCCCAGGCTCACACCGCCGGCGAGCGTCAGGACCATGGCGACGGCCAGCCCGGGCAGCACCCGCGGCGCGAGCGGCACTGACACCAGGCCGTGGGTCGCCGGGTCCGGGCCGGCGTGCCCCGGCGCGAACCGGACGACGAGCCCGACCGCGAGGCCGGTCAACGTGAGGATCCCGATGGTCCACGGCGCCGCCTCGGGGTCCGTGCCGACGCTGTCGGCGAGGCCGCCCCAGAGCCAGCGCTCGAGCACCGCGGCAAGCTCGGTCAGCGCGACGAGCGTCAGAGCGCAGAACGTGCCGATCAGCAACGCGGGCACACCCAGGCGCAAGAGGTCTCGCACGGGGACGCGGATCTCGGCGGTCGGATGGCTCATCGCGCTCCGTCCCCTCGACCCGTCCACGCTGACGCGTGCACGCCTGACGCTTTCACGCCCGGCGCTGGTACGCCCAGCGTTTGCGCGCCTGACGTGTGCACACGACGCCGTGCAGGGACCGTTCAGCAGCTCACCGGCGGACGCGGGCGAGCGGTGACCGCTCTGGGTGCCCGACGACGTGCATCGCAGCGGCGGATCTTGCACCAGAGAGCGCGACCCCTTCGGGCTGGTGACTCGGCCGCGGGAAGCATCGCGGCGCTGGTCAGCCCTCACGCGCAGTTGCGCGTCGTTCGCCTTCGCAGCTCGCCGACCGGTCGCCTTGACCTGCCCGCCGTCCTAACCTGGAGGGGAGGTGATGACTCGTGCGCGCAGAGGTCGGGGACAAGGTGGTCGTCCACGGGCGGACCGTCGGTGCGGCTCCGCGGACAGGCACTGTGGTGGAGGCGCGGGGGAGTGACGGTGGGCCGCCGTTCCTGGTCCGGTACGAGGACGGGCACGAGGCTCTCGTGTTCCCCGGGCCGGACGTCCATGTGGAGCACCAGGCGCAGTCCTGACTCGGTGCATCACTGGGTACCTGCTTCGACCTGGCTCTGCGGCCGTGAACGGTCCTCCGCCTGCGCCGACGGCGAGGACGGAAGAGCCCTCAGGTCGTCGCCCTTTGGTGAGCATCGACAGGTAGGCCGCGCCACCCGTCCGGGCGCGAGAACGTGCCGACGGCCTCGTGTCGTGGACCGCCGGCTCAGTGGTCGCGTAGCGCGTGGATCAGCTGGGCCTTGTTCATCGACGAGCGGCCCTCGATGCCGAGCTCGCTTGCGCTCCAGCGTGCGCTGACCGCCGGGCGTCCACGCAGCATCGTCGCGCCGTGGGTTCGGCTCGCGAATGCCCAGAGCGCCGACCTCGATGCCACACCCCATCCGGCCGCGGGCGCGCGGGCTGGTTCTACCGGGCGTAACGTAGGTCTCGCGTCGAGGCGTGGCGCTCATCAGCCCGCCGAAGGACGTGACAATCATGCGAATCGGAATCATCGCCCCGCCCTGGGTTCCCGTTCCGCCACCTGCCTACGGCGGAACGGAGTCCGTGATCGACAGGCTGGCCCGCGGCCTGCTCGATGCGGGCCACGAGGTCGTCCTCGCCGCCGCAGCGAACAGCGAGTGCCCCGTACCTCAGGTTCCCGGCACCGCGACGGCACCCCTGGATCGTCCGCTCACGGGCGACGCCGTCTCCGAGCTGAGGCACGTCATCAGCGGCTACGCCGCGATGCGCGACCTCGACCTGATCCACGACCACACGCTCGCCGGACCGCTGCTGAAGCACGACCACCGGGTGCCGCCGGTGGTCACCACCAACCACGGGCCGTTCAACGCGGCGCTGTCGCCGCTCTACGAAGCGATGCGCGGCGTCGCGATCATCGCCATCTCCCACCACCAGGCATCCACCGCGAACGGCATCCCCGTCGCGGCGGTGATCCACCACGGCATCGATGTCGATCAGGTCCCGATGGGCTCCGGGGACGGCGGGTACGTGAGCTTCGTCGGCCGAATGTGCCGCGAGAAGGGGCCGCGAGAGGCGGCGCTGATCGCGCGCGAGGCCGGCATGCCGCTGAAGCTCGCCGCCAAGCTCCGTGAGCCCCGCGAGCACGAGTACTTCGAGGCGCAGGTCAAGCCTCTGCTCTCGCGCGACATCGAGTACGTGGGCGAGCTCGGTGAGGCCGACAAGCTCGCCCTCATCGGGGAGTCGATGGCTCTCCTCGACCCGATGCAGTGGCCCGAGCCGTTCGGCCTCGTGATGATCGAGGCGCTCGCCTGCGGGACGCCCGTCGTCGCGACGCCGGCCGGCGCGGCACCCGAGATCGTGGACGAGGGAGTCACGGGCTACCTGCGGCGTACCCAGCCGGACCTGGTGACCGCGCTCCACGACGCGCCCTCGATCGATCGGGCCGCCTGCCGGTCAGCGGCCCGGGAGCGGTTCTCGACGACGCGCATGGTCGACGACCACGTCCGGCTGTACTCGCGGGTGATCGAGGCGAAGGCGCGCGGGGAGCGACCGGCCGCGGCGTGGCCGATCCCCGTCCCGGAGCGGACCGACGTCCTCCCGAGCGACCGTGCCGTCGCGGCGGGCGCGTCCGTTCTCGCCGCACGCCGCTCCCACCCGTCGTGATGTCGACCTCGGACGAGACGATCGCGACGGTGGGCGGGTCTGGCGCCGTCACCGTCTTCGAGGGCTCGTCGTTCTGCATCACCGGGACCGGCGGCGACATCGATCCCCGCCACGCGCACGGCGTGTTCTTCGAGGACACGCGCATCGTCTCGGGCTGGCAGATGCTTCTTGACGGCCGACCACTCGAGGCGCTCGCGGCCATGACACCGGAGCCATTTCGCGCGGTGTTCGTCGGCCGGCACCCACGCGAAGGGCTGGACGACACCGAGCTCCTGGTCGAGCGCCAGCGTCGCGTCGCCACCGGCCTGCGGGAGGACTTGCTCATCCGCAACTACGGTCGCGCAGCGGTCACCTGCGAGCTCACGCTCCGAATCGCCGCAGACTTCGCCGACCTCTTCGAGGTCAAGGAGGGCAGGATCAAGCGGGTCTGGGACCACAGCGCCCGGGTCGACGGCCGCGAGCTGGTCCTCGAGGCCGAGTGGCACGGGCACCGCCGGGGCGTGGTGATCACGTCCGACAGCGGCAAGCCCGACGTCGGCGGCATCACGTTCATGGCGACAGTGCCGGCCCGCGGGACGTGGTCTGGCCACGTCATCGTGCACCCTGTCGTGAACGGCGACCGGGCCGAGAGCAGCTTCCCGGTCGGGGAGCCGTTGGAGGAGTCCGTCCCGTCCCGTCGCTACCGCGCCTGGCGCGAGCAGGCGCCGGTCGTGGGGGTGGAGAACGAGTCGCTGGGGCGCATCCTCGAACGGAGCCTGACGGACCTGGGGGCGCTGCGCATAACCGACCCAGCAAACCCTGAGCGCACGGCGGTCGCGGCGGGTGCCCCGTGGTTCATGGCACTGTTCGGCCGGGACTCGCTGCTCGCCTCGTTCATGGCTCTGCCTGTCGACCAGTCGCTCGCACTCGGGACCCTCCAGACGCTCGCGCACTACCAGGGCACGAAGGTGGACCCGCTGACGGAGGAGCAGCCCGGGCGGATCCTGCACGAGGTCCGTCTCGGCGTCGACACCGGCCTCGCGCTGGGTGGCGGCGGGGTGTACTACGGGACAGCCGACGCGACGCCGCTGTTCGTGTGCCTCGTCGGGGAGCTGTGCCGCTGGGGCTTCGAGGACGACGAGCTGGGTTCCCTCCTACCGCACGTCGACAGGGCGCTGGCGTGGGTCAGGGAGCACGGTGACCGTGACGGCGACGGCTTCGTCGAGTACGAGCGCCTGCACGACGGAGGTTTGGCCAACCAGGGCTGGAAGGACTCCTGGGACGGGATCACCTTTGCCGATGGCTCCCTGCCGCGTGCCCCCATCGCGCTCTGCGAGGTCCAGGGCTACGTGTACGCGGCGTACGTGGCGCGCGCCCTGCTCGCCCGGCACTTCGGTGACGACAGCTCCGCACAGCAGTGGCGCGACCGCGCCGCGGAACTCAAGGAAGAGTTCAACAAGCGCTTCTGGCTCCCCGACCGTGGACAGTTCGCTCTTGCGCTCGACCGCGACAAGCGCGCGGTCGACGCGTCGGCCTCAAACATCGGGCACTGCCTGTGGACGGGCATCGTCGACGAGGACAAGGCGGAGGCCGTGGCCGACCGGCTGCTGGCGCCCGCGATGTTCACGGGCTGGGGCGTGCGGACGCTCGCGTCGGACATGGGCGCGTACAACCCCGCGAGCTATCACAACGGGTCCGTGTGGCCGCACGACAACGCCCTGATCGCCGCGGGGCTCATGCGCTACGGGTTCGTCGAGCACGCCCAGCGCATCGCGGTCGGGCTCCTCGATGCGGCCGACCGGTTCGGTGGTCGGCTCCCCGAGCTCTTCTGCGGGTTCGGGCGCGACGAGTACCCGGAGGGTCCGGTCGCCTATCCGACGTCGTGCTCGCCGCAAGCCTGGGCGACGACGACCCCGCTGATGCTGCTGCGCACGCTCCTGCGCTACGACCCCTGCCTGCCGCACGGAACCGTCTGGCTGGCGCCCGCGATGCCGCCCGGGTTCGGGCGGGTACGCGTCGACAACGTGCCCCTGGGGGGCGACCGCGTGCGGTTCGAGATCGCGTCGAACGATGACGCGGACATCGCCAACCTGCCTGCGGGCCTCGCCCTGCATCGGACTCCGCGGCCGCTGCGCCACGACCTGGATCCCAGCCCCGGGCCGGGGTAGCCGTAGGGCCACCCGCGCCGCTCGGACCGGGCTGCTCGACTAGCTGCGAGCGGCGGCGGAGTCCCGCACGGCCGCCGACGCTCCGTGCGCCTGGCCGCCGTTGACGCCTCCGCCGACGATCGTCAACGTGACCCCGTGAGCGACGCTCTGCCGGAGCGCGGTCGACAGGACGTCGGCGGCCTCCGGGCCCACGCGAACCCCTCCGCGCAGATCGACCGTGACGTTCCCGCCCTCGGCCGTGCGCAGCATCGCCTCGGTGATGGCGCGCGCCAGGTCGTCCGCGGTGGACAGGTCGACGCAGCCGGTGACGTGCAGGGTCGACTGCTGGTCGCTGCTCTCGACGTGGACGTCGAGCTGCGGGCTGCGCCTCGCCTTCTGGGGAGGGGTTGGGGTGGTCTGGCTCATCATGCGCTCCCACGGTGGTGCCGGGGGCCGCGACTCTGGAGCCCCGGTCGCGATGGCCTGAGGCACATCGCGCCGTACCGCCCAGCATGCGCCGGACGCGACGGGGGCGCGACCTGCAGGGCGATGCCACTCGAGCCGCGTGGCACCCGTGCTCCCACTCGCTCGACGACCTGGCGACCGCGTCGCGGGTGGGCGTCAGATCCCGCGACCGCGCTCAGCGCTGGGGTCGCGCCGTGGTGCCGCTGGTGTGCGAGCGGCCCATCCGGTCGGGCTACGTGAGGGCTGCCAGGAGGGCGGCGGTGTCGGCCCGGTGCCGGGCGGTCGTGGCCTCGTACTCCAGGCACCACAGCAGCTGATAGATCATCGCGCGGGCAGCCCAGCCATCATCGGGTTGCACGCTGGTGCGGTAGACGGACCAGAAGGTCCCATCGGTCATGTCGTCCCAGAAGGCCATCCGCGCGAGGTCGCACTCCGCGGAACCAGCCCACGCCTTGTCCCAGTCGAGCACCGCGACCAGGTGCCAGCCGTCGCCGGCTCGGCGGAACAGCAGGTTGGCGTGGTGCAGGTCGTCGTGCGTGAGCGTCGGTCGGGGGTCGGTGCGGAACAGCTCCCCGTGCTGCTGGAGGGCCTGCTGGGCGAGCTCCCTGTTGCTGCCGTCACGAATCCGGAGCGAGATCCGTGCCTGCAGCGCCTCGACGAGACCGGCATCGCCGATCAGGGCCAGCTTGGCAAGACTACCGAACCGGGGCATCGCCACGGTCTGCATCGTCACGAGCATCTGCGCGATCTCGGCCGAGGCCCTCGCCACCTCCGCGTCACGCAGCTGCGGCCGCACCTTCCTCCACTCCGTACCCTCGACCTGCTCCTGGATGACGTACTGGAGGAGGACGCCGTCGGTCGTCTCTCCCACTGCGACCACGTCGGCCACGGGAACTCCGGCTCGACGGGCGAGGTCCTGCGCTGTGGCGGTCGCCGTGTAGTCGATCCCTGGCCGCGCCTGGGTGGTCGCCAGCTTCACGACGTAGTGCGTGGCGCCCGTGGTGACGAGGAACACCGCGCGGGTCTCGCTGACGGCGATCGTCTCCACCGTGCGCACCGCGCCGAGGTGCGTCGCGACGACCTCGTGGAGGGCGCCGAGCCAGCCCGCGACGTCCATCGTCACCTGTCCCATCTGCCGCCGGGGTTCCGGTGCGCCCGCTCCTCTCACCACCCGCGACCACCGCTCCGTGCCTGCGCTCAGCCGACGACCGGCTCGGTCACCGTGTCGGCGTGACGGTGGGCCACGCGCCATTCACCGTCCTCGCGTCGGTACACCTGCGTCGCGCGCAGGGTGAACGTCCGCGGCTGACCGTCGACGGACACCGAGACATGCTCGAGCCCGGCCGTGTAGGCCATGGCGCCCACGACGTCGTGCGCCAGGACCTCGAACGCGTACGAGGTGCAGTCCGCGAAGGTGACCTCTAGTAATCGGAAGATCTCCTCCACCTCCGCCTCCCCGAAAGCGTCGCGCCACGCGCCCTGGATGCTCACCGGCTCGTTGCGGGACCAGATCGCCCGCCGCGGGTTCGCGTCGCCGCCGAGCAGGGCTCGCTCGGCGGCGAGCAGCGTCGTGGTGACCCAGGCCAAGAAGTCCTCGCGCTCGGTCATCACACCAGGATGCTCGCGATCGCCCCGGGTGGACAGGGCCTCGTCGCTACGCCGTGGCGGGTTCCGGTGACACCGGGCCGTACAGCGGCGGCTGCATCTCGGCCATCTCGAGGTCGGCCGTCGCCTGGATGAGGGCGAGCAGCTCGGTGTCGACGCCCGGCGAGAACTCCTCGTACCGCTCGACGGCGATCTCCGACGGCACGCCCTCGGGCGCCTGCTCGGTGGCGTCCAGCTCGGTGCCGTCTTTCGACGGCGACATGCCCTGGAAGATCCGTCCCGCCTCGGACGACGCCGTGAGGTCGAACGTGTACTGCTTGCTCTGCAGCCCGAGGTCGACAAGCTTCTTGACCTCGGGGAACTTCTCGGCGTTCGTCTTGGGGATCGGCAGGACCGACGCCCAGTTCACGCCGAGGGTCTCCAGGGCGCGGGCGTAGGCGTTCTCGTGCGCCTGGTCGCGCACGATGAGGTACGCGATGGTCGATCGTGCGGTCTTGTTCGCGGTCATCTCGTAGATGCGGCACTTCTGCAGCCGCCCGGTCGACTCGAGCATGAGGTTGTAGAGCAGGTCGAGCACGAGGTTGCCCGAGTTGTAGACGTAGGAGCCGCTCCACGGGTTGCCGGCGGAGTCCACGGGCAGCGCGCCCTGCGAGGCGACCAGGTAGTGGTGGATGTTGCCCTGGTCCAGCGCCGACCCCAGCGGCGTCGCCCCGCCCGCGCCGGGCTTGTCCAGCGGGTCGGACTTCTTGCCGTTGTACTGCGGCGACCCGTCGAGCAGCCTCGCGATCGTCGTCCCGATCAGCTCCACGTGGCTGATCTCCTCCGTGCCGATGCCCTGGAGCAGATCCCGGTAGGGCTTGGCCTTCGGTCCACGGAAGTTGATGCTCTGGAACAGGTACTGCATCATCGTCCGCATCTCGCCGAACTGACCCCCGAGCCCCTCCTGCAGAGCATTGGCGGCGGCCGGGTCCGGCTCGTCGGCCTCGATGTCGTTGATCAGTCGCTGCACGTGCAAGTACATGAGATCTCCTTCGTCAGCCGTCGGTGTTCGTCGTGCTGTCGGCGCCGCGCGACTCGCGCAGGGCGCGACCGAGCCGCACGTCCTCCTCCTGCTTGGCCTGCTTCTTCTCGCTCGCGCGGGTGTCGCGCGGCGGGAGCTGGATGGTCTTCTCGGCCTCGATGCCGCCCTGCAGCTGGCGCCCGCGCTCGACCTCGGCGTCGAGCTCCGCGCCGAACAGGAGCGCCAGGTTGGTGATCCAGAGCCAGAGCAGGAACACGATGACGCCGGCCAGGGAGCCGTAGGTCTTGTCGTAGCTGGAGAAGTTCGCCACGTAGAACCCGAACGCGAGCGAGGCGAGGACCCACACGACGAGCGCGACGATCGCCCCGACGCTGATCCAGCGGAACTTGGGCTGCCGCACGTTCGGGGTCGCGTAGTAGAGGACAGCGATCGCGACGACGACGAGGGCGACGATCACCGGCCACTTCACGATGTTCCACACGGTGACCGTCACGTCGCTGAGCCCGATCGAGGCGCCCACGGACCGCGCGATGCCGCCGGACAGGACCACCGCCACGACGATCGCGACCGCCAGAACCACGAGGATCACGGTGACGAGGAGCAGGACGGGGCGCAGCTTCCAGATCGGTCGGCCCTCGTCGATCTCGTAGACCCGGTTCATGCCGCGGCTGAACGCGGCGACGTAGCCGGAGGCCGACCAGAGCGCCAGCACCAGCCCGAGGATGAGCGCGAAGCCGGCGGCGGGCGCCTCCGTGAGCTGGGTCAGGATCGGCTTCACGGTGTCGTCGACGGACGAGACGCCGACGTCACCGGCGATCTTGAGGACGTCGCTGACCATCTTCTGCGGGTCGCCCACCAGGCCGAGGACCGAGATGACGGCCAGCAGGGCCGGGGCGATCGCGAGGACCGCGTAGTAGGTGAGCGCGGCGGCCAGGTCGGTGCACTGGTCGTTGCCGAACTCCCGCAGCGTCTTGCGGGCGACGTACTGCCAGGACCGCTTGGTGATGTCGTCGGGGGAGTCCGGCTTGCGCGGGTCCTCGGGCGCCGGTGCGGCGTCCTTCTCGGTGCTGCGGGTGCTGCTCGTGTCGTGGGTGGTCATCGCCTCGGCCTCCGGGGGTGTCGTCGGGGGTGCCGCGAGCGGCGGGGCACCGCGCTGTGCCCCGCCGCCGGGCTCCTAGTAGCCGGTCTGGCCGCCGTCCGCCGCGTGGGTGCCGCGGACGGTGTCGGCCGCGTCTGTCGCGTCCGAGCGCAGGTCGGCCGCGGCGGACTTGCCCTCGTCGCGCAGGGTCGCCCCGGCCTCCGTCGCCCGGTCCTTGACGGCCGTCGCGGCCTCCTGGGCCGGCTGGCGCAGGTTGTCCGCGAGCCCCTGGGCCGCGTCCTTGGCCTCCTGCACCAGGGGAGCCGCCTGCTCCTTGGCCGACTGCGCGAGTTGCTGCTCCTGGCGCGTGCTGGGGAGCAGCGACGAGAGCAGCCACCCGGCGCCGAAGGCGATCAGCCCCGCGGCAAGAGGGTTGCCGCGGGTCTTGTCCTTGGCGGCGTGCGGCAGCTGCGCGGCCGCGTCGCCGACGCTGGAGGCGGCCGACCCGGCGGTGTCGGCGCCGCCGGAGACGCCGCCCATCACACGGTCCTTGGCGTCGGAGACGGCGGTGCGCACCTTGTCCGCCTGCCGCGCCGCGACCTGGGTCGGGCTCACCTTGTCGGTCAGGGCGTCCACGTCCGAGCTGAGCTCGGCGCGGGTGCGCTCGATGTCCTCGCGGATCTGGTCGGGGTCGGTGCTCATGAGTTCTTCTCCTCGTGTCCTTGCAGAGCGTTCGGGATCTTCTTGACGGACTCGGTGGTCTGGGGCAGCCCGGCGACGCGCCGCGACTCCGCCTTGCCGCGCAGCGCCAGGACGGCGGCGACGACCGCCCAGACGGCGGCGACGATCACGGCCGACCAGGCCCACGAGTCCATGGCGTCGCCGAGCGCCCACCACAGGGCGATCGACAGGAACAGCAGGACGAAGTGCCCGGCCACCGCGGCACCCGCGAACATCGACCCGCCCTTGGCCGCCTGCTTGGCCGATTGCCGGACCTCGGCCTTGGCCAGCTCGACCTCCTGGCGCAGGAGCGTGGAGATGTCGCGCGTGACGTCGCCCAGGAGGTCTCCGACCGACTGGCGCGGGGGAGCGCCCAGCGGCTCGGTCATCGCGGGTCCCAGGCGGGAGTGCGGACCACAGGGGCTGCGTCGTCGTCCGGGAGAACGGTCTGGTCGGCGAACCGCGGCTCGTCGATCGGATCGGCGTACGCGGGCGGCGGCATCGTGGTCGACCGCGTCGGGGCGGTCGGGGTACTCGTCGGCCGGGCCGTCGGAGCGTCCTTGAGCCCGCGGGTGAGGCGTCCCAGGACGACGCCTGCGCCGGCGGCGATGACCAGGAAGGTCCCCGGCCGACGACGGGCGAAGACGCGGACCTCGTCGAGAGCCTCGTCGGGGCCGTGGTCGTCCAGCCAGCGGCCGAGCGAGGTGACCCTGTCCCCGATCTCTCGAGCGATGTCCGTGGCGAGGTTCTGCTCGACCGGTGCCGCCGCCATCTGGGTCAGCTGGCCCCCGACGGTCGTCAGGCCGCCGGCGAGCCGGCTCTGCTGGGTGCCCACCTGTCCGGAGATCTCGTCGCGCGCCTGCGACCAGAGGTCACCGAGCTGCCGGCGAGCCTCCTGCGTCACGGCGGCGGCCTCGACCTTCGCCTCGCCGAGCAGGTGCCCGCCGGCGTCGGTCGCCTTGTCCTGGAGATTGCTTGCCTGCTCCTTCGCGGTGTCCGTCGTGCTGGTCGGCTCGCTGTCGGAGCGGGGGTAGCTGCTGGTGTAGTCGTCAGTCATGATGTCGCTCGCTTCGCGTGGTCTGGCGGACGGAGACGTCGAGACCGACCTGCGACGCGCGGGCGCGACGAGGCCGAGAGGGGGTCGAAGTCGTCGCGGGCCTTCTGCCGCGCGACCGTCCGCATGGGTGATCGGGGCGCCCATGGCGCTCCCGGGGTTCCAGCTGTCCGCGGTGTGCGCGCTACGCCGCGCTGCACACCTAGTCCCATGTCCGGCGACGTGTCCTGTCCCGGGCGACGGTCTGTTGGCCGACGATCGTCGACCAGCACCACGGACGTTAAGCCCGATGTGCGGGGCCCGCCACCGGAGTCGGCTCCTACACCCGCTGCCGGAACGTGTCGTGCTCGCGCGGGGGGCTCCCGGTGACGGCCTCGACGATGACGGCAGCGACCTCGCGCAGCTTCACCTTGCGATGCCGGGACGCGCTGCGCAGGATCGTCATCGCCTCGTCGGAGGTGCAGCGGTTCTCCGCCATGACCACCCCGATGGCCTGGTCGATCACGGCCCGTGACACGAGCGCTGCGCGCAGGTCGGCGTTCATCTCGACCTGGTCCGTGCTGCGCAGGCACAGGGCGACGGTCCGCGCGATCTCGTCGGCGTACATGTCGGCGACCGCGATCGCTGCGTCGTCCCAGGCGTGCGCCTCGGTCGCGTACAGGTTGAGGGCGATGTGCACGCCTGGGCGCACGTTGCGGGGGAGCGCGGCCGCCGAGGCGTACCCGTTGGCCCGCGCCGCGGCCCGCCACTGCGGCCAGCGGGTGTCGAGCTCGATGTCCGGGACGTGCACGAGGTGACCGACGTCGATGGACGTCAGGCACGGTCCGTCGTCGGCGGCGTACTCGACCTCGTCGCACAGCGCGGCCGGCGGGTCGCTCGCCGCGACCAGCGTGGGTCGCCCGTCGCGGCGCAAGGTGATCGTGGCCGAGGTCGCCGTGCCGACGTTGCGCGCGGCGGCCCGGGCGACGCCCTCCACGAACTCCTCGACGCCGGCAGTGCCCAGCAGCAAGGTCTGGAGCTCGGTGATCGCGTGGATCCGGGCGGTCTCGTTCATGGTCGACTCCTCCTCGCGGTTGTCAGTCATGCGCCCACCACGGTCCGGGCGACGTCGGCGTCCTGGAGCCCGGCCCGCGCGGCCGCGCTGTGCAGGACCGTCCGGGCCTCGTCGATGCCGATGCGTCGTGAGTGGGCGAGGATCCCGAGCGCCTGGTCGATCACGGCGAGCTCCTCCAGGTGCGCGGGCGCGACGACGGCGTCGTCCAGCGAGCGGAAGGCGAGGTCCGCGTTCGAGATGGCCTCGTGGGCGCTGGCCCCGACGATCGTGGCGAGCTGAGCCTCGTGGCCGCGGAACGCTCGCGGGCGTGCCGCGTAGAAGTTGACGGTGCCGACGAGCGTCCCGTGGTCCAGGACGGGTAGCGACAGCGAGCTGCGGACGCCGCGGCCGGCGGCGGTGGACGCGAACTGCTGCCACCGGTCCTCGTCGAGGATGTCGTCGATCCCGACGACGACGTCCTCGCGCCCCGCCTGCAGGCACGGACCGTCGTCCAGGTACTGGGCGGAGTCCATGACGGCCGAGTCCTCGGACGTCGCCACCACCGTGAAGGTGAGGTCCTCGGCGCCCAGGCAGTAGCTGAAACCGAGACACGACGGGACCTCGGCCGCGACTCGGTCACCCGCGTCGGCCACGACGGCGACGAGGTCGGTGTCCGACGACTCGCCGAGTCGTCTCAGGACCTCGATGGTCTGCGGCAGCAGCTGCATGGCACCTCGATCGGGCTCGCCATCGGCCAGTGCGGCTGCATCACGCTGGGCGATCGACGCTACGCCGCCCGTGCCGCGGTCGCTCGCCGACTCGCGACATCGTGTGCGCCCGCCATAGTGGGGCGATGAGCAGGTCGCGGGTCGGCTGGATCGTCGTCGCAGCGTTGGTCGGCATCGCGGCCGCCCTCGTCGGCAACTGGTGGACCGTCGCTGCGATGGTCTTTCTGATTGCGGGCCAGGTCGCCAGCGAGCGACACGAACGTCGCCGTGCGTCGACGGCGGAGCCGGCCTGAGTAGCGCGGTGATCTGCGCCTGTGCAGATCACCGCGCTTCCCCGTCCTGGCCGCCGTGCGCCCCTTACACGGTCGGGCGGTGGCGCAGCCAGTGCCAGGCGAGCGCGCCGATCCACAGCTCGAACGCGATCGTGCTCAGGGCCAGCACGGGGAAGAGCCCTCCGACCGTCAGGGTCGCGCTGCCGACGAGGCTGACGGGGATCAGGGCGGCACCCGTGCGACGCAGCCAGGGCGCCGCGTTCTCGGCCCGCAGCCCGAGCACGATGGCGCCGATGAAGAACACGCGGGGCAGGACGGAGAAGGCGAGCGAGAACGGCGCGATCGCGTCCCAGCCGGCGAAGGTGCGCAGGTCCCCGCCGGCGGCGGCCGCCTCCAGCGTGACGTCGTGCAGCACGCCGGCGAGCGGCCAGATCAGGGCCAGCAGCGTGCCGGCCGCGACGGCGACGGTGGCGAGGACTCCCGTGCGGTCGGCCCGGCGCAGGCGCAGCTGCACCGCACCGAGGAAGCCGAGCAGGAGCATCCCGGAGATCATGAAGACGAAGTTGCCCACCTTGTAGGCCGTGTAGCCGTCGAGCATGTGGGCGCCGCGCTCGAGCGCCGGGCCGGTGGCTGAGCCGTTCGGGAGGACGAACAGGGCCATCGCGATCATGACGACGACCTGGCAGATGGGGAACGCGAGGCCGATCCGGGTGCTGATCCGGCCGACGTCGAGCGTGGCCCGGCGTGGCGTCACGGTGGTGGTGTCGTGGGTCAGGGTGGTCATCGGGGTGTCCTTCGGTCGGGCCCGGCTGGGCCGGTGGCGGGTCCGGCGAGTCAGCCGGCACCGCCGACGCTAGGAATCCGTGCACGGTCGCCACATCGACCCGTGGGCCGCTCCTGCGCTCAGCCCGCGACGACTCGGCGGTCAGCCCTCGGGGTGAGGCGCAGCGCCGCGGCCTGCTCGTACGCTCGCGGTTGTGGACAGCACGCTGGACCGGAGGCTCGCCAAGGCGGGCACGACGCGGTTCGACGCTGCTCTCGCGGCGGCGTTCGTCGTCACCGGGCTGGTGCAGACGATCGTCGCGCCGCTCACCGACGGTCCGCTCGGTGTCGTCTACGTCCTCGGATCGATGCTCCCGCTCGCCTGGCGGCGCACCCGGCCGGTCGAGTCGGCGCTCGTCTCGAGCGCCTTCTGGTTCATCCCGCTCGACGGCTACCCGCTGCTCGGCTTCGTCGCGGTCCTCCTGCAGTTCTTCGCGCTCGGCACGCACGGGTCGCCGCGCCGGGCGGTCGTGCTCACCACCGTGTGGGCGGTGGTCGCGTCGGTTCTCGGCACGCTGCTCGGGCCCGAACCGCCCGTGGCGGCCGTCGGCGGTGTCCTCGCCGTGGTCGCACCCGTGCTCGTCGGGCAGGTGGTCGCGCGCCTGCGGGACCAGAACGCGCGCCTCGCGCGGCTCACCGACGAGCTGCGCGACGAGCGCCGGCGGGCCGAGGAGTCGGCGGTGGGCGCGGAGCGGGCCCGGATCGCGCAGGAGCTCCACGACGTCGTCGGGCACGAGGTCACGCTCATCGCCATCCAGGCCGAGGCGGCCCACGCGGCACTGCGGCTCGACCCGTCGCGCGCCGAGGCGCCCGTCGAGGCGATCCGGACGACGGCCCACCGCACGCTCACGGAGATCCGGGGCGTGCTCGGCGTCCTGTCACCCGACGGCGACCGCCGCGACGGTGCCGAGGACGTCGCCGAGCTGTCCCGGCGGGCGGCCGACGCGGGAATCGCCCACACGCTGACCGTGCACGGGGAGCCGTGGCCCGACCAGTCACCGGCGACGGGTGCCGTGGCGCGGGTGGTCCGGGAGTGCCTGACCAACGCAGGCAGGCACGCCGCGGGGAACGCGGCCGCGATCACGGTGACGTGGACGCCCGACGAGGTCGCGGTCGAGTCCGTCAATGAGGGCGCTTCCGCGGGTGTGCCAGTCCCGGGTCGTGGGCTCACGGGGATGCGGCATCGCGCGGAGCTGCTGGGCGGCACGTTCGAGGCCGGGGTGCACGGCGGCGACTTCGTGGTGCGGATGGTCGTGCCGGCGGACGGTGCCCGGTGACCCGGGTCCTCGTCGTCGACGACCAGGACCTGGTCCGCCAGGGGCTGCGGATGATCCTCGAGCTCGCGGGAGTCGACGTCGTCGGGGAGGCGCGCGACGGCGAGGCGGCGGTGCAGGCCGCCGCGCGGCTGCGCCCGGACGTGGTGCTCATGGACCTGCGGATGCCGGGCACGGACGGCGTCGAGGCGACCCGGCGGATCATCGCCGACGGTGACGCGCGCGTCATCGCGCTGACCACGTTCGACGTCGACCAGAACGTGGTCGACGCGCTGCGCGCCGGGGCCGTCGGCTTCCTGCTCAAGGACGTGACGTCGGACGGGCTCGTCGACGCCGTGCGCCGCGCGGACGCGGGAGAGCCGGTCGTCGCGCCGGCAGTCCTGGCGCGGATGATGGACCACTTCGCGGCCCGTCCGCCCGTTCCCGCACGCCGGCCGCCGGGCCTCGCCGAGCTCAGTGACAGAGAGCGGGAGGTCCTCGCCCTCATCGGCGCGGGCCGGTCCAACACCGAGATCGCGCACGAGCTGTTCATCAGCATGCCGACCGTCAAGACGCACGTGCGCCACGTCTTTGCCAAGCTCGAGCTGCGCGACCGCGCCCAGGCGGTGGTCGTCGCCCGCGACGCGGGCCTGACCGCGCCGGAGTAGAACTCGAAACGGCCTCTGACCTGCGATTTGACACTAGGCGAGCCGGTTCGTCGCCCGCTAGCCTCAGCCATCGACCTTCACCGGCCCATGATCCTGGGCAGACGCGCAGAGCTCGACGAGCTGAGCCTCGTCCTCGGCTCTGCGCGCAATGGGCGCGGTGGCGCGCTGCACGTCCGCGGAGAAGCGGGCATCGGCAAGACGACCCTCCTCGATGCGGCCACCGACGGGCCGACGGGCATCCGGGTCGTGCGGGTCGACGGCTACGAGGCCGAGGTCGCGATGCCGTACGCGGCGCTGCAGCGGATCGGGTCCAGCGTCCGGGAGCACCTGCCGCAGATCCCGGAACGGCAGGCCGCCGCGCTGCGGATCKCGGCCGGTCTCGACGTGGGACCGCCGCCCGACCGCTTCCTCGTCGGACTCGGGATGCTCTCGTTGCTCGCGGCGGCGGGGGAGACCGAGCCGCTGGTTGTCGCGGTCGACGACGCGCACCTGCTCGACGCCGAGTCGCTCGAGGTGCTCGCGTTCGTCGGTCGACGCCTCACCGCGGAGTCGGTGGCGGTGCTGCTGGCGGCGCGTCCGGACGAGCGCACCGAGACGGTGCTGGCCGGCGTTCGACGGCTCGAGCTCGGCGGGCTGGACGCTCCCTCGTCGGTGCACCTGCTCACCATCTCGGCGGTCGAGCCGATCGATCCGCTCCTCGCGCGGCAGATCGCCGACGAGTCCGTCGGCAACCCGCTCGCACTCATCGACCTGGGCCGCGAGTTCACCGCCCAGGAGCTGACCCGCTCGGCGGTCGCACCAGAGCCGGTGCCGGTCGGGAGGCGCCTGGAGGCGCACTACCTGCGTGAGGTCGACGCGCTCCCGGAGATGACGCGACGCTGGTTGCGGGTCGCGGCGGCGGAGTCCAGCGGCGACGCGCTCCTCATCGACAAGGCGGCCGCCCGTCTTGGCCTGGAAGGGGACGCCGCCGACGACGCCCAGGGGCTCGCCTCCGTCCGGGACACCGTCGTGTTCCGCCATCCGCTGGTCCGGTCGGCGGTCTACGCCGGCATGTCCGCGACCGAGCGCCGACGCGTGCACGCGGCTCTGCGCGACGTTTCCGACGAGCAGGGGCGACCCGACCTCGCGGTGTGGCACGCCGCGGCGGCGACCGTCGGGCCCGACGAGTCGGTCGCCACGCGGATGGAGCGTGTCGCCGACACCGCCGGTGGGCGCGGGGGGCTCGCGTCCCGGGCACGGTTGCTGGCTCGTGCCGCCGAGCTGACGACCGTGGGTCCGACGCGGGACGGGCGTCTGCTCGCGGCGGCCGAGGCGGCAGCGGGTGCCGGAGCCGCCCGGCTGGCGATCGATATGCTCGACCGGATCGACTCGGCGCAACTCGACCCAGTCGGTCGGGGCCGCGCGATCTCCTTGCGGGCGCTCCTGGCGACGTTCGTCGCGGATCCCGCCGGGCTCACGGCGGGAGCGGCGTCGCTGCTCCGTGCGGCCGACCTGTTCCGGGGCGTCGTGCCCGAGCTCGAGCAGAAGACGCTGGTGCGGGCGTTCGAGCTGACGCTCGCGGCCGAGTGGGCGATGGAGGGCGTCACGCTGCCGGAGCTCGGGCGGCGGCTGCAGCAGGGTGCCGACGACAGTCCGCTCGGTGTCGTGCTGCGGGCGCTCGGCGCGCACATCCTGCGTCCCTACGACGGGGCAGTTCCGGCGATGCGGGAGGCTGTCGCCGTCATCCGTGCGGCACCCGACAGTGAGCTGGTCGACCTGGGCGTCGTCGCGATCGCCCTCACGATGGCCCTCTGGGACGAGGCAGCCTGCGTCGAGGTGCTCGAGCGGACGGTCCGGGTGGCGCGCGACGCCGGCTCGCTCCGCGTGCTCGACACCAGCCTCTGGCTGTTGAGCATCGCCGAGCTGGTGCGGGGGGAAGCCATCGCGTCGGGCCGCTACGTCGACCAGGTGCGGGACCTGCGCAGGGCGATCGGGTACGACGCCGAGCAGGTGGTCAACGCGTCGTACCTCGCGTGGAGCGGCGCTCCGAAGTCGCAGATCGAGGCGATCGCCGGCGCGATCCGCACGAGCGGGTTCGGCGGCGCGTGGACCGTCGCCATGACCGGTCTGAGCATCCGCGAGATCGCCGAGGGCCACTACCGCGACGCGTTCGAGCGGCTGAAGCCGATGGTGGGTGCGCCGTTCCTGCAGGTCACCTACCAGCAGCTGCCGGAGTACGTCGAAGCGGGGGTTCGCAGTGGCCACCCCGACGCCGTGCGGTCCGCGGTCGATCGGCTCGCCGAGTTCGCCGAGGTCAGCGACACCCCGTGGGTGCGCGGGGTCTTCGAGCGCAGCGCGGCGCTGCTCGCACCCGACGACGAGGCCGAGGAGCGCTACGCGCGCGCGATCGAGCACCTCCAGCGGTCCACCGCCCGCGGCGACCTGGGGCGGGCGCACCTCGTCTACGGCGAGTGGCTGCGGCGCATGAAGCGTCGGCGGGACGCGCGCGAGCAGCTGCGGCTCGCCCTCGACGTGTTCGAGGGCGTCGGGGCGCCCGCCTTCGCCGACCGGGCTCGTCGCGAGCTCGAGGCCACGGGGGAGCACGTCGTTCGACAGTCGCCCGGCGACGTCGAGGTGCTCACGCCGCAGGAGGCGGCGATCGCACGTCTCGCTGCCGCGGGCCAGACCAACGCCGAGATCGGCGCGGCCCTGTTCATCAGCGTCAACACGGTCGACTACCACCTGCGCAAGGTGTTCCGGAAGCTGGAGATCGGCTCGCGCCGGCAGCTGGCAGAGCGGTTCGCCACGAACTGAACCGGTCACGACCACGTGCACCACGTGGTTCGAGAACAGTGCATTCCGGACAGCATCGAGACACCCGAGCGGGAGGTGCCCGATGCCCTACGTCATCGCCGAGGACGGCGCGCAGATCTTCTACAAGGACTGGGGAACCGACGGGTCGCCGGTCATCCTCAGCCACGGCTGGCCGCTCAACGCGGACGCCTGGGACGCCGCGGCCCTCTTCCTCGCGGAGCACGGCCACCGCGTCATCGCCCACGACCGGCGCGGGCACGGCCGGTCCAGCCAGACCTGGCACGGCAACGAGATGGACACCTACGCCGACGACCTGGCGTGCCTCATCACCCACCTGGACCTCACCGACGTGACGCTCGTCGGTCACTCGACGGGCGGCGGCGAGGCCGTGCACTACATCGGCCGGCACGGCACCGCCCGCGTGGCGGGGCTGGTGCTGGTCTCCGCGGTACCCCCGCTCATGCTGGGTGGCGACGACAACCCTGGGGGACTGCCGATCCAGGTCTTCGACGGGATCCGCGCAGGTGAGGCCGCGGATCGCTCGCAGCTCTACCGCGACCTGGCCGACGGGCCGTTCTTCGGCAACAACCGCAACAACGACATCTCGCAGGGCGTCCGCGACGCCTTCTGGCTGCAGAGCATGGCGAGCGGCCATCGCGCCGCGTATGAGTGCATCGCCGCGTTCTCGGCCACTGACTTCCGGCCCGACCTGGCCAAGGTCGACGTGCCGACCCTCGTGATCCACGGCTCCGACGACCAGATCGTGCCGTTCGAGGTGGGCGGCAAGCGATCCGCCGACGCCATCGCCGGCGCGACCCTGACGGTCTACGAGGACGGGGCGCACGGCCTGCCGGACACCGAGCGCGAGCGGCTGCACGCCGATCTCCTCGCGTTCATCGACTCCCTGACCGCCTGACTGCCACCCACGGAAAGGACCCCGACCATGACCGCCCCCGACACCGTCGTGCTCGTGCACGGACTCTGGATGACCCCGCGCAGCTGGCGCGGCTGGAAGGAACGCTTCGAGGCCAAGGGCTTCACGGTCCTCGTGCCGGGATACCCCGGCTTCGAGATCGAGGTCGAGGCCCTCCGCGAGAACCCCGACCTCATCGCGAAGCTCACGGTTCCCGAGACCGTCGGGCACCTCGCCGCACAGATCGAGGCGCTGCCCGAGCCGCCGATCATCATGGGCCACTCCTTCGGCGGCACGCTGACGCAGCTCCTGCTCGCGCGCGGGCTCGGTGCGGCCGGAGTCGTCGTCGACTCCGCGCCCACCGAGGGCGTCCACGTCAGCCCGGTGTCCCAGGTCAGGTCGTTGTTCCCGGCCCTGAAGAACCCCGCGAACTTCCACCGGGCCGTCGGGTTCACGCCCGAGGAGTTCCACTACGCGTTCGCCAACACGATCTCGCGCGAGGACTCCGACGCCGCGTGGCAGGAGTTCGCGATCCCCGCACCGGGCAACTGGGTGTGGGCTTACGGCCTCATCGCGAACTTCAAACCCGGCAGGCAGGAGACCTGGGTGGACTATGACGCCGACCGCGCGCCGCTGCTGTTCATCGGCGGCGAGAAGGACCACATCATGCCGCCGTCCGTGAACAGGTCGAACGCCAAGCACTACGCCAAGTCGCCTGCCCTCACCGAGTACCACGAGTTCCCGGGTCGGTCCCACTGGATCTGCGCCGAACCGGGGTGGGAAGAGGTCGCCGACTACGCCCTCGAGTGGGCCCTCGTGCATGCCCGATCCGTCTCCGTCCCGTCGGCCTGAAAGGAACGATCGTGACCACCATGAAGCGCAAGGGCCTGGCCGCACTCGCCGTCGCCGCGGCATTCTCGCTCGTCGCACTGGGAGGCGCGGCCATTCCGGCGGCGGCGACGACCACGACGCAGGCCCACCACGCTGCGTCGACGACCGCGAAGCCGACCGTCGTCCTGGTGCACGGAGCATTCGCCGACTCCAGCGGATGGAACCTCGTCGCCACCGGCCTTCAGGCGCAGGGCTACCCGGTCCTCGCCTTCTCCAACCCGCTGCGCGGCGTCCAGTACGACGCCGAGTACCTCCGACAGTTCCTCGCCACCGTCCCGGGCCCGATCGTGCTCGTCGGCCACTCGTACGGCGGCGCGGTCATCACCAATGCCGCGACCGGCAACCCGAACGTGAAGTCCCTCGTCTACGTCGCCGCCTACGCGCTGGACGACGGCGAGTCCGTCCAGGCCGCGAACGCGCTCGGGGGAGGCCACACCGAGGTGACCGACCACCTCGTCGTCCGTCCGTTCCCGGGAGCCTCCCCGGGTGACGCCGATGCGTACATCGACCCGGCTTTCTTTCCGCAGCTGTTCGCCGGCGACCTGCCCAAGGTCGTCGCACGGAACATGGCGGGGTCTCAGCGGCCGGGGTCGTTCGCCTCGCTCGTCACACCGTCGGGACCGCCCGCGTGGCGGACGATCCCGAGCCGGTACCTCGTCGCCACGCAGGACCGGATCATCCCGCCCGAGGCCGAGCGGATGATGGCGGCGCGCGCGGGTGCGAAGACCGTGGAGATCAACAGCTCGCACGTGCCGATGATCAGCCATCCCCTCGCGGTGCTCGCGCTCATCAAGGAGGCCGCGAAGTAGGACGCGGTGAAAGTGCAGGTCAGGGGCGCCCTGGGAACACCCCGGGGGGCCCCTCCCGCGCGACGCGGAGGCGGAACTCGGTGCCGTCGGGATCGGCCAGCTCGACCGCGCCCTCCTCGAGAGTGCCTAGTCGGGCGGCGCCGAGCGACGTGAGCCGGTCGACCTCCCCACCGAGGTCGCCGCCGACGAGGGCGAGATCGAACCGCTGGCGGCTCCTGACGTGCGCCGGCGGCACGGGTTCACCGCCCCACGAGACCTTCGTGCCGCCGCGCGGCGACTGGACCGCGGTCTCCTCGTGCTCGTCCCACACCAGGGGCCAGCCCAGGGCGTCGGCCCAGAAGAGGCCGACGTCCCGGGTGCCGTCGCAGGTGAGCTCGCCGAGGAAGCCGCAGCCGGCGAGGAAGGAGTTCCCGGGCTCGATCACGCAGAGCTCGTTGCGCTCGGGATCGGCCAGCACCACGTGACCCTCGTTCGGGCGTTGTCCCACGTCGAGGTGGCTGGCACCGAGCCGGAGCAGGGCGTCGACCGTCTCCCGCTGGTCGTCGGGGCTGGCGCTGGTGAGGTGCAGGTGCATCCGGTTCCGACCGACCTTCGCCTCCCGGCTCGGGACGAACCGCAGGCCGAGCTGCGTCGCGGAGCCGGGCACCAGGGCTTCCCGGACGTCGCCGACCGCGTCGCGTCCGAGCGCTGCGGCCCAGAAGTCGGCCAGGCGCGCGGGATCGAGGGCGTCGACGGTGAGGGCGGTCAGTCGGCAAGGCACCCTCGAACGCTAGGCGCGCTCGCGCACCCCGGGCACGTCCATTTCCCATGACGGTGTCGGATCGGTGTGGTGCCGTTCGTTGTGCTGGTGAAAGGTGGTCGTCGGGACCACCCGGGAGCTGAGGAGCATCCGATGACGAAGGTCGTCGCCATCATGTCCATGTCGCTTGACGGCTTCGTCGCCGACCCCGACGACGGGGTAGCCGAGGTGTTCGACTGGTACACCTCGGGGGACGTCGAGATCCGCACCGGTGGGTCGGAGCCCATGAGGTTCACGGTGTCCGAGCCGAGCGCCGCACACATCCGCGGTCTCACCTCGGGACTGGGCGCCGTGCTCACCGGTCGACGCACGTTCGAGGTCGCCCAGGGCTGGGGCGGGAACCACGCGTGGGGGCCGGCGTTCGTCCTCACCCACGACGTCCCCGCCGGGTGGCCGCGGCCCGACTCGACCGTCCACTTCGTCACCGACGGGCTCGAGAGCGCCGTGCGCCAGGCGAAGGACGCCGCCGCCGGGAAGAACGTCGGGGTCCACGGCGCCGACACCATCCAGCAGCTGCTGAACGCCGGTCTGATCGACGAGATCTCCGTCGACATCGCCGCGCTGCTCCTCGGTTCCGGGGTTCGGCTCTTCGACCACCTGGCGGGCACGCCGGCCACGCTGGGCAGCCCGACGGTGATCCAGGGAGTGGGCGTGACGCACCTGCGTTATCCCGTCCGTGCGGCCGACGCGCGTCGAGGGCGCACCGCGCCCTACTCGGGGGTGGGCTCGAGCGCCTTCTGACCGCTGGAGGTCCACTGGATCAGCAGGATGGTCGCGTCGTCCTGGAGGACGCCGTTCTGGTGCTCCAGGATCCGACGCCCCACCCGGCGGACGATCTCGGGGAGGGGGACGCCGTCGGCGGCCTCACGCTCGACGAAGTCCACGAGCCGGTCGAGCCCGAAGAACCGGCGGTCCGCGTCACGAGCCTCCGTGATCCCGTCGGTGTACAGGACGAGGACGTCATCGGGTTCGAGCCATTCCTCGGCGACGTCGGCGGCCACCCTGTCGAGACCCAGCAGGGCGCGGCGCCCGGAGTCCAGGGTCTTGACCACGTGACCTCGCCGCAGCAGCAGGGGCGGTGGGTGGCCGGCTGCGACGTAGCGCAGCTCGCCCGTGTCGAGCTCGAGCGTGCCCAGGACGCCGGTCGCATACGTCTGACCGGCGAACTCGTCGCCGATCGCCCGGTGGACGGCCTCGGTCTGCTCGAACAGCCCGTGACCCTGGCGACGCGAGTTGCGGTAGGCGGCGAGCGCCGTCGCGGCGGCGAGGCCCGAGTGCAGGTCGTGACCGGTGGCGTCGAAGATCGCGAACTGCGCCCGGGTGTCGGACAGTGCGTAGTCGAACACGTCACCGCCGACCTCGGACGCGGGCTCCAGGCGACCGCTGACCACGACCTTGTCGGTTCCCGACGTCAGCGGCGGGAGCAGCTGCCAGATGAGCTCGGCGGAGACCGTCCTCGGTGTCTGACGACGCACCGCGTCGATGGCGTCTCCGTAGTCGTCGAGGATCGAGACGAGGTGCCCGAGGAGGTGCGCGAACGACCACAGGTCGTGCAGGAGCTCGTCGTCGGCGAGCAGGTCCGGGTCCGTCACCGTGACTCGCAGGACCCCGAGGCGCTCGACCCCGTCGACGATCGGCATCCAGATCAGCGGCACGCCGTCGACCACGGCGGTCTGCACGGTGAGCAGGCGGTGCGCGCGCCCCGCGAGGGTGGAGTCGACGGCCAGCAGGGCGGGCCGAGCCCGAGCGGCGCCCACCATCGGGACGAGCACCGTGTCGCTGTAGTCCGCGAGGAAGATCACGGCGTTCGCGTCGAGGTGGGAGATCGCCGCGTCGACCGCGTCGGGAAGCTGGTCGGGCGGCACGAGGTGCGTGCGCTGCAGCAAGGACACCAGAGCGTCGACGATCGAGCCCCCTCGTGGATCGTCCGGCCCCGCGGTCATCTCGCTTCCACCCAGATCGTCGACGACGTCCCGCCTGTCCTCACCCTAGCCAGCGGCAGCCGGCGACGAATCTCGGCGACTTCCCGTCGTGGTCGAGCGCGGGAGCAGCCACGAACGGCAGGCTGGAGCCATGGATACGGAAGCACTCGCCGCCGAGACGTTGCCCAAGGATGTCGAGCGGGCCCTCGCGGGCCGGTGACGTCGAGCTGACGATGGAGGCCTCCCAGGTTCCCCGTGCCGTGGCAGCGGCCACGTCAGTCGCCGCATCGTTCGGTCTGACGGTCGACGACGCGATCGTGCTCCACGACTCGAACAAGCTCACCCTGCGACTGGTGCCGTGCGACGTGCTGGCCCGGGTGGCGCCGGCCGCGCACCAGGTCGCTCAGCTCGAGATCGACCTCGCTCTCCGGCTCGCCGAGGCCGGCAGCCCCGTGGCTGCTCTCGAGCCGCGGGCCGAGCCGCTCGTCTACGCGCGCGACGGCTTCGTAGTCACGCTGTGGACGTACTACGAGCCCCCTCCGGCCCGGGAGGTCGCACCGGTGGACTACGCCCACGCCCTCGCGCGGCTCCATGCCGGGATGCGCACGGTCGACGTCCACACGCCGCACTTCACGGACCGGGTCCAGACGGCCCAGCGGCTCGTGGCGAGCCGCGACCGCACCCCGGCGCTCGGCGACGCGGACCGGGACCTGCTCGCCGGGACGCTGCGAACCCTGCGGCGGAGCATCGCCGAGCGCGGCCCCGCCGAGCAGCTGCTGCACGGCGAACCGCACCCGGGCAACCTGCTGACCACGAAGGACGGCGTGCTGTTCATCGATCTCGAGACGTGCTGCCGCGGCCCGGTCGAGTTCGATCTCGCCCATGCGCCCGCCCAGGTGGCCGACCACTACCCGGGCGTCGATCACGGGCTGCTGCGGGTGTGCCGCTCCCTGGTGCTGGCGATGATCACCGCGTGGCGCTGGGATCGAGACGACCAGCTCCCGGACGGGCGCGCGCTGGGGACGGAGTGGCTCGGTCAGCTCCGGGAGAACCTGGATCGCGACGGACTGATGTCGGGGGATCACGGACCCCAGCAGAGGCAGAACGGGTGGCCGGCCGGGTCGGCGTAGACCTGGAACCCGTCGGGGGTGGCGAAGTCGTCGGCGGCCTTCAGCAGCACCGCGCCGACCGCGAGGGCGTGCTCGTGGGCGGCGTGGATGTCGTCGACGTACAGGTCGAGGTGGACCTGCTGCTGCTCGCCGTCCGGCCACTCCGGCCGCACGTGGTTCGGGGCGAGCTGGACGTCGATCCGTGGCTCTCCGTCGACGATCACCGAGTGCCAGTCGTCCTCCACGGTCACGGTGCCGCCGAGCAGCGCGGCCCAGAATGCGCTCTCGACGCCGATATCCGCCGCATCGAACACCACTACCTGCCGCCTGACCTTCATGCGGACATCGTGGCACCGGCGGACGCGTGGCACGCCCCGCCTGGCGACTACGCCGTCGCCTGGCGGCGGACGATCTCGGAGATCCAGATCGGCGCGAAGGGCGAGGTGCAGCCGGGCGGGGTCGGGTAGTCCTTGAGGACCTCGAGGCTCTCGCCGATGGCGAGCGCGCGGGCGCGGTGCTCGGGGTGATGGATGCCGATGGTGGCCAGGCACTCGTTCATGGCCCACTGCAGGCGGTCCGGCGCGTCCTTCATCTGCGCCTCGACGAGGTCCAGGAGTCCGGGGAGGTCGAGCCCGTGCGGGGACCTCGCCACGCGGTCGCTGGTCAGCGCCCAGCCGGCGCTGGCGACCACCGGGTCGGCGTCGGCGAACCACGCCGTGCGCAGCTCCTCGACGTGCGGGCTCTTCTTGACGACGTAGCTGACCAGCCAGTCGTGCACCTTGGGCACGCGCGCGTCACGCAGCATCGCGTCCAGCTCAGCGGCCGTGTACTGCTTGGGCCGGCAGATCAGGATCGCGACCAGACGGGCCGCGGTGTCGCCGGTGGCCCACAGCTGCCCGGCCAGCTCGTGGTCGGACTTCACGCCCTTGGCGACGGCGCGCAGCTTGGTGAGGTTGACCCCGTGGTCGTCGCCGTGCCGTGCGTTCACCGCGCGGACCTTCGGGTCCTCCAGCGCGGCCAGGTCGGCGAGCACGTCGCCGACGGAGGCCTGGGTCACCGAACCGGTCGGCATGCGATCTCCCTTCGTCGTCGTCGGGGCCAGCGTAGATCCGGCCGAACGGAGCCGCCGCCGCCCTCACCTGGTTCTCCGACACCGCTCGGGTCTCCGACGCTCTCGAGGACCGGGGCCATCGGATACCTGCTCAAGGACCGCGAACGGCGTGATCTCGTCGCTGCCGCGCGGTCCGCCGCCCTCGGCATGGCCAACAAGCAGATCGGCAGCGCTCGGGATCAGCTAGTGCAGGTCAAGGTGCACGTCGGGCACTGGTTCCGTCAGATCGGCGTGGCCGAGCGGACCTGCGCGGCCCTGGGGGCAAGGAGCACCTCGGGTACGAATGACCGCTCGGCGTGCGCGAGCGCCTGCCGGGGTCCAGCATGCGAGTGTCCCAGTCGAGCCAAGGCCCGGCGCAGCTTCTGTACAACTCCTCGAGGAGAACGCTCATGACCCCCGCAGGCATCATCTCCGCCATCATCATCGGCGCGATCATCGGCGTCCTGGGCCGGCTCGTGGTTCGCGGGCGCCAGAACATCTCGATCCTGGTGACGATCATCGTCGGCATCGTGGCCGCGCTCATCGGCACGTGGCTCGCCGGGCTGGTCGGCGTGCAGACCACGGACGGCATCGACTGGATCGAGCTCCTGTTCCAGGTCGTCCTCGCCGCCATCGGCGTCGCGATCGTGGCGGGAAGCGGGCGCCGGCGGAGCTGACCGGCCGCTACCGCGTGCGTGCGTGCTCGACCTCGAGCCAGTCGCCTGAGCGGGCGCCCGGGCGATAGGGCGAGGCCCGACGCTTGACCAGGACGCCGGACAGCCGGCCCTCGCGGCTCGCGGCCAGCACGTCGGCCCCGGGACCGTCGAAGGACGGGGGAGTCTGCCACGACGCTCCAGCCAGGCCGAGGCCCTCCAGCAGTCGACGACGTTCGTCGTACGGCAGCGCGAGGGTGGAGCGCCCGTCGAGGTGGAGCACGTCCGACAGCAGGTAGACGACGGGGACGGTCCGGGCCAGGCGCCGCGCGGGGGCTGAGTCACTGACGGCTGCGCGCTGGTGCAGGCGAGCGGCGTCGGGTGCGCCGCCGGCGTCGAAGGCGACGAGCTCGCCGTCGAGCACGACGGGCGTCGACCCGAGCTGCTCGCCCAGCCCGGCGATCTCCGGGTACGAGCGCGTGACGTCGAGGTCGTTTCCGGACACCAGCCGCACGCGGCCGCCGTCGACGTACGCCACGGCGCGGACCCCGTCCCACCTCATCTCGTACGCCCAGCCGTCGTCGTCGTCCGGCAGCTCACCCGGCACCGCGAGCATGGGCCGCACGAGACCGGGCAGCGGCTCCCAGTCGGGCCGGGTGGGCGGGTCCATGCGGTGCACCATCCAGCTCTTGCCGTCGTCGGGTGAGCCGGCGCCCTTGCCCCTCGGTCGCGTGGCGAACAGGACGTACCGCCCCTGCACGCGCTCGCCGTGCAGCACCACCTGGACCTCGCGGTCCGACCACTTCACCAGGTCGTACGTGCCGCGGTCCCAGACGGTGACCTGCCCGCCGCCGTACTCGCCGGAGCCGATCTCACCCTCGAACGTCGCGTACTCGAGCGGGTGGTCCTCGGTGTGGACCGCGAGGTGGTTCGTCTTCTGGTCCTGCGGGAGCCCCTTGGGCACGGCCCACGAGACGAGGACGCCGTCGCGCTCGAGGCGGAAGTCCCAGTGCAGCGCGCGGGCGTGGTGCTCCTGGATGACGAAGCTCCGGCCCTCGCCAGACGGCGCGCTCGTCCCGGGCTCGGGGACGGGCTCGGGCGTGCGCGACGGGTCCCGCTTGGCGCGGTACTCCGCGAGGGGCTCGTGCGTCGGGTCGGGCACGTCCCGAGTCTCCCGCCGTTCGCCCGATCGGGCGAGGGAGTCAGCCGTCGAGGCGAGCCGCGACGTCGGCGGGGAACCCGCCGGTGGCGACGGGTCCCCAGCGCGTCGGCGTGATGCGGATCAGCGACTTGTCCTGGACGCGCATCGCGGCGCGGTACTCCGGCCAGTCGGGGTGCTCGCCGGCGATGCACCGGTAGTAGTCCACGAGCGCGTCCTCGGCCTCCGGCATGTGCAGCACCTCGGCCTCGCCGTCGACCTGGACCCACGCGTCGCCGAAGTCGTCGGACAGCACGCAGACGCTCACCCGCGCGTCGCGCTCGGCATTGACCGCCTTGGCCCGGCCCGGATAGGTCGAGACGACCAGACGACCCTGGTCGTCCACGCCGCCGCTCACGGGCGAGACCTGCGGTCGCCCGTCGGCACGGGTGGTGACCAGGACGAAGTGGTGCCGGTCGCGGACGAAGTCGAGCAGTCCGGCCAGGTCGACGGTGCGGGTGGTGGCGACGGTGCGGGGCATGACCCCACGCTAGGAGGTCGCCCGGTGCGGAGCACACCCGAGGCTGACAGGATCCTCGCGTGAACCACCTCACCGACGACCTGCGGGACGCCATCGCCGCCGGGTACGCCGCCCGCGACCGGAGCGACATGGCGCCGACCATCGCGTACTTCGAGCGGCTGCTGGCCGAGCACCCCGACCACCCGGTCCTCGTGCTCGAGGTCGCCGGCGCGTACGACACGGCAGGGCGCGAGGACGAGGCGGCCGTCCAGTACGAGCGGGCGATGGTGCTCGGGCTGGAGGGGGACGACCTGCGGCGGTGCCTGTGCCAGTACGGCAGCACGCTGCGCTGGCTGGKGCGGCTCGACGAGTCGGTCGCGGTCCTTGAGGGTGCCCGGGCGCGATTCCCGCAGTCCGACTCGGTGCGCGTGTTCCTCGCGCTGACGCTCGCCGAGGCCGGTCGGACCGATGCCGCGGTGGCCCAGCTCCTGACGGTGATCACCGACCACCCGGAGGTGACGGACCTCGGCCGCTACGCCGTCGGGCTCGGTGGGCTGGCGCGGTGGCTGCAGGACGGACGTCCGGACGAGTAGGAGCTCAGACGACCGCGTCGACCACGGGTCGGGGCGCCGGGACGGCGGCCGCGGGCTCCGGCACGTCCGTGCCACGGCGGACCAGCGCGATCCCGGCGACGACGAGCACCATCCCGGCACCCTGCAGCGGGAGTGGCGCCTCCCCGACGAGGGCCCACGCGAGCAGGACGGCGACGAGCACCTCGGAGAGGGCCAGGAACGACGCGAGGCGTTCGCCGAGCAGCCGCACAGACACCGCGCTGACGCCGTACGCGAAGGCGGTCGGCACCGTGGCGACGATCAGGAGCGGCACGATCCAGTGGACCTGCGCGCCGAGCAGGTCGACGCGGACGTCCGGCGCGGTGACCGGCAGGACGCCGACGGCGGCGACGACCGCGACCGTGAGCGCGCCGACGGCCATGCCGGCGCCGGCGAGGCTGATCGAGGGCAGCTCGGTGGGCCGGCCCGTGAGCGCGAAGTAGGCCGCGTTGCCGACCGCGGAGACCAGGGCGAACGCGAGCCCGATCGGGTCGAGCTCCAGGGACCCCGTCAGGTCGAGGACGAGGACGAGACCGCCGGTGGCGAGCGCGGCGCCTACGAGGGTCGCGCGCGTCGGCGCCTGGCGCTCCCGCGCCCAGCGCCAGCCGACCAGCAACAGCGGCCCCGTGTACTCGATGAGCAGCGCGACTGCGACGGGCAGCCGGTCGACCGCGAGGTAGTACATGGTCGACGCGGTGGCCACCCCGAGCACCCCGAAGCCGAGCACCGTGCGCCACTCGTCGCGCAGCACGTGCCAGCGCCCGCGCAGCGCCCACGCCGCGGGACCGGCCAGGAGCAGGGCAGCGACCGAGAGGCGCACCAGGATGGCCGCACCGGGCGACCACCCGGCGACGAGCAGCGGCTTGACGACCGGACCGCTGGTGGCGAAGGCGACGGCCGCGACGAGCCCCGCGGCGATGCCTGCGGTGCGGTGCGACGCGGTCGTCGTGGGCATCGCCGCGCTCCTGTCCAGGGTTGTCATGGGTCAAGCCCGACTACACTCGTGACAGTAGCCTCGGCCATCGACAGGAGTCAAAGTGGTATTCGCACCTGACACCGAGATGAACATCGCCGCGGCCGTCGAGCTGGTCAACACCGCCCGGCGTCGGGACGGGCACGACGCCATGGCGACGGTCGACGACGTGTCCGCCTACTACGCGCGGTGGGGCTACACGGCCCGGCACGACGGCGACGCCGCCGAGCTGGCCGGGGTCCGCGACGCGCGCGAGCAGATCTCGGTGCTCTGGGACGTGGACCGCGACGCGGCGGCCGGGCTGCTGAACGAGATGCTCGCGCGCGGGGGAGCGGTGCCGTCCCTCGCCCGGCACGACCAGTTCGACTGGCACCTGCACGGGACCGCGCCGCACGCCCCGCTCGCCACCGTGATGCTCGTGGAGACCGCGATGGCGATGGCGGACGTCGTGCGCAGCGACGAGTACGAACGCCTGCAGCACTGCGAGGCGGAGGACTGCGACGCTGTCCTGGTGGATCTCTCCCGCAACCGCTCGCGCAGGTTCTGCGACGTCAACGGCTGTGCGAACCGGGCGCACGTCGCCGCCTACCGGGCGCGCAGAGCGGAGTCGGCCTCGTGACCCACGAGCCGGGCACGACGCGTCCCGTCGTCGCGATGGATGTCGCTCGGGCCGCCGGGGTCTCGCAGAAGACCGTGTCGAGGGTCATCAACGGCGACGCGCACGTCAGGGCGGAGGTGCGCGACCGGGTGCAACTGGCGATCGCCGAGCTCGGGTACCGGCCCAACCGCGCGGCCCGCAACCTGGTGCTCGGCCGCAGCCGGACCATCGGCGTGCTGTCCGTCGGGTCCACGGACTTCGGCCCGTCGGCGCTCATGGTGGGCGCCGAGCACGCGATCCGCAGCGCCCGGTACGCGATGTCGGTCGTCAACACGTTCCAGGACGAGCCGGACGCGATCACGGGCGCGCTCCGCGAGCTGGTCGACCAGGGCGTCGACGGGATCGTGGTCAACGAGCCCGTCGGGCTGTTCACGCTCGCGCCGGGGGCCATCGGGAACCTGCCGGTGCTGAGCCTGTCCGGGGCGTACGGGATCTCGTCGGCGGAGATCGTGGTCGACCCCGACCAGCGGGCCGGCGGCCGAGCACCTGCTCCGTCTCGGTCACGGCACGGTGCACCACCTGTCCGGCCCGCTCGGGTGGCGTTCGGCGCGCCTCCGGCTCGACGGCTGGCGCGACGCGCTGGTCGCGGCCGGCGCCGACGTCCCCGGGTGGCCCACGGTGACTGGAGCGCCCGGTCCGGGTACGAGCTCGCCACGACCCTGGCCGCGGACCGGGACGTCACCGCGATCTTCTGCGCCAACGACCAGATGGCCATCGGTGCGCTGCGGGCGCTGGCGGACGCCGGACGGGACGTGCCCGGCGACGTGAGCGTGGTCGGCTTCGACGACCTCCCGGAGTCGTCCTACCTGACGAGGTCCCTCACGACCGTGCGTCAGGACCTCGCGCACGTGGCGACGTTCGGCATCCACCTGCTGATCGACGCCATCGAGAACCCGCGAYCCCAGAACCGCCGGGAGCACGTCGCGGTCGAGCTCATGGTCAGAGAGACGACCGCGTCACCGCCCCGCCGCTGACACACCGATTGCGGGCCAGGTCTGTCCCGGCGCACAGTGAGCGCATGCCCGCGTCCGTCGACAGCGCCCTGCACCGCAGCCAGATCATCGACCTGACGACCACGGGCCGTCACTCCGGTGAACCGCGGCGGATCGAGATCTTCCTGCACGAGCTGGACGGGCAGCTGTTCGTCTCCGGCCAGCCGTTCCCGCGCAAGCGCGCGTGGCTGCTCAACATCGAGGCCGACTCGCACGTCGTCGTGCATCTCAAGCGCGGCGTGACCGCCGACCTCCCGGCCACGGCTCGGGTGGTCGACGACCCGGGGGAGCGGCGTCCGCTCATCGAGGCGGCCGCGCGGCGGTGGGGCCGGCACGACGTGGAGCTGATGATGGCGCAGAGCCCGCTCATCGTCCTGACCGTGGGCACTGCTGCGCCGGGCTGACTGCCCCGGGCCCGACACGCGGGCCCGGGGCAGTCTGCCGTCAGCTGGTGAGGATGCGGTTCTTCTGCACCTCGAACTCGATGTCGCTGAGGACGCCCGCGTCCCGGAGCGCGCCGAGCTGGGCGAGCTGCGCGAGCTTGGCGTCCATGTCGGCGGGCGCCGCAGCGGGTGCCGGGGCCGGAGGCGCCGCGACGTAGACGGGCTGGGGCTCGGCGTACTGCTGCTGGGGGGCCGCGGCCTCCTGCTGCGACTGCCAGCGGCCTGCCTGGCGGCGCGACACGCGGTTGGAGACGGCGGTGGCGGTTCCGGCGACGACCGCCGTGCGTGCGACGCCGCGGATCAGTCCTGGCATGTGATGCTCCTTGGTCGTGGTGGGTGGGGTCGGCTCAGCCGAGGGAGTCGGTGGCGTCCAGCGCGGCGATGACCGCCTGCACGGGGATGCGCCCGCCGGCCACCAGCTGCCCGCCTGTGCGGCGCAGCGCGACGGCGAACGGGGCGGCCCAGACGTTCTCGTAGACGAGCACGCCCGCGGCGTCACCGGGCTCGAGCGCGTTCGCGGCCTCGGCCAGGTCGTCCTCACCGAGCAGGCCGGACGAGACGCCCTCGAACACGGTCAGGTCGGCGCCGCCGTCCTCCAGCTGCTTGAGCTCGAGCGCGGAGACCGAGCCGTCGTCGTCCTTCTGGATGAACACGAGATCGAGGATGCGGATGATCCCGCGGTCCACCAGGTCGACCAGGAGAGGGAACGCCTCACCGGTGAGCTTCGCGTGGGGGAATGCCACCACCAGGTAGTCGATCGGGCCCGTCTCCTCGAGTCCGGTCAGGTCATCGGTCATCGGCTGGTCCTCTCCCGTGCGGCACTGCTGCCGCTTCTGACGTGCGCTTCGAGGTGAACGTATCAGGGGGTTTGGGTGCCCGACAGTGGTGGTCCATCCGAATTGCGTGTCGGTCCTGAGCGGCGCTCTCGGGGTCCCGACGATGGCCCCGTGGCGCCTGGGTGCGCACGTCCGACAGGGCTCAGCCGCGTAACGCCGCGAGGAGCGCACCCGCGGTCGCCGCGGCGCCGGCGATCCACACGAGCGTCGGCAGCCGCTGCCAGAACGTCCTCATGCGCGCACCACCTCACCGTCGGCGGTGACCTCGACGTCGACGGTCTCGAGCGGCTCGGTCGCCGGGCCCTGCACCACGGCGCCGGTCGTGGCGTCGAACCCGCTCCCGTGGCACGGGCAGCGGATCACGCCGCCGCTCACGCTGCCGACCAAGCAGCCCTGGTGCGTGCACACCGCGTCGAAGCAGTGCACCGTCGCGCCGCTGCGGGTGAGCACCAGCTTCTCGTCGCGGAGCACCAGACCGCCCCCGTCGGGCACGTCCGCGAGGGCGACGAGAGGACCCGACCCCGTGCCCGAGCTGTCGTCGTCACCGCCGTGGTCGTCGTCGGGGTCCGGCGGCGGGCCGAGGGCGACGAAGCCCACGTACCCCGCCGCCCCGGCCACGAGCGCGACGCCGGCGCCCTCGAGCAGCTCGCGGCGGCCGACCTCGGGAGCGGCCACGTCAGTAGCCCACGTACCCGGACTGGCCGAAGAACCAGTACGCGGAGCTGAACCACAGGACCACGAGCACGCCCGCGAGCAGCCCGCCCAGCACCGGCACGGTCGCGGACGGCAGCCCGCGCAGGCGCAGGGCCAGCATCTTCGCCGCGAACACGCCGTAGAACACGCAGCCCGCGACCGAGTGCAGAAGCACCCGGGTCGACCCGTCCTCGAACCCGAGCGACCAGACGCAGTGGAACACCACCGGGAGGGTGATCAGGAACGCGACGACGCCGGACCAGCGGTGCATCCCGCTCACCCACCCGGGCGCGTCCGCGACGCCCGGGAGCCGGCCCCACATGGCCAGCGCGGACAGCACCTGGACGACCACGAGCGCGGCGGCGGCGGTGGTGAGCCACGCCTTCATCTGCAGCATCCCGCTGAAGCCGAACGTCGTCAGCGCGGCGCCGTCGCCGGGGTGCACCTTCGCGTAGGCCGCTAGCGCCGCGGCCACGGCCAGACCGACCGCCCCGAGCGCGGCCAGCCCCCACTGCGGCGGCCGGTCGGCCGGGTGCGCGTCGGTACCCACCCGTCGATGGTGCTCCCTGACGGCCGTCCGGTCACCACCCCAACGCGACGGGGTCGAGCTCCTGCAGGACGACGGGGTCCATGATCAGCCGGATCTCCACGATCAGGTCGTCGACGATGGTGAACGCGAACGCCGAGCGCGGGACGCCGCCGGGTGCCCACATGGCGCCGACCGCGCCGCCCAGCAGCGCGAGCTCCGCGGTGTGCGCGCGGCCGGTGAAGTACCGGGCGACGGCGTCCGCGCCCTGGGCGTCGGCGGCGTCGAACCGGGCGATGACCGCGTCGGCACGGAGCTCGACGTCGGGGTCGAGCATCGCGAGCAGCGCGTCGAAGTCGCCACCACGGGAGGCGGCGAGGAAGGCGTCCACGACGTCCCGCTGCCGGGACAGGTCGGTCTCGGGCGTCACGGGCGCGCCCTGCACCCGGCGACGCGCCCGGCTGGCCAGCTGGCGAGTGGCCTCGGGGGTGCGCCCGACGATCGGCGCGATCTCGTCGAACGGCAGCGCGAACATGTCGTGCAGCACGAAGGCCAGCCGCTCCGCGGGCGTCAGGGTCTCCAGGACGACGAGCATGGCGAGGCCCACCGACTCGGCGAGCACGACCTCGTGCTCGGGATCGACCACGGCCGACTCCGCGGCCGTCCGCGGGTGCGGCAGCTCGACGTCGAGCGCGTCCTCGCGGCGCGACGTGCGGCTGCGCAACCGGTCGAGGCACAGCCGCGCGACGACGGTGGTCAGCCAGCCCGCCAGGTTGTCCACCCCGTCGGCGTCGGCACGATCGAGCCGGAGCCAGGCGTCCTGCACCGCGTCCTCGGCCTCGCTGGTCGAGCCCAGCATGCGGTACGCGACCGCCCGCAGCCGGCCCCGGTTCGCCTCGAACCGCTGGGCCAGGTACTCGTCGTCGGTCATCGGGAGGTCCTCTCGCGGGGTCGTCATCATCGTGACGGATCCCGGCGGCGGGACGTGACGGGTGAGGTGGTGCACGGATGTGCAGGGGCCCTGGACGCCCGTCCGGCGGCGGCATAGCGTCGGTGTGCCGGCCCGCCGACGGACGGCTGGCCCGCACGGGAGGCCTTCATGCTCTCCGACCACGCCGCGATGCCGGTCCTCGCCGTCGCGGACATGGACAAGGCACGCGCGTTCTACGAGGGGACGCTCGGGTTCACGAGCGTCGGTAACGCCCCCGAGGGCGTCGTCTACAGCACCTCGAACGGCGGGATGCTCGTCTACCCGTCGACGTACGCCGGCACCAACCAGGCGACCGGGGTCTCGTTCCAGGTCTCCGAGGCGAGGTTCGCCGACGAGGTCGCGGCGCTGCGCAGCGCCGGCATCGTGTTCCAGACGTTCGAGCTTCCTCCCGAGGCCGGCACGTGGACCGACGGGGTCCTCTCCGGCGGCGGGATGAGCGCGGTCTGGTTCGCGGACCCCGACGGCAACATCCTCAACGTCGAGGCGCACGCCGACTGACCGTGCACGGGCGGCGGCCCCCTCGGTCGCCGCCCGGCCGGTGGTCAGTCGTCGTCGATCTCCGTGCCGTCAGGAGCGATGACGTACCAGACGCTGTTGAGCCCTTGCCCGTTGACGTCGCCCGGGGCCTTGTCCTGGGCGAACGTGTAGATCGGCCGCCCGTCGATCGTGACCTGGAGCTTGCCGTCCGTGCCGGTGATCGTGCCCACCTCGCCGGTCACGCCGGTGACGCTCGGGGTCGCGTTCTCCGTCGTGATGGCCGGCCACGCCGCCGCGCAGTCGCCCGAGCACGCGCTCGCGCCCGAGTCCTTGGTGTCCTTGAGGAAGTAGTACGCCGTCATGCCCTTGCCGTCCACGACGACGGTGCCCAGGCTCGTCTCGGCGGTGGCGAGGTCGGTCGAGGCGGCGGCCGCGGCCGGCGTCTTGGCGGCGCTGGACGCCTCGCTCGACGGGGTCGAGTCGCCGTAGCCCCCGCTCGTGTCGTTCCCGGAGCTACCGCAGGCCGTCAGCGTGGCCGCAGCCACCAGCGCGGTGACCGAGAGCAGGATGGTCCGTCTCATGATGATCTCCTCTGGTCGGTAGCGGGTTGGTGCGTGCCCCCGCTACCTGGACCACGGGGCCGGGGGCGTCGAGGTTCACCCATCGGTGAACCTGCGCGGTGGTTGTGCCGTTGAGGGAGTAGGACCGACGAGGACGACGGAGGGAGGCGGCGTGGGCGAGGAACCCGACGCGCTCCTGCGTGCCCTCCACCAGGCCTATGCGCGCCCGCTGCAGCACTACGTCGTGCGACTCACGGGCGACCACGGGCTCGCGCAGGACGTCGTCCAGGAGGCCATGGTCCGCGCCTGGAAGCACCCTGACGTGCTGGCACGCGACGAGGGCGCCACCCGGGCGTGGCTCTACACGGTGGTCCGCAACCTCGTCATCGACGACCGCCGCAGCGCCCGGCACGTGCGGGAGCGCACCACGGACCAGGCGCCCGACTCGCCGCAGCCGGACGCGTCCCAGGCCGTCCTCGACAGCTGGCTGGTGGCCGACGCGCTCGAGCAGCTCACACCCGAGCACCGCGCCGTCGTGGTCGGCGCCTACTACGGGGGCCGGTCCGTGGCGGAGCTGGCGCGCGAGCACCAGATCCCCGAGGGCACCGTGAAGTCACGCATGCACTACGCGCTGCGCGCGCTGCGCCTCGCACTGCAGGAGAGGGGAGTCTCGTCATGACCGGGCGGGAGGCCGACGAGCGGCGCGGCGACGACGCGTTCCGCGACTGGGACGCCGCGTACGTGCTCGGCGCGCTCGACCCCGAGGACCGGCGTGCCTACGAGGAGCACCTGCGCGACTGCGCGTCGTGCCGCGCGGCCGTGGCCGAGCTGGCGGGGATGCCGGGCCTGCTGCGCATGGTCTCGCCGGACGACGCCGCGGCGCTCGGAACCGCCGCGAGCACCTCGGCGGGCGCCGAGGCGGAGGTCGTGGAGCTGGCGTCGGTGGCCCGGGCGGCCCATCGGTCCCGGCGGCGTCRGATGGTCGGGCTCGTGGCAGCGGCCGCCGCTCTGCTGGTGGTCGGCGGCGCAGCGGGGGCGCTGGTCGACCGGCCCGCCGGCACGCCGCAGGCGACGGCGTCGTCCACCGCGCAGGTCACCGCGCTGCAGCTGGAGCCCGTCGGCGACGTCGCGGTGAGCGCCGACCTCACGCTGGAGAAGAAGGGCTGGGGCACCCGGATCGACTGGGAGTGCCGCTACCCGGTCGCGGCGTGGCCCGACGGCGACGGCCCGACGTACGAGCTGGTGCTGGTCGACGCCGACGGGGACAGCACCGTCGTCGCGACGTGGCTGGCCCGCAACGTCGGCGCCCGGGGGCTCGGGGCGTCGTCGAGCATCGACACCGACACCATCCGTCGGGTGGAGATCCGGGTGGAGGGCTCGGACGCGCCCCTCGCCGCCGCCCGGACCTGAGCTCAAGCGGGCACGCGGCCGTTCACCGAGATGGTGATCGCGGCCTGCTGCCCCAGCAGCTCTCGCGCCGCGACCGGCAGCTGGATCCGGGCCAGCCAGCTCCCGGTGGCCGAGTCGAGGTCCTGCAGCTGCTGGTCGCTGGCCTGGTCGGGCACCCAGTCCCGGATCGCCGTGTGCAGCGACGAGTTCCAGACGGCCCACGAGCGCGGCGCGCCGCCGTCCGTCGGGAACGCGATGTCGACCACGAGCACGTCGGCCCAGTCCGCCGTCTGCTCGAGGTGGTCGAGGAACGAGAGCAGGTGGTCCTTCTTGCGCAGCGAGAGGAGCCGGAGCTGCAGGACGTGGCGCATCGTCGGGACGTCGGGGCGGGCGGCCTTCGTCGACAGGAACGTGCGCACCAGCGGGACCGGCGTGCTCGTGGTGTCCGGGATCTTCGGCCGTTCGAGCTGGATGGGGCACAGGTGGGCGGTGCTCTGCTCGTGCAGCACCACGGGCAGTCCGCGGATCGACAGGGACGCCTCCAGCTGCCACACGGTGTCGTCGTCGGGTGTGCCCGGCACCACGACGTCCGTGAGGTGGGCCTGCACCTCGACGTCCCCGAACAGGAAGCGCTGCAGGTTCTGGTAGCCCTCCTCGGAGTTGACGATGCCGAACCGCCCGGAGTGGCTGCGGTGCACCAGCGCCCGAGGAGTGCCCCGCACGTACGCGTTCTCGATCTGGACCAGGCCGTCGCTGCGCGCACCGACCGCCTTCGCGGACAGGCCGAGCGCCGAGGTGTAGTCGGTCGGGTTGGTCCCGACCAGGCAGAAGAACCGGTCCTTCGGGAACCCGTCGTCCGGCATCTGGGTGGCGTCCCAGCCGTCCGGCACGCGCCTCTTCGTCGAGGCCGTCGGCGTCAGGTACTGGTACATGCGGGCGGGGCCGAAGATGTCGGCCCCGGCCAGGCCGGTGAGGTCCCGCAGCTTCTCGAGGGCGCCGAAGCCGATGGCGAACTCGATCCCGCCGTGCGGCGTGGCGTAGGTGAAGACCCGGTCGACGAACGCCTTGGCGGCGTCCGGCGACCCGTCGGTCTGCTCGGGTGCGACCTTCTGGATCATCGACCGCACGATCAGGCCGCCCATCGAGTGGGCGATAAGAAAGACCCGTGGCGCACCGGTCTTGCGCCGCACGAGGGTGACCAGGGCGAAGAGGCTCTCCGCGGCCCGTTCGATGCTGAAGGCGTTGGGGTCCTTGGTGAGGTTCGGCGCGAACTCGTCGTAGAACCGGTGGACCCAGATCGTCGCGGGGTCGATGGAGCGGTCCGGCCGCTGCTCGAGGTACGCACCCTGGTTGCCCTGCACGAGCAGCTGGTACCCGTGGTCGATCATCAGCCGCAGGAGCGGGCTCTCGAACTGGTGGAACGCGGGCCGGTCCGTGTCGTCGACGCGCACCTGCACCGATCCCTCGTTGAACCCGTAGAACGGGTCGTCCACGGCGGTGTTGATGCCGGAGGGGCCTCCGGCGAACCCGCGCACGTAGATCACCGGGAGCTTGCCGTCGGTCTGGTCACCCATCAGAGCACCTCCGCCCCGAGCGTCCGACGGCCCTCGCCCTCGCGACACTGCGTAGGAGGCGGGTGGACGCTCGTCGATACCCGATCCTTGCAGCGGATCAGAGCTGTGACGAGAGGTACGGCGTGCCGGCCACCTCCAAGGTCTGCGCGGCGGGGGTCCCCGGCGGTGCGACGACCTGCAGCTGGTCGATGGTCCGCAGGAGCGACTCCAGGACGCGCACCCCGGCGCTGCCGAGGTGGATCACGTCGCGCAGGTCGACCGTCACCGGGACCAGGCCGTTGCGGGACAGCCGCAGGATCTCGGCCTCGACCTGGGCCGCGGCGGCCCGGTGGTCGACCGCGCCGCCCACCCGGACCACGTGGCCCGCGYCGGCGTCGGAGCGCAGCTCGAGCGGCGCGGCGGCCCGGGTCGCGGACTCGGAGACGGCGTCGGCCTGGTCGACGGGCGCCGGCCGACGAGCCGGGCACTCCAGCGTCACGGAGGTGCCGTCCGGCCCGGTCTCCACGGCGACCTGAAGGCCGGCGGAGGCCATCATGCTGAAGCCGCGCCCTCGCTCACCGGGATCGCGGTCGGGCTCGCGCCAGCGACCGTGGTCGCGGACGACGACCTCGATCATGGCGTCGTCGCGGATCGTGGCGTGCACCTCGACCGCGTGGACCGGGCTGCCGTCGTTCTCGCGGTACGCGTGCTCCACGGCGTTCGCCATCACCTCGGACACGCCGAGGACGAGCGCGGAGCGGTCGCGCGAGCCCAGCCCGACGCCGAGCCCCCACGCGTCCACCGCGGCACGCACCCGCGCCAGCTGGCCGGGGTCCGCCGACACGCGCAGGTCGAGGGGTGCGGGTGCCTGCCGGCGGTGCGCCGCGAGCACGGTCACGTCGTCGGTGAAGCCGTCGTCGATGAGCACGGCCGGCAGCTGCTGACAGATCCGTCCCGCCACGGACGCGCCGGCCGACTCGTCGCGGTACGCGTCGAACGCGATCCGCTCCAGGGCGTCGATCCCGTCGCGCAGCGGCCGGTGGATGTTCTCGACGAGCCCGTCGGTGAACAGCACGATCGCGTCCCCGTCGCGCAGGTTCGCGGTGGCGACCCGCCCCTCCGTGCGCGAGCCCAGCGGCCCGTCGCCCGTGGTCGGGAGCACCCGGGCGCCGTCCGGGCCGACGACGAGCGGTGCGGGATGCCCGCGGGTCGCGTACTCGAGGTCGCCGGTGTGCTGGTCGAGCAGCGCCACGCAGAGGGTGGCCGCGAAGGCGCCCGAGACCCGCCCCGCGAAGGCCTCGACGGCCTCGAGCGCCTGCAGGATCCCGGCGCCCTCGAGGAGGCGGGCTGCGAGCACGGCCCGCAGCTGGCTCATGATCGCCGACGCCTCGACGCCGTGCCCCACCACATCGCCGACGGTCAGCGACACGCGTCCGTCGGGGAGCGTGGCCGAGTCGAACCAGTCGCCGCCCGCGGCCTGCTCCAGGCCGGCCACGAGGTACGACGCCGCGACGTCCACGCGGGGCAGGAGAGGAACCGTCGAGGGGAGGAGCGCGCCCTGCAGGCGCAGGACGACCTCACGGGCTCGAGCCAGTCGCTGGTCGGCCGTCGCGGCGCCGGCGCGCTCGAGCTGGGCGGCGCGCAGGCGGGTGGTGATGTCGGTCCCCGCGGCGACGGCGCCGACCAGGGTCCCGTCCGCGTCCCGCCAGGGGGTGACGGTCAGGTCGAGCCAGATCCCCGACGCCGGGTCGGACCAGTCGGCCGTGAGCGACAGCTGGTCGTCGTGGAACACCCCGCCGGTGCGCACGGTCTCCGTCAGCGCCGTCACGACGCCCTGGAAGCCGGGATCGCGCAGGTCGCGCAGGCTGACGTCGAGCAGCGTGCCGCGCTGGAAGGCGTCACGCGCGCCGCGGTTGGCCGCGACGATGCGCAGGTCGGGGGCACGCACGACGATCTGGATCCCCGGGGAGTCGTCGAAGGCTCGAAGCACGGCGTCGAGGTCGACGTACCCGTCGGACGCCATCGCGCCTCCTCCTTCAGTTCGCCGAGCTCACGTGCCCGCGCGTGTCCCACACACCGGCTGCTTCCGTGTCCGAGGCCGGAGCGCTGATCACGTCCAGCCCGTGCGCTCCCGCGAGCCCGAGGCTGGTACCGGGAGAGAGCACTATGCGCATCCTCACACCTGCCGACGCACTTCGCCGGTGGGCGGCGGTCAGGGCCGATACTCCGACCGATCCCAGGTGGGACACGTCGCGCAGATCCACCACCATGGAGCCCACCGCGCGCGCCGCGATCATCAGCTGCATCACCGCCGCGGTGAGGTCGTGGGCGGTCGCGAGGTCGACCGGTCCCCGCACGCGCACCACGGGCACGTCGTCGACGGTGTCGAAGGTGATCTCGAGTCCGGGACCTGTCCGCGTGGGCGCGGTCTCGGGCGCAGACGCGAGGCTCGCGAAGAAGAAGTCGTCGAGCCGCTGCCGCGTGTCCGAGCCGAGGCCGCCGCCCCCTTCGACGGCCGCGACGAGCCGCTCCGCCAGCGTCAGGAGCCGGACGTTGCGCTGCTGGGACCCCCACCGCAACAGCTCGAACGCCGCGTCACCGTCGATGCCGTAGCCGAGCATGAAGGCGCCCTTGGCCTGGTCGATCACGGCGTGCGACTTCAGCGCCTGGGTGAGCTCCTCGTTGACGCGGTGCGCCACCGCGTCGCGCTGGGACGCCGTGACGTCGACCAAGAACCCGGTGACCGTGCGCACGCCCTCGTCGCCCGTCTCTCCCGCGCCGGCGAGCGTGACGGACCGCTCGGCGCCGCCGAGGTCGAGGAGCCTGTACTGGCACCCGAAGGGTTCGCCGTCGACGCCGCACTGGCCGAGGGCGTCCAGCACGCGCCCGCGGTCGGCGGGGTGCACGTGCCGCGACATGAGCGCGAGGGTGGGTACGACCTCGCCGGGCGCCATGCCGTGGATCCGGAACGTGCCGTCGGACCACCACCAGCGCCCGGTGGGGGCGGTGTACCGGAACTGACCGACCTGTGCCGGGATGGGTGTGGGAGTGTGCACGACGTCCTCCGCGATGCCCCCGTCGGGGGAGCCAGCTCGTGGGCTCGTGGCTGAACCCGGTGTGCATCGAGCGGTCATCGAGGCCGCCCTCGTGCGACCCGCAGGATATGTCGGAAACGGGGGCGCAGCCCGTCGGGACGTGTCAGTGCAGAAGGCGGCGCCAGTTGTCGGGCACGCGCCCGGCGGGGCCGGGGACGGTCTGCTCGACGGGCCGGTGCTCCGGGGCGGCGAGCGGGGGACCGTCTACGTAGTCGTCGGCCGGGTAGTCCCAGAACCAGTCCTCGCCCGGCTCGAACGTCCGCACGACCGGGTGCCCCGTCTCCTGGAAGTGCGCGGTCGCGTGCTGGGAGGGCGAGGTGTCGCAGCACCCGACGTGCCCGCAGGTGGCACAGCGGCGCAGGTGGAACCACCAGCCCTGGGTCGCGTCGCACTCGACGCACCCGGTGCCGCTGGGCGGAACCGTCGGATCGATGGTGGTCTCGGTCACGGCGTGGGTCCTTCCGTCGGGGAGTAGGGCAGGCGGACACGGAACTGCGTGTCGCCGGGCGAGGAGGTGACGGACAGGTCGCCGTGGTGCTTGCCGACGACGATCCGCCACGAGATGTCGAGACCCAGACCGGTGCCGGAGCCGACGGGCTTGGTGGTGAAGAACGGCTCGAAGATGCGCCCGACCACGGCGTCGGGGATGCCCGGGCCGGTGTCGGCGACCACCACCTCGAGCCAGTCGTCGACCCGGTGGGTGATCACCGTGAGGGTGCCGTGGCCCTCCATCGCCTGCGCCGCGTTGTCGATGAGGTTGGTCCACACCTGGTTGAGCTCGGCGGCGAACACGTGGATCGGGGGCAGCGTGCGGTCGTAGTCGCGGACCACGGTGATCCCGTCGCCGAGCTGCCTCTCGAGCATGGTGAGCGTGCTGTCCAGCAGCTCGTGCACGTCGACCGTCTGGTCCGGCGCCCGGCCGATCTGCGAGTACTGCTTCGCGGCGCCGACCAGGCTGGAGATCCGGCCGGTGGCGTCCTCGACCTCGTTCATCAGCGACTCGGTCTCCAGCGTGTACGCCAGCCAGCGGACGGCGCCCTCGAGCACCTCCTCGCCGACGCAGGACGCCACCATGTCGAGCCAGGCGGGGCCCAGGTCCGCCGCGACGAAGCTGGGCGCCAGCTCCCAGCCGCCCGCGATGCCGTGGTCCTCCATCCAGTCGCCCAGCTCGTCCTCGCGGTCGGACACCTCCATCGGCGACGGCACGGCCTCGGACGCACGGGCCTTCGCCAGCGAGACGACGGCCTTCTCCTGCAGGTGGATGATCTGCGCCAGCTGCTCGCGGTCGTACGGGCCGGAGGCGATGATCGCGAGCTTGTGCCGCATTCCCGCCACCCGCTCGCGCAGCGTGGCGGTCGCCCGCGTGGCCGCCGCGGCGGGGTTGTTCAGCTCGTGCGTCAGCCCGGCCGACAGGGAGCCCAGGGCCAGCAGCCGCTCGCGCTGACCGATCGCCGCCTGCGAGTTCTGCTGGCCGAAGAAGAGCCCCTCGAGCAGGTGGACCGCCATGGGGAACCAGTCGTTCATGAAGGCGGCGAAGTCGTCGGCGGACAGCACGTAGTAGCGGGACGGCTCGAGGACGCGCAGGGTCTGCGAGTACGTCTGCGGCACCCGGTCCGCGAGGTAGGCGGCCCACGCCCCGGCGTAGACGCCCACCTGCGAGGTCCGGACGATCTCGACGTCGTCCACGCCCACCCGGCGGTACAACGCGAGCGAGCCCTCGAGCATGACGTAGAAGTCCGTCGCCGGGTCGCCCTCCCGGTAGAGCACCCCAGGCTCGATGTGCTCGACGTGGCCGTGCCCGCAGAGCCAGAGAAGCTGCTCGTCGTTCAGGCGCTCGAACAGGAACATGGTCCGCAGCTCGTCGATGTCGCACGCCAGGTGGGTGCGGGTGGTGGTCGCAAGCGGAGCGGGGACGGGTTCGGTGGTGGTCACAGCTGCTCCAGGTAGCGGTGGACGAGCATCACGGCCATGGCACCCTCGCCGACGGCGGAGGCCACGCGCTTGGCGGACTCGGCGCGCACGTCGCCGGCCGCGAAGACCCCGGGGACGCTCGTCTCCAGGTGGTACGGAGGCCGGTCGAGGGGCCAGGCGTCCGGCACCTTGCCCTCGACCAGCAGGTCGTGACCGGCACAGACGAACCCGTGCTGGTCACGTGTCACGGTGCCGTCCAGCCAGGTGGTCAGCGGGGCGGCTCCGATGAACACGAACAACCAACCGGTGTCGACGGATTCCTTCGCACCGGTGTCGGCGTCGCGCAGCACGATCCGCTCGAGGTGGTCGTCACCGACGGCCTCGACCACCTCGGACCGCGTGCGTACCCGGATCTTCGCGTTCTGCTCGACCTGCTCGATGAGGTAGCGCGACATCGACTGATCCAGGGACACGGCGCGCACGACGAGCGTCACCGACCGCGCGTGCCGCGACAGGTACATCGCGGCCTGGCCTGCGGAGTTCGCGCCGCCGACGACGTAGATGTCCTGGTCCAGGCACGCGGTCGCCTCGGTGAGCGCGGACCCGTAGTAGACGCCGCGACCCGTGAGTGCGCCGATCCCGGGACCGTCGAGCTCGCGGTAGGCGACGCCGCTGGCCACGATCACGGTGTGCGCGTCGACCGTGCTGCCGTCGTCGAACCGCACGGACCGGGCCGCGCCGTGCACCTCGAGCCCCACGGCGTCGCGGGTCATCACGATCTCGGCGCCGAACTTCAGCGCCTGCCGTCGGGCGCGGTCGGTGAGCTGCGCGCCCGAGACGCCGTCGGGGAAGCCGAGATAGTTCTCGATGCGGGAGCTCTGCCCGGCCTGCCCGCCGGTCGCCGTCCGCTCCACGAGCGCCGTGCGCAGGCCCTCCGACGCGCCGTACAGCGCGGCGCTGAGGCCTGCGGGTCCGCCGCCGATGACCACGAGGTCGTAGAACCGTTCCGACGGGCTCACGGAGAGGCCGACCTGCGCCGCCAGGTCCCCGTCGGTGGGTGCGACGAGGACGGTGCCGTCGGAGGTGACGACGACCGGCAGCGCGGCGTCGTCCGCGCCGGCGACGTCGAGCAGCACGCGGCCCTCGGGGCTGTCGCTGGCGTACCAGCGGTACGGCACCTGGTTGCGGGCGAGGAACTCGCGGACCTCGGACGAGCGCGCCGACCAGCGGTGGCCGACCACCTTCGTCTCGGCGACCGCCCTGGGCGGGTTCGCGGCCCACGCCTCGAGCTGCGCGTCGATCACCGGGTAGAACTTCTCCTCCGGCGGGTCCCACGGCTTGAGCAGGTAGTGGTCGAGGTCGACCACGTTCACGGCGTCGATCGCGACGTCCGTGTCGGCGTACGCGGTCAGCAGCACGCGCCGCGCCTGGGGGTAGATGTCCATGGCCTGCTCGAGGAACTCGATGCCCGTCATCGCCGGCATGCGGTGGTCCGCCAGCAGGACGGCGACCTGGTCGCCGCGCAGCTTGAGCTCACGCAGGGCATCGAGGGCTTCGGGACCGGAGTCGGCGCGGACCACCCGGTACGCGTCGCCGTAGCGTCGACGCAGGTCACGGGCCACGGACCGCGAGACCGCCGGATCGTCGTCGACCGTCAGGAGCGCCGGCTTGCGCTCCGTCTCACCGTTCATCGGCAGCTCTCCTGCGCCACGGGGTCCCCTCTCGTCGTGCCCAGTGTGTGCACTGTCCGGTCTTGGCGCATCCGTCTCTTCGATGCGCGTCAGTCGCCGACCACCAGGGCGGCGCCGCCGGTGATCCGGACCAGCTCGTCGAAGGTCGTGGGGAACACGGTGTGCGGCGTTCCCCCGGCGGCCCAGACCTGCGGGTAGTCGCCCAGCGCGACGTCGACGACGGTCTCCAGCGGCTGCGGGTGACCCAGCGGGGCGACGCCGCCGATCGCCTGCCCCGTGGCCGCCCGCACCTGGTCCGGTGTGGCCCGGCCGATGTGCGACTTGCCCAGCAGCCGCGCGAGGGCGCCGGTGTCCACCCGGTGCCGGCCGCTGGTCAGCACCAGGAGCGGCCGGTCGTCGGCCCAGAAGACGAGGCTGTTGGCGATCGCGCCCACCTCGACGCCCACGGCCGCGGCGGCCTCGGCGGCGGTCCGCGCGGAGTCGGGCAGCTCCACGACCTCTCCGAGCACCCCGGCGTCGGTGAGGGCGGAGGCGACGACCCGGGACCGGGTGGGCAGGTGGGAGAGGTCGGTCACGGGTTCTCCTTCGCCGGCAACCGGCGGCGCGGCTGGAGGCGGATGTTCGGCAGCTCGGGGGCGGGGATGCGGGCACCGTCGTGCCCGGCGACCAGCCCGAAGCGCTCGGCTCGGTCGTCGGACTCCCAGTCGGCACGGGCCTGGGCGATGTCCGCGTGGTTGCGGCCGACGAAGTTCCACCACATGACGAGGTCGTGCGCGAACGGCGCACCGCCGAGCAGCATGAGCCGGGCGCCGTCGCGAGAGGCGAGTCGCACGGAGTCCCGGCCGTCGCCCAGGTAGAGCAGCCCGCTCGTCGTGTGCGGCGTTCCCGCCACCTGCGCGGAGCCGCCCAGCAGCAGCACCGCGTGCTCGAAGCCGCGGACCAGCGGGATCTCGAGGTCGGCGTGCGCGTCGAGCACGATCTCGGCCCCCAGCAGCGGGGTGTGCACGCGGGCGGGGGACCAGGTGCCGTCCAGGTCGCCGACGAACACGGTGGCGCGCGCCCTCGGCCCCTCCCACACGGGCAGGTCGCTCACCTGGACGAACCCCGCCGCGCCGTCGGCCACCCCGTCGGGCAGCGCGACCCACAGCTGGACCGCGTGCAGCAGCGGCTCGACGCCGAGCGAGAACTCCGAGTGCGCGACCCCGTGGCCCGCCGTCATGAGGTTGAGCTGCCCGGGCCGGACCACGGCCTCGGACCCGACGCTGTCGCGGTGCAGGATCTGTCCGGAGATGGGCCAGGTGACCGTCTGCAGGCCGGTGTGCGGGTGGGGGAGCACCTTCATGTCCACGTGCTGGGGACCGAACTCGTCGAGGAAGCACCACGCGCCGACCGTCGGCAGCGCGCGCTGCGGGAGCGTCCGCCGCACGCGCATCGCGCGCACCCCGCCCAGGGGCACGTCGCGTGCCTCGTGCAGCTCCACGACGGGTCCGTGCGAGGGCACCAGGTCGCACACCTCCGGCACCGGCCGCACCTCGAGGTTCGTCATGAGGACACATTAGAAGCCGCACCTCACACGCGGGGGGCCTTGCGCGTCTGCACACTGTGAGCGTGAAGGAACCGTTCGAGCGCGTGGTCGTGGTGCACGGACCCACGGTGCTGCGCGTGTGCCGTGCGGTGCTCGGCCCGGTCGACGCCGACGACGCGTGGTCGGAGACGTTCCTCGCCGCGCTCCGCGCCTACCCGGCGCTGCCCGCCGACGCCAACGTCGAGGCCTGGCTGGTGACGATCGCTCACCGCAAGGCGATCGACGTGGTGCGCCGGGCCGCCAGGCACGCCGTGCCCGTGGCGGACGTCCCGGACCGACCGCTGCGGCCCGAGGGCCGCGACCTCGACCTCTGGGCAGCGCTGGCCGCGCTGCCCTCCAAGCAGCGCCAGGTGGTCGCGTATCACCACCTCGGCGGGCTGCCCTACGACGACGTCGCCGCGCTCGTCGGCGGCACGGCCGCAGCCGCGCGGCGGGCGGCGTCCGACGGTGTGGCGACCCTGCGCCGCACCGTGACCGACCAGGAGGAGTCATGATCGAGCTTCCGGACGTGAGCGCCGACGACCTCGCTCGCCTGCACCGCGACCTGGCAGCCCGAGCCGCCGCCGACGGGCTGCTCGACGTCGCGTACCGCACCGTCGACAGCCCCGTGGGCCGGCTGCTGCTGGCGCGCACGCCCGCGGGCCTGATCCGGGTCGCGTTCGAGGTCCAGGACCACGACGCCGTGCTGTCGGCGCTCGCCTCCTCGGTGAGCCCGCGCGTCCTGGAGGCCCCGCGGCAGCTCGACGACGTCGCCCGGGAGCTCGACGAGTACTTCGCGGGCCGGCGGACCGCGTTCGACGTGCCGCTCGACCTGCAGCTGCTGCGCGGTTTCCGCCGGGACGTCGTCCTGCACCTGCCGGACATCGCGTACGGCCGCACCGCGAGCTACGCGGCGATGGCGACCCTCGCCGGCAGCCCGCGGGCGGTGCGGGCGGTCGGCACGGCCTGCGCGCTCAACCCCCTGCCGGTGGTGCTGCCGTGCCATCGCGTGGTGCGCTCCGACGGCTCTCCCGGGCAGTACGCCGGGGGAGCGGAGGCCAAGCTGACCCTCCTCGAGCTCGAGACGCGTGTCGGTGTGGCGGCGTAGCGTCGTCGCCATGTGCCGGAACATCACCACGCTCCGAGGGCTCGAGCCACCCGCCACCTCGGAGGAGATCGAGGCCGCCGCGCGGCAGTACGTCCGCAAGGTGACGGGGGTCCAGTCGCTCAGCGACGCCACCCGCGAGCCGTTCGAGGACGCCGTCCGGCAGGTCGCCGCCATCACGGCCCGCCTGCTCGACGAGCTGCCCGCCCGCCGGCAGCCGCCGACCACGGTCCCGCCGCTGCGCCGCGTGGACGTGCAGGCGAGGATCGCCGCGCGGGAGGCGCACGAGCGGGCGCACGAGCTGGGCCTGCCCCACGAGCACGAGGACGCCCTCGACCACGAGCACGAGCACGCCGGCGTCTAGAGCGGCCAGCGCACCAGGCGGGGGATGCCGTCGGGCGCGACAGCGGCGAGCGCCAGGAAGCGCGCCTCGGCACGGTGCAGGCGGATGTGCTCGTCCAGCGACCACGTGGGTCCGTTGGTGAGCTCCATGCCGCACGCGCAGGCGATCGTCACCCGACCGTCGTCGGTCTGCGTCACCTGGCCCACGGTCGTGTGCTCGGTGGCGGCGCGAACCTTGGCGTGGCGCATCTCGGCGCTCACGGGCTGGACGGGGTTCTCCACGGGTTCAGCCATGAGCACATCCTGGCCCAGCAGGCTCAGTTCTCGGCCCGGATCTGCTCGTCGTCCACCAGCTGGTCGAGCTCGAACTCCTCGTCCCACTCGCCGCCACCGAGGCTCGGCATCATCTCGCGCAGGCGCGGCCGCCAGGCGTCGGCGTGCTGGGGGAAGCAGCGCTCGAGCAGGTCGAGCATCGTGGCGACTGCCGTCGACGCGCCCGGCGAGGCGCCCAGCAGGCCCGCGATGGAGCCGTCGGCGGACGTGATCAGCTCCGTGCCGAACTCCAGCACGCCGCCCTTGGCCTTGTCCTTCTTGATGACCTGGACGCGCTGACCGGCCGTGATGAGCTCCCAGTCGCGCGGGTGGGCCGTCGGCATGAAGGCGCGGAGCGTGCGGAGGCGGTCGGTGTCCGTGGCGGTGACCTCGCCTACCAGGTACTTGACGAGGTCGAGGTTCCGGATGCCCACGGCGAGCATCGGGATCAGGTTGCCGGGCCGGATCGAGCGCAGCAGGTCCGTCCAGGAGCCGTTCTTGAGGAACTTCATGCTCCAGCCCGCGTACGGGCCGAAGAGCAGCGCCGTGCCGCCGTCCACGACGCGGGTATCCAGGTGCGGCACCGACATCGGGGGAGCGCCGATGTCCGCCTTGCCGTAGACCTTCGCCCGGTGCCGGGCGACGATCTCGGGGTTCGTGGTCTTGAGGAACTGGCCGCTGATCGGGAAGCCGCCGAAGCCCTTGGCCTCGGGGATGCCGGAGCTCTGCAGCAGGCTCAGCGCGCCGCCGCCGGCGCCGATGAACACGAAGCGGGCGGCGACCTTGCGGCTGCGCAGGTGCCCGTTCCAGCGGCGGTCGGCCACGCGGAGCGACCAGGTGCCGTCCTTCTTCTGGCGGAGCTTGGTGATCTCGGACTCGAGGTGCACGCGCGCGCCGCGCTCGACGGCGTCGGCGACCATCGCGCGGGTGAGGCGCCCGAAGTCGACATCGGTCCCGGCCGCGGCGCGCGTCGCCGCGACGGGCTCCGACGGGTCGCGGTCGTCGACGAGCAGCGGGGCCCACCGCGCGATCTGCGCGGGGTCGGTGCTGAACTCGAGGTCGGAGAACAGGGGGTGCTTGCGCAGCGTCTCGAACCGGCGGCGCAGGTAGTCGGCGTTGTCCGCGCCGCGCACGAACGTCATGTGCGGGGTGGTCGACAGGAAGCCGTCGCCGCCGGGCAGGCGGTCGTGCGTCGACAGGTGGTTCCACAGCTCGCGGGACAGCTCGAACTGCTCGTTGATCGTGACGGCCTTCGAGATGTCGATCGTGCCGTCCGGGCGCTCGGGCGTGTAGTTGAGCTCGCAGAGGGCCGCGTGGCCCGTACCCGCGTTGTTCCACGCGTTCGAGCTCTCCTCGGCGAGGGCCGGGCGCCGCTCGTGGATCTCGACGGTCCACGTGGGCTCGAGGGTGGTGAGGAGCGCGGCGAGGGTGGCGCTCATGATCCCGCCCCCGACGAGGACGACGTCGACGATCTCTTCGCGTTCTGGCACGTTTTCGATCGTATGTTGACGTCGAGATACCCCCGGTCCCGACAGCCTGTGATCTTGCACACGCGAGCCCGGAGCACGGCAGGTGATGCGGGCGCCCGCCGTGCCCGGGCCTGGCGTGAGCGGGGTGGGTGGCGGCTCCGTCTCACGCGCCACCCACCCCCACCGGCTCAGCCGTTGCCGCAGCGGGTCCCGTTGACCGCGAACGCGCTCGGCCTGGCGTTGGTCCCGGTGTGGGACCCGTTGAAGCCGATGTCGACGCTGCCGCCGGCCGGGATCGAGCCGTTCCAGGCGGCGTTGGCCACCGTCACGGCCGCACCCGTCTGGCTGTACACGCCGGACCAGCCGTTGGTCACCTGCTGGCCGTTGGCGAAGGTGAAGGCCAGCGTCCAGCCGTTGATCGCCGACGAGGAGCCGTTGGTGATCTTGACCGAGGCAGTGAAGCCCGTGCTCCAGTCCGACGTCGTGTACCTCACGGTGCAGGCGGCGGCCGGCGTCGTGGGGGTCACCGTCGGCGTGGGGGTCGGGGTGACCGTCGGCGTCGGCGTGACGGTCGGCGTCGGGGTGGTCGGCGTGGGTGTCGGCGTCGGGTCCGTGCCCGTCAGGTTCCCGACGACGATGCCGCGGCCGTTCGTCGCGACGTAGACCCGGCCGTACACGTCGGGGTCGCCGATGACGTTCTCGCCGGTCCAGCCCCACTGGTGGGCGTCGTCGTTGATCCGCACCCACGTGGCACCGCCGTCGATCGAGCGGAAGATCCCCCGGACCCCGCCGATCTTCGACGACGTGTAGATGGCCGGGTAGGACGCGCCGGGCGCAGCCTTGCCGAACCCGACGGTGTCGCCCTGCTCGACCGCCGCGATCTTGCTGAACGTCGCGCCCGAGTCGGTCGAGTGCCAGAGGCCGTAGGCCCCGCCCTTGTCGTCACCGCCCGCCAACCACACGTCGCCCTCGCGGCCGAAGACCGCGGAGAAGCGGGCCGGACCCGCCGCGGGCAGACCCGTGGCCTTCGACGCCGTGAACGTCACGCCGCCATCCACCGAGGTCCAGAACGTGCCGGCCGAGAACGCGTAGAACTTCAGCGGGTTGACGCGGTCCGACTCGACGCGCGCGCCCGTCGGCGCCCCGGTCGACTTCGTCCAGCTCGAGCCGAGCGTCGAGGACGTGTACACGCCGCCGCCGTCGGTGCTCCAGACGATGCGGCTGCCGTCGGCGCTCATCGCGACCGTGCCCGGACCGGTCACGCCGGCCGGCTCCTGGCCCGCCCACCACGAGCTGCCGCCCGAGGTCGAGATGCCGATGCGCGGCACGCCGGCGTCGCCCTTGCCCACCCGGACCATCGTCGCGGGCGCCTTCTCCGCGAAGTCCACGCCGGTGATCGAACCCAGGGCGGGCGCGCTCGACGAGTACGCCGGGGGGACCTTGGTGATGTCGCTGTGCACGAAGCCGCCGATGTCACCGAGCCCGGAGATCAGCTGCGTCGCGCCCGGGGGAGAGGCCAGGTCGAGCACGGCCGTCTCCTCGAGCCCCTGCGCCTTGACGCCGATGGCGACCTTGCCGCCGGTGTCCCACGCGGTGAGGTTGGAGCCGCCGTAGATCGTCGCGCCCGTGCCGTAGAGGAACGAGTTCGAGTCGAACGGGTCGATCTCGAACGACTCGGTCATCCAGCCGAGCTTCGGGCTGGGCTCCGGGGGAGCGGCCTGCTTGCCGAAGTCGAGCCACGGCGCCCCCGAGATGTCGAGGGAGTAGCGCAGGGTCCGGTCGGGGTAGCCGTTCCAGTCCCAGATCCGGGACCACGTGGCGCCGCGGTCGGTGGACCGGAACACCTGGATGTCCGGGAACCACGAGATCTGCGTGACGGCCATGATCGTGTTCGGGTGCTGGCGGTCGATCGTCAGACCGCTGTAGCCGAAGTAGTTGTCCGTGCTGCTGGACGGCACCGGGCTGATCTGCGTCCACACGCCGGTCGCCGAGTCCAGCCGCCACAGGTCGCCGTGCCCTCCGTCGTACGGGCCGCCGGTGTCGCTGGTCGCGATGTAGAGCTGTTTGCCGACGGAGTCGAAGACGCCCTTGTGCGCGATGAACCCGGTCGGCTGGCCGGCGACTCGCGACCACGTGGCGCCCGCGTCGGTCGAGCGGTAGACGGTGTTGTCCTTGTCGGCCACGCCGGCGTAGATCGTCTTCGTCGGCGACCCCGTGGTCCCGCTGGTGGGGTCGAACGTCACCCACACGACGCCCTGGTTGGTGGCCAGGTACCCGTTCGGGTCTGTCGGGTCCTGCGCGTAGCTGCCGACGTTGGTGAAGCTCGAGACCTTGGCCCACGTCACGCCCGAGTCCGTGCTGCGCCACAGGCCGTTGCCGCCCTCGGTGCCGAAGTACACGACGCGGTCGTCGTTGGGGTCCACCTGGAGCCGCTCGCCCATGCCGCGGCCGGGCATGTTGCCGCCGACCTTGAACGGCAGGGCGGTCTTCGCCCACGTGGCGCCGCGGTCGGACGAGCGCAGGATCGCGCCGTTGTTCGGGTCCCAGCTGTTCGTGTACATGCCGGCCGCGACGAACACCTTGTTCGGGTTCACCGGGTCGGTCGCCAGCGACAGGACGCCGTTGTGACCCCAGTCGCTCCAGCCGATGCTGTCGAGCAGCGGGATCCAGCGCTCGGTCGTCTGGTCCAGGCGGTACGCGCCGCCGATGTCGGTCCGGGCGTACACGAGCCCTTTCTCCGACTGGTTGTAGACGATCCCGGGGACGAACCCGCCGCCGACCACCTCGACGTTCCCCCACGTGTACGGGGTCGTCGCGGCGTGCGCGGGTTCCTGGGTGGCCACGGCGACGAACGCGCTGGCGACCAGGGCGCCCGAGGCGGCGGCCGCCGCGAGCCTGGCCGGGGTGCGGGGTACGAGCGAGGGGGCGGGCATCCGCGGCACTCCTTCGTGAAGGCGGGAGGGCTCCGGGCGGCGTTGCCGGGGACCCTGAGGGCCGCCGTTGGGCGACGACCGCCGCGACCGTATCGACGCGCTTCGAACCTCCAGCAGGGAGTGAATCGTTTAGCCCGGCACGGGACGTCGGCGACCACGGGCTGGTCCGCACGTGCGGCGGGGGAGCGCGGACGGTAGAACCGGAGGATGAGCCGCAACCGCGACCTGACGTCCGACCCCTCCGCCGAGCACCTCGCCGATCGTGAGCACGCCCAGGCCGAGCTCGATGCCGCCGACGCACGTTCCGGTGGCAACCCCGACCGTGGTCCGCGGTCGCTGACCGCCGTCGAGCTCGAGGCCGACGACGAGCCCATCGCCAGCAACGACGAGTGGGACGACCCCGAGCGTCTCTAGCCCAGGTCCAGCCCGTACTCGCGGGCTCGCTGCAGCAGCGTCTGGCCGTCGGGTCCCTGCAGCACGGTGATCCCGTCGGGTCGCCGCGCTGCCTGCTGCTCGGCGCGCAACGCCTCGGTCGTGGGGGCCGGGACGCCGTGCGCGAGCACGTGCTCGGTGAACGTCAGCTGCCGGATGAGGATCGCCCGCACGTGGTCGCCGAAGTGCTGCGCCGCGCCCGCGTAGATCTGCGGGTCGCGCTGGCCATCGTCGCCCACCAGCACCCACTGCACGTCGGGCAGCTCGGTGAAGAGCCGGCGCAGCTGGGCCACCTTGTGCGCGGGCCCGCTGCGGAACCACCCGCTGTTGGTCGGTCCCCAGTCGGTGAGCAGCAGGGGTCCTGCCGGGTAGCGCCACCGGCGCAGGCACCGGGCGATCGTCGGCGCGGCGTTCCAGGCGCCGGTCGAGAGGTAGACCACCGGGACGTCCGTCCCAGCGGACCGCAGCTCCGCGTACAGCCGCGCCATCCCGGGCACCGGCTCGCGCGCGTTCTCGTGACGCACGAGCACGTTCCACGCGGCGACGAAGGGGCGAGGCAGGCGCGTGACCATGACGGTGTCGTCGATGTCGCTGACGATGCCGAAACGCGTCGCCGGGCCGATGACCTGGACGGGAGCCGTCGCGCTGCGGCCGTCGGCCGTGGTCAGACGCACGTCGTGCCAGCCCGGCGGCAGGTCGGACTCGAGGATCGTGTCGACGTAGCCGCCCCGGTCGGTCACCACGTCGTGGGTCCGGTCGCCGACCTGGACCGAGAGCTCGGCACCCGAGATCTGCGCGGTGGCGAAGCTGCGCCAGCCGCGCACGGTGCTGGCCGACCGGGCGCCTGCCTGCGCGTCCGAGCCCGCGCCGGGCAGGTCGTCGTCGCCGACGTGCGGCGCCGCGAGCACCGTCCGGGCCAGCACCCGCACCCACCCGGGTGCGCCGTACCCCGCGTACGGCTCGATCCGCACGGTCCAGCCGCGAGCCCGGAGCCGGTGCGCGACGGCCCGGTCGAACTGGTCCTCGAGCCGGGCGGCCAGGTGCGTGCGCGGGACCGCCGACGCCGGCCCGGGGCGAGCCGGACGGAGCACCGGCCCGCCGCGGGACGAGCCGACGACGGGCCGGGCGCTTGGGGATGCGCTCACGCGGTGTCCTTGACCGACGCCTTCCGCGCGGCGGTCTTCTCGCTCTGCGCGTTACCGGTGGTCAGCACTCCGCCGGCCGACTCCAGGTGGGCACGCACGAACCAGTGGAACAGCTCGAGCTCGTGCAGGTGTCCGATCAGCAGGTCGTTGGTGACGTCGTCGATCTCCTCGACGTCCTTGGCAGCCTGGCGGTGGTTCTCGATCACGCCGATGTAGACGACGTCGAGCGCGCCGAGGTGGGCGATCGCGCTGTCCCGACCGAGGGAGTAGTCCTCCCAGGTGCGGTTGGCCACCAGTGCACCGGGCGTCCCGACGGGGGCGACGCCGAGGGTGGCGATGCGCTCGGCGATCGCGTCGACCATGTGCCGCACGGCGTCGACCTGCGGGTCGAGCATCTCGTGCACCGCGATGAAGTGCGGACCGACCACGTTCCAGTGGACGTGCTTGAGCGTCAGGGCGAGGTCGTTCAGCGCGTCGAGACGTTGCTGCAGGATCGCGGCGACCTCAGCGCCTTCCTTCGGGGTGAGGGACGGGACGGTGTACTTCGGCAGCGCCATGACGGCTCCTTCTGTGCAGGTCCGCGGGGTGTTCTTCCCGGCTGTGACCACGCTGCCAAAGGTGGGGGCACCTCGCCATCCGAGATGCCTCAGGCGAACGGGTCTCCTCGCTCGGCGTAACGCGCGGCCACCTCGTCGGGCCCCAGCTGCGCCAGACCCGGGCCGATCTCGTCCCACCAGCGCGGCGCCGCGACGTGCGGGGCGTCCCGGCCGCGCAGCGAGTACGGCGTGATCGTCGTCTTCGCGGGGTGGTTCTGCGACCAGTCGATGAGCACCTTGCCACCGCGGAGGTCCTTCTTCATGACGGCGACGACCAGCCGGGAGTTCGCGGCGGCGATCTCGTAAGCGACGTCGCGCGCGTACTGCCGGATCTCCATCACGGTCTGCGTCCCGGGCAGGGGTGCGTACAGCTGCATCCCCTTGCTCCCCGACGTCACGGGCACCGTCGTCTCGATGCCGTCCGCTCGCAGCCGGTCCGCGACGAGGTGCGCCACCTCTGCGCACTCGGCCAGCCCCGCCGGCGCCCCCGGGTCGAGGTCGACCACCAAGCGGTCGGGCCGGTGGATCTTTCCGCGCGGCCCCACCCGCCACTGTGGCGTGTGCAGCTCGAGCGCGCCCTGGTTCGCCGCCCACACGAGCCCCGCCAGGTCGTCGAGGAACGGCAGCTCCAGCTCGGCACCCTCGTCCTCCGCACCGGGCGCGGCCCGCAGCGTCTGTCGGCGCACCCAGTCGGGCGCGCCCCGGGGGGTGTTCTTCTCGAAGAACTTCTCGCCGGCAACCCCGTCGGGCCACCGGATCCGGGTGACCGGCCGGTCCTTGAGCTGGGCCAGGAGCCCGGGCGCCACCTGCACGAGGTAGTTCATGACCTCGGCCTTGGTCGTGCCGGTCGAGGGGTACATGACCTTCTCCAGGTGGCTGACCCGCACCTGCCGGCCCTCGACGTCGACCATCTGGCGCTCGGGTGTCATGGCTGCTCCCAGGGGTCGGCGTCGGTGTCGGTGCGCACGCCCCGCACGACCGGCTGGCGCAGCCGGCCCGTGGGCGTCCGGGTCAGGTAGAGGGTGTCGACGACCACGGTGGGCTCCACCCACCGGGTCCCGCGCGCGTCGATCGCCGGCACCTCGTCGTCGAACGGGGAGTCCGCCCGCGGCGTGAGCAACCGTTGCAGCTCGGTGGCCCGCTTGCCCGTCAGCCCGCTGCCGGCCCGGCCGAGGTAGCGCAGCGCGCCGTCGGCGTCGCGGGCGCCGAAGAGGACCGCGCCGAGCCGGCCGGACCCGTTGGTCTCCTCGCGCCAGCCGCCGACGAGCGCCGCGCGCGTGGTGCGGTGCGGCGCCTTGACCCAGTCCGGCGACCGCCGGCCCGGCTGGTAGGCCGACGACCGCCGCTTGGCGACGACGCCCTCGAGGCCGAGCTGCTTGGTGATCTCCCACAGGTCCGCGCCGTCCGGGTACACCGGGGAGAGCTCGACGCGGTCGGGCAGGTCGAGCCGGGACAGCGTGTCCCGGCGCTCGTCGTAGGTGCTCCGCGTGAGGTCCACGCCGTACAGCCGCAGCACGTCGAACACCAGGAACGTCACCGGGCGCTGGGCTGCGAGGGCCTCGGCACGCCGCGGGTCGCGCACGTGCATCCGCTCCGCGAGGGCGCTGAACGACGGGATKCCGTCGGCCATGAGGACGATCTCGCCGTCGAGGATCGCGCCCTGGAGGTCGGCCAGCCCGGCCAGCTCCGGGTACGCCGGGGTGATCTCGCGCTCGTTGCGGCTCCACAGCCGCAGCCGGCCCGAGGTCGTGTCCGCGAGCGCCCGGACGCCGTCCCACTTCACCTCGAAGGCCCACTCGGACCCGCGCGGGAGCTCAGCCGGACCGGTTGCAGGGGTGGCGAGCATGGGCTCCACGGGTCCATCCTGCCCATAGGAGGCCGCGCGAGGCGCGGTCGAGCCCAACACGCCCAGCAGCCACCGACGGAGGTCACGACCATGCGAGCGATCTGGAAGGGTGCGGTCGCCTTCGGGCTGGTCAACGTGCCGGTGCGGTTGTACTCGGCCACCGGCGAGCACGAGGTCACGCTGCACCAGGTGCACAAGGAGGACGGCGGCCGGATCCGGTACCGCAAGTTCTGCAGCATCGACAACGAGCCGGTCGAGATGTCCGACATCGCCAAGGGCTACGAGACCGACGACGGTGAGCTCGTGGTGCTCACGGACGAGGACTTCGCGTCGCTCCCGCTGTCCACCGAGCGCGAGATCGAGGTGCTCGAGTTCGTGCCGGTGGACCAGGTGGACCCGATCCTCCTGCAGAAGACGTACTACCTGGAGCCCGAGAAGACCGCCGCCAAGCCGTACGCGCTCCTGCGCGGGGCGCTCGAGCAGGCGGACCGGGTGGCCGTGGTGAAGGTCGCGCTGCGCCAACGCGAGTCGATGGCGATCCTGCGCGTGCGCGACAACGTCATCGTCATGCAGACGCTGCTGTGGCCAGACGAGATCCGCGCGGCCGACTTCCCGGTGCTCGACGACGACGTCTCGGTGCGCCCCCAGGAGCTCGCGATGGCTGCCTCGCTCGTCGACTCGCTGGCCGCCGACTTCGACCCGTCGCAGTACGAGGACCGGTACGCGGGCGCCCTCGAGCAGCTGATCGAGGCGAAGGTCTCCACCGGGAACACGCGTTCCGTGCCGGTGCCTCCAGGCGCGGAGGCCGGCGCGGACGGCGGCGGCGACGTCGTCGACCTGCTCGCGGCGCTCCAGCGCAGTGTGGAGAAGGCGCGCGGTGCCCGCGGAGACGGCCCGGCCGCCGACGAGGAGCCGGCGAAGCCCAAGGCCAAGGCGAAGAAGCCGAAGTCCGACGAGGACGAGCCGACCCCGCGCAAGACGCGTCGCAAGGCGTCGTGAGCGAGGCAGCCGACAGGCAGGCGGAGTCGGTCGCATCGCTGCGCCGCATCGCGTTCCTGCTCGAGCGCGCCCAGGCCAGCCCGTACCGGTCCGAGGCCTTCCGCAAGGCGGCCGTCAGCGTCGAGCGGCAGGATCCCGACCGCCTCGTGGCGCTCGCCGCGTCGGGATCGCTGGCCGACCTGCCCGCGGTCGGTGCCCGGACGGCCGACGTCGTCGCGCACGTGCTGCGGGGCAAGCCGGTCGAGTACCTCGACACGCTCGAGGCCGAGTACGCGTCGGCGGCGCGCGCCGACGTCGATCCCCGCGCGGCGGCGCTGCGCGCGGCGCTCCGGGGCGACCTCCACTCCCACACCGAGGCGTCGGACGGTGCGACGCCCATCCAGGAGATGGTGCTGGCCGCCCTCGAGCTGGGCCACGAGTACCTGGCGATCACCGACCACTCGCCGCGCCTCACGGTGGCCAACGGCCTGTCGGCGCCCCGGCTGCGCGCCCAGCTGGATCAGGTCAGCGCGTTGAACCGCGCGGTCGGGCCGTTCCGGGTCCTCACCGGGATCGAGTGCGACATCCTCGACGACGGCGACCTCGACCAGGACCCGGACCTGTTGGACCAGCTCGACGTCGTGGTGGCGTCGGTGCACTCCAAGCTCCGCATGGAGTCCGGGCCGATGACGCGCCGGATGATCGCCGCGGTGAGCAACCCGCGCACCGACGTCCTCGGCCACTGCACGGGTCGTCAGATCAAGGGCAAGAGCCGCCCGCAGAGCGAGTTCGACGCGCGTGCGGTCTTCGACGCGTGCGCCGAGCACGGCGTCGCCGTCGAGATCAACTGCAGGCCCGACCGCCTCGACCCCCCGCACGAGCTCCTGGCGCTCGCGATCGACGCGGGCTGCGACTTCTCGATCGACTCGGACTCGCACGCACCCGGCCAGCTGGACTGGCTCATGGCCGGCTGCGCGAGGGCCGCGCAGCACGACCTGGAACCCGCCCGCGTGATCACCACGCTGCCCGTCGAGGAGCTCCTGGCGCGCACGCACCGCTGACGCGACACGCCCGGTGCGCGGATCCCGGGGTTTCTCGGGTTAGTGTCAGCCGATCGTCCCCGGTTGCCGCGGTCCTGCCGCGCGCCTGGGAACACGGCCCGGAAGTGGGCCCGCACGTCCGAGTGAACACAGAGGAGCACAACCAGTGAGCGTGAACCGCACCGAGCTCGTCCAGGCCGTCGCGGCCAAGACCGGCCTCACCAACACCGACGCGGACAAGGCCCTCAAGGCCTTCCAGGAGGTCCTCATCGAGAACCTCGCCGCCGGCGAGGCCGTCACGATCCCCGGCTTCCTGGCCGTGGCCCGCGCCGAGCGCGGTGCCCGCACCGGCATCAACCCCCAGACGGGTGAGAAGCTCGAGATCCCCGCGGGCTACCGCGTCAAGCTCACGGCCGGCAGCGCCCTCAAGCGCGCCGTCCAGAGCTGACCTCAGCACTGCCGACAGAGCCCTCGGTCCTTCGGGACCGGGGGCTCTGTCGCGTTATAGTGGGAACCACTCTCAGGAAGGCGAGGTCCCGGCATGGTGGTGGTCCCGCGGCAGACGCGACAGCGCGCCGAGATCCTGGACCTCCTCGAGGACGTCGACGAGTTCCGCAGCGCCCAGCAGCTGCACGAGATGCTCCGCGCCCGCGGGTCGAGCGTGGGCCTGGCCACCGTCTACCGCGCCGTCCAGAGCCTGTCCGAGCACGGTGACGTGGACGTGCTGCGCACCGAGGACGGCGAGTCGGTCTACCGCCGGTGCGAGCAGCGGAGTCATCACCACCACCTCGTGTGCCGGTCCTGCGGCCGGACGGTCGAGATCGAGGCCGGGCAGGCCGAGGCGTGGGCGGCCCAGGTGGGCGCCGCGCACGGGTTCGACGACGTCGACCACACCATCGAGCTCGTCGGCACCTGCGCCGCCTGCCGGGCGGCCGCCTCGTCCTGACCGTCAGACCCGCTCGCGCCGCGCGATGACTCGCGGGACCACCCACCACGACACGAACAGCAGCACCAGCGACGAGATCCCGATGGCCCGGCCCGCGTCGCGGGACACGACGACGTCGAAGATCAGTGCGGCGCTTCCCGCCATGACGAGGGCGAGCACCACCAGACCGGCGCGGGCGAACCCGGCCCCCGCCGTGACCAGCTCGGGCTTGAGCTTCCGGCCGAACAGGATGCGGTGCAGGCTGACGGGCGCCACGAACAAGGCAGTCGCCAGCACGGCCAGGACCACGAGCACCAGGTAGAGGTCCTTCTGGTAGTCGTCGAGATCCGCGAACCGTTGCTGGAACGGGATCGTCAGCAGGAAGCCCGTGAGGATCTGCGTGCCCGTCTGCGTGACGCGCAGCTCCTGGAGCAGCTCGTTCCAGTTGCGGTCCGCGCGCTCGTTGTCGGTCTCGGTCCGGCCGTCGTCGGGATCGGCGTCGATCTCGGGCAAGGTCAGCCTCCTCGGTGAATCCACGGATCATCCCGCATGGCACGCCGGGCACGCATGTGCAGCGGCCTCGTCCGTCGGGGGAGACTGCTCCCCGTGACCCGACTGCATGATGCCGACCGCCGCGACTTCGCCTCCGACAACTACGCGGGGGTGCACCCCGAGGTGCTCGCCGCGATCGCCGAGGCCAACGGAGGCCACCAGACCGCGTACGGCGAGGACGTCTACACCGCCCGGCTGCAGGAGGTCGTCCAGAACCATTTCGGCAGCGCGGCGTCCGCGTTCCCGGTGTTCAACGGGACGGGCGCCAACGTGCTGTCGCTGCAGTCCGTGCTGCCGCGCTGGGGAGCCGTCGTCTGCGCGGAGACCGCGCACATCCACACCGACGAGAACGGCGCGCCCGAGCGGGTCGGCGGCCTCAAGCTGCTCACGGTCCCGACGCCGGACGGGAAGCTGACGCCCGAGCTCGTCGCCACGCAGGCGTGGGGATTCGGCGACGAGCACCGCGCGCAGCCAGGCGTCGTCTCGATCACCCAGGCCACCGAGCTGGGCACGGTCTACACGCCCGACGAGGTCCGCGCCCTGGCCGACCAGGCGCACGGGCTCGGCCTCAAGCTGCACCTGGACGGCGCCCGGATCTCCAACGCCGCGGCGAGCCTGGGCGTGCCGCTGCGGGCATTCACCACGGACGCCGGCGTCGACCTGCTCTCGCTGGGCGGCACCAAGAACGGGCTCCTGTTCGGCGAGGCGGTCGTGGTGCTGGATCCCGCCGCGGACGGCGGGCTCACCTACCTGCGCAAGATGGACATGCAGCTGGCGTCGAAGATGCGCTTCGTCTCCGCCCAGCTCGTCGCGCTGTTCGAGGGCGACCTGTGGCTGCGGTCCGCGGGGCACGCGAACGCCATGGCGGCGCGGCTGCGCACGGGCATCGAGCACCTGCCCGGCGTCCGGGTGACGCGCCCGACGCAGGCCAACGGCATCTTCGTGATCTTCCCGCCGGGCGTCGCCGACGTGCTCCGCCGCCGCTGGAGGTTCTACGACTGGATCGTGGAGACCGGCGAGGTCCGGCTCATGTGCTCGTTCGACACCACCGAGGCGGACGTCGACGAGCTCGTCGCCGCCGTGAAGGACGCCGTCTCCTGACAGCCGAACGGGGGCCCTCCCGTGGGAGGACCCCCGCTCGGTCGTGCTGCCGCTAGCTCACGCGACGACGGTGCAGGGCGCACCGTTCAGCGTGAAGGCGGTGGGCGCGTTGTTCGTGCCCGTGTGCGAGCCGTTGAACCCGATGTCGGTCGAGGCTCCGGGCGCCAGCGTGGAGTTCCACGACAGGCCCTTCGCGGTGACCGCTGCACCGGACTGCGCCCAGTCGGCGCTCCAGCCCTGCGTGACGGCCTGACCGTTGGCGAAGGAGAAGCCGAGGGTCCAGCCGTTGATCGCGGAGCTGCCGGTGTTCGTCAGCTTGATCGACCCGGTGAAGCCGGTGTTCCAGCTGTTGGCCGTGTACTTGACCGAGCAGCTGCTGGTCGTCGTGGCCGACTTGGTGGTGGCCGAGGCCGCCGCCGAGGCTGCCGACACGTTGCCGGCCGCGTCCTTGGCCTTGACCGTGAACGAGTACGTCGTGGCGGCCGCGAGGCCGGTCACGGTGTAGCTCGGCGAGGTCGAGGAGCCCACCAGCGTGCTGCCGTTGTAGACGTCGTAGCCGGTCACGGCCACGTTGTCGGTCGAGGCGGTCCATGCCAGCGGGACCGTGGACGTCGTCGTCGTGCCGGCCGCGAGCGCGGTCGGGGCCGAGGGCGCCGTGGTGTCCGTCGTGGTGGCCGTCTGCGTGGTGGCCGAGACCGCGGCCGAGGCCGCCGAGACGTTGCCCGCCAGGTCCTTGGCCTTGACCGTGAACGAGTACGCGGTGGCGGCGGACAGGCCCGTCACGGTGTAGCTCGTCGACGTGGTGGTCGCCACGAGCGTGGTGCCGCGGTAGACCTCGTAGCCGGCGACGCCCGTGCCGCCGGTGTTGTCCGTCGACGCGTTCCACGTCAGCGGGACGGTCGTGGTCGTCGTCGAGCCGGCCGCCAGGCCCGTCGGCACCGAGGGTGCCGTCGTGTCGGTGACCGTGCCGGACGCCGTGATGGCCGAGACGGCTGCCGACGATGCCGACACGTTGCCGGCGGCGTCCTTGGCCTTGACCGTGAACGAGTACGCGGTCGCGGCGGACAGGCCGGTCACGGTGTAGCTCGTCGAGGTGGACGTGCCGACCAGCGTGGTGCCGCGGTAGACGTCGTAGCCGGCGACGGCCACGTTGTCCGTCGAGGCCGTCCACGACAGCGGGATGCTCGTCGAGGTCGGCGTGCCCGCGGCCAGGCCCGTCGGCGCCGACGGCGCCGTGGTGTCGGCCGGGGGAGTGGAGCCGCCCGCGATGACCGGGTAGGCGTTGGTGACCAGCGTCTTGAACTGGGTCTCGAACCACTGGCCTGCGAGCGGGGCGCCCGGCGTGGCGCCGGTCAGCTGGTTCTTGAGCTTGGGCGAGACGAAGGTCGGGTCGCACATGCGGTCGAACCGCTTGCCCTGGTCGTTCGCGATGTCCGTCGACGCACCGTCGGACTCACCCGGGGGCTTGATCCAGACGAAGGCGTCGAGGTGCGAGCTGGCGTAGCCGGCCGGCGACGACTGCGGGAGCTCGCCGATGCCGGCGCCCTCCGGGTTGCACCAGGCGCCGCGGTGGACGCGACGGTCGACGCGCGACTGGTCCACGTAGGTGTTGAGGTCGGTGCTCGTCGAGACGGCGGTGGGCCGGTTCGGGCCGCCCCAGCCGTTGCGCGACGTGTCGACGACCATGCCCAGCGTGGACGGGAACCCGGCCGCCGTGAGCAGTCGGTACATGTGGGCGGTGAAGTCGACCTCGTCGAAGTCGTAGTTCCACTCGTAGAAGCCGCTCGAGCGGATCGGGGTGTTGTTGAGGGACGCGGACCCGTCCGTGAGGAACGGCTCGTTGAGCGGGGTCGTGTTGGCGACGTCGCTGATGAAGCCGTCGACCGAGGCGAAGCCGGCGGTCGTGGACTTCGCCACGTCGGCGAACAGTGTCGCGGCGGGACCGGCGTTGCTGTCCCAGCCGAGCCACCCCGAGTGGCCGATGTCGATGTACGTGTAGACGTTGGGGATCGCGTGCAGCTTGTCGAGCGCGTACTTCACGCCGGCCCGGTAGTAGGGCGCCGCCTGCTGGCAGAGCGCCTCGGAGCTGTTGGTCACCAGGTTGGGCAGCGAGTCGGGCTCGATGGTGGCCGAGATCCGGATGTTGGCGTACTTCGGGTCGCTGAGCAGCGCCGCGATGGCGTCGATGTACTCGGTCTTGTAGCGCGCGAGCCCGGCGTCGGTGGCGGGGAGCTCACCGTTGGACGCCAGGGCGTAGCAGTCGCGGCCGGGCAGGTCGTAGATGACCAGGTTGAGGACGAGGGGTGCGGAGCCCTTCTGCGCCACGGCGTTGTCGAGGTGGAACTTCAGTCCCTGACCGTCGGCGTTGCCGGTGATCGCCGTGATCCGGTCCATCCAGACCGCGGTGGGCTGCTTGGCGACGGTGTGCATCTTCGCGGCGAGGGTGGCGTCGCCGGCGCGTGTGGCAGCGCTCTCAACCGACGCCGCCCACGTGGGGTTCACGTACTGCGTGGCGCCGGCGTAGGGGTTGTCGACGTGCGCCTCGGCGGCGCTCGCACTCGTGGTGATGCACAGGGGTGCTGCGACCAGCGCCATCGCTGCCGCTGCGGTAGCGGCCGCGCGAAGACGCTGCCTCACCGCTMTCTTGCCGTGTGTGGACACGTAGTCCTCCGGGAGTCGTTCGGCGTGCCCGGCCGGCCATCCCGCCCGGGCGCAAGTCGCCCGGGGAAGTCCACGGCGACTGGTTCGCTAGACCACCACGAGGATTTTCCGGACGGCACGGGGCGAAACGTTTAGGCCCTTCGCGTTATCAAACTGTGACTCGCATGAGAGCGTTCTCATCTTGACCGCGGGCCGGTGCTGCCCCGCACCGCGAGGCCGCCGATCTGGAGCTCCCGGCGCGCGCGCGGGTCGCCGTCGAGCACCGCCAGCACGGCCTCGCCGGTGGCCGTCCCGAGGTCCCGCTGGGCCGACGGGAGGGTCGTGATGGAGGGGGTCGCGAGGCGGCAGAGGGCCGAGTCGGAGCCGGCGACGATGGACAGGTCCCACGGCACGGCGAGCCCCGTCCGGCGCGCGACGTCGAGCGCGGCGACGGCCATCTGGTCGGAGTCGTAGACGATCGCGGTCGGCACCCGACCTCCCGTGAGGAGTCGTCTGGTCGCCACCGCGGCCTCCTCCGCGGCGCCTCCCGTGGCCTCGTGCGCGAGCACGCCACCGGCCGCGTCGAGGGCCGTGGAGAGCGCGCCGACGCGCGCTCGCGTGCGCAGCAGCGCCTTCGGACCGCTCACCAGCGCCACGTGCCGGTGCCCCAGCTCGAGCAGGTAGCGGCCCACGCGCCGGAACGCCTCGCCGTCGTCCAGGGTCACCGCGGCGAGGTCGACATCGCTCTGACCTGCACCGACGACCACCGCGGGGGCGCGCAGGCGGCGGAGCGCGTCGATCCGCGGGTCCTCGGCGAGGACGTCGGTGACGACCATGACGTCGAACCGGCGCTCCGCCCACCACTCGCCGTAGAGCGCGACGGCGGCCTCGGGTCCGTCGACGATCTGGAGCACGAGCGCGAGGTTGCGGGTGGCGAGCACCTCCTGCAGGGAGACGACGAACTCGAGCACGCCGGTGGCTTGAGCGACGGGCCCCGCGGCGCCGCCCCGGTCGACGACGAGACCGATGGCACGGGGGCCCGCCCGCATCGACCGCGCGGCCGCGCTCGGGCGCCACCCGAACTCGTCGGCGACCCGCAGGACGCGTTCGCGCGTCGCTGCCGAGACCCCCGGCCGACCGTTGAGGGCGTACGAGACGACGGCGATCGAGACGCCGGCCGCGCGGGCCACGTCGGTGATCGTCGGGCGGCGCGCCGGGGCCGGCGAAGGGCTGGGGGAGGACGGCCCGGATGTCGGCGTCGACCGTGACGGGGAAGAGGCGGGCGCTCCGGAGTCATATGCAGGTGTGACCACGATCACCTAGTGTGTCGCCCGATGCGGGTGAAATGCATCATCTCGGCTCCGACGACGTGGGCGAGGGATGTGGGGTCATGGGAACAGTGCGACGCGGGCCGGTCTCTCCGACGGCGCGACGAACGATCGGTGTCCTGTCGCCGGTGGTCGGTGGGTTCTACTTCGGGGCGCTGATCGCCGGGGTCGCGCGGGCCGCGCGGGCCGCCGGGCACCGCGTGGTCGCGGTGCAGACGTACCCGGCGGGGCTCGACCGCGAGCGGTACCCCGACGAGTCCATCCTCGACGCGCCCGTCGCGCTGGGGGCGGTGGACGGCCTCGTCGTCGTCGGCAAGGCGCTGCGCAGCGACCGGCTGGCCTCGGTCCAACAATGGGGGCTGCCGGTGGTGCTGGTGAGCGAGGAGCCGCAGTCCGCCGAGGACGCCGTGGTCCTCCCCGACAACCCCGGCGGGGTGAAGGCCGCCGTCGAGCACCTGCTCGGGCACGGCCACACCGCGATCGGCTTCGTCGGCTGCCTCACGCAGCGCGACATGCGCGAGCGCTTCGCCGCGTACCGCGCGACGCTCGCCGAGCACGGCATCGAGGCCCCCGACGCCTGGATCTTCGAGGCGTCCGACAACCACGAGCAGGGCGGCGCCGACGCGGCCGCACGCATGCTGACCGCCGGTACCCCGACCACGGCGGTCGTCGCCGCCACGGACCGGAACGCGATCGGCTTCCAGCGCGCGCTGCGGGCCGCCGGCCTCGTCCTGCCGCGCGACCAGGCCGTCATCGGGTTCGACCACGCCGACTCGGGCGCCCGGGTGACGCCCCGGCTCTCGACGGTCGACGCGCACTACGACCGGGTGGGCGAGACGGCCGTCTCGCTGCTGCTGTCCCGCATGCGTGGCGAGGAGGTGCCCGGCGGGGAGTACCGGGCGCCGTCCTCTCTTGTCCTGCGCGAGTCCTGCGGCTGCACGGAGGCCACCCGGTCGGCGTCCACCCCGGCGGACGCGACCGGCGGGCGCAGCGGCTACCAGTCGCTCCGGGCGCTCGCCGAGACCGCCTTCGTGGGACCGTCCGGCGTCGGAGGAGCGCGGCGCCCTGGTGCCGCGCCGCGGGAGGCGTGGTGGCACGCCGTGATCGAGCCCATCGAAGCGGCGGCCGAGCGCGGGTCGCTGCCCGGCGCGCCGACCCTGGCGCGTCTCGCCGATCTGACGGTCGCGATGCAGCCGCACCCCGAGGCGCTCGAGCAGCTGGTGACCTGCCTCCGCGAGGTCGAGAACGACGTCGTGGAAGCGCTCTCGCACCCGCAGCACGACACGGCGGTGCGGCGCGCGGTCACCGAGGTGCTGCTGGCGGTGACCAAGGGTTGCACCAGGTCGATGCTGGCGCGCAGCGGGCAGCTCGAACGGACGATCGTCGACCAGTACGAGGTCGACATGGACCTGCTGCGCGGCGACGGAGCCAGCCCGCGGGCGCTCGGCTGGTTGCCGCGCGGCGTGCGGGGGCACGCCTGCCTGGGGCTGTGGCTCGGCGCGGACCGGGGGCCCGGCGACCGCGAGATGGAGATCGTCGGCGTCCACGACACGTCGGGCACCCTGTCGCGCCTGGTGGGCGTGCGCACGACCGCGAGCCAGTTCCCGCCCGCCGCCCTCACGCGCGCCGGGACCGTCGGGTCGAACGAGCTGACGTTCGTCGTGCCGGTGACGTTCGGCGGCAGCGACTGGGGGCTGCTCGCGATCGACGGCACGGTGGAGACCCGCGCCACGAGCGCGCGCGACCGGTTCAACCACTGGGCGGCCCTGCTCGCGGTGGCGCTCGACCAGGAGCGGCTGCTCGCCAACCTGCGCGAGCAGCGCCGGGCCCTGGAGCAGGCCGCCGCGCGGGAGCGGTCGCTGGCGGACACCGTCCGCGCCAGCGAGGAGCGGTACGCGCTCGCGTCGATGGCGGCGCACGACGGCACCTGGGACTGGGACGTGTCGGCCGGCACGGTCTACTACTCGCCGCGCTGGAAGCAGACGCTCGGCTATGCCGACGACGTCATCGGCGACTCGCCGGGGGAGTGGCTCGAGCGCGTGCACCCCGCCGACCGCGACGAGCTCTCGGCGTCGATCGCCTCGCAGCTGGCCGGCGCCGGGTCGCCGCTCGAGCTCGAGCACCGCGTGCGGACGTCGTCGGGCGACTACCGCTGGATGCTCTGCCGCGCCGTGACGGTGCTGGACGACGCCGGCTGTCCCGCCCGGCTGGTCGGCGCCCTGGTCGACGTCACCGAGCGCAAGGAGGCCGAGCTCGCGCTCCAGCGGGACGCGCTGCGCGACCCGGAGACCGGCCTGGTCAACCGGCTGCTGTTCCTCGACCGCCTCGGGGCGGCCGTGCTGCGGACCCGCCGGGCCCCCGGGTACGACTGCGCTCTCGCGCTCGTGCGGGTCCTCGACGGGCCGACCGTCCCGACCCAGGGTCGCCTCGACGGCGTCGGCGACGCGCGTCTCGACCTGCACCGCGAGCTGGTCCGCCGGCTGCGACGCTCGTTGCGCGAGGGAGACACGCCCGCGCGCATCGCGGAGGACGACTTCGTCGTGCTGCTCGACGACGTGGGCCCGGGTGGCATGCCGGCGCGGCTGTCGCTGCTCCTGGACCAGCTACGGCAGGAGCTGGGCTCGCGCGTCGCCATCGGGGTGCTCGGCAGCATCCGCGGCTTCCGCGACGTCGGCGAGGTGCTCCGCGAGGCGGACATCACCGTGCTGCGCGGGGCGTCGCGCCCAGGACGCCCTGCCCCCGGGTCGGTCCTCCGGTAGCACGACGCCCCTGCCTCCCGGAGGGGAGACAGGGGCGAAGGGTGTGCGATCAGCTGCGGCCGCGGGCCGGGCCGTGCGTCGGGCGCGAGGCGCCGTGGCCCGGGCGCGGGCCCGAGTCGAGACGGATCCGCAGGGGACGACCGGCGACGCGGGTGCGCGCCAGGCGGTCGATGACGTCGGCCGAGAGACCGGCCGGGATGTCCACCAGCGCGAAGCTGCCGAAGATGTCGATCTTGCCGACGTCCTTGCCGGTCAGGCCACCCTCACCGGTGAGCGCACCTACGAGGGCGCCCGGCTGGAGGCCGTCCCGGTGCCCGACGGCGACGCGCCAGCGCGGCGAGCCCCCGGCGATGTGCGTGTCGGCGCGGCGACGCTCGCCCCGCTCGGGACGGTCGTAGCTGCGCTCGGCGTCGCGCTCGCGACCGCCACCGGTGAGGTGGGCGCGGGAGAGCGCGTCGTCGAGGTCGTCGCCCTGGACGGCCACGGGGCCCTCGTCGCCGACCGCGAGGGCGGTGACGACAGCGAGCAGGTCGACCGGGTCGACGTCGGGGTTCTGGGCCAGGTGCACAGCGATGGCCTCGCGGTACAGGTCCAGGCGACCGAGCTCGGCGCGGGCGCCCGTGCGGGCGAGCAGGGCCTGCACGCGGTGCGCGGAGACCTCGGCCGGCGACGGGATGTCGACCTGCAGCAGCGACTGGCGCGTGGTCCGCTCGATCTGGCGCAGCCGCGACTGCTCGGCGGGCGTGACGAACGACAGCGCCTCGCCCTCGCGACCGGCACGGCCGGTGCGGCCGATGCGGTGCACGTAGGTCTCGGGCTCGCGCGGCACGTCGAAGTTGACGACGAGGCCGATGCGGTCGACGTCGAGACCACGCGCGGCCACGTCGGTGGCGACGAGCACGTCGAGGGCACCGGTGCGCAGGCGGTCGACGATCTTCTCGCGCTCGGTCTGGGCGACGTCACCGGAGATGTAGGCGGCGGAGATGCCGCGCTCGATCAGCGCGCTGCCGACCTCCTCGGCGGCACCGCGGGTGCGGACGAAGACGATGGCGGCGTCGGCCTCGGACACGGCGAGCACGCGGGCGAGCGCGCCGGTCTTGTGGCGGTGCGGGACGACGGCGTACGTCTGGCGGACGCTCGTCACGGTGGACGCCTGGCGCGAGACGGTGATCTCGACCGGGTGGTTGAGGTGCTGCTCGGCGACCCGGCGGATCTGCGGCGGCATCGTCGCGGAGAACAGGGCGACCTGACGCTCGCGGGGCGCGGCGGACAGGACCTTGTCGACGTCCTCGGCGAAGCCCATGCGGAGCATCTCGTCGGCCTCGTCGAGCACGAGGAAGCGGACCTGGTCCATCTTCAGCGTGCGGCGGTCGAGGTGGTCGAGCACACGACCGGGGGTGCCGACGACGACCTGCGCGCCGCGGGACAGCGCGCGCTGCTGCGGCAGGAACGGCGAGCCGCCGTACACCGCGAGCACGTTGAGGCCGGGCAGGTGCGTCGCGAACGACTGGATGGCGTCGGCCACCTGCATCGCGAGCTCACGCGTCGGGGTCAGGACGACCGCCTGGACCGCGGGCAGGTCGTAGTCGATCGCGGCGAGCAGCGGCAGGCCGAACGCGGCGGTCTTGCCGGTGCCGGTCTGGGCGACGCCGACGATGTCCCGGCCGGTCAGCAGGGCGGGGATGGCCTGCGCCTGGATGGCGGAGGGAGTGGTGAAACCGAGATCCGCGATCGCGGACTGGAGTGCCGGGGGGAGACCCAGCGCGTCGAAGGTGCCGTTCTCGGGCATGGACGAGGGCGCAACAGAGCTCATGAAATGCGGGAACCGATCATCGCGGGGCGGAGCCCTGAACCGTGCACCAGGTCGGCGAACAGCGGGTCGCAGCCCCGGACCACCCAGTGGCAACCGCTCACGCGATGCCTAGACCACACGACGCGAGGCGGGCCCCGACCGACACAGCGGTGGTGGCGACGCCTCGAAGGGGGACGCGACGAACTCCAGATTCATCGAGGAGTCTACCGGGCGGAGCTCGTCGGCGGCTGGCCGACCACGCGTGACGTCGCGCACAGCCCCCGTGCGCGCCGTCACAGGCCGCGGCGCGGACCCTCGATCGCCGGGCAGGCGTCCATCACGACGTCGAGCCCGGCTGCCCGCGCACGCTCCGCGGCGTCCTCGTCGACGACCCCGAGCTGGAGCCAGACCGCACGGGCGCCCACGGCGATCGCCTGGTCGACCACCTCGCCCGCGAGGTGGCTGTTGACGAAGACGTCGACGACGTCGATCGGGCCGCCGACGTCGGCGAGCGTGGGCACACCAGGGACGCCGTGCACCGTCTCCGCCTTCGGGTGGACCGGGACGATCGTGTGGCCGAGCGACTGGACGTACCGCGCCACGCCGTACGCGGCGCGCGCGCTGTTGCTCGACAGCCCGACCACGGCCCAACGGCCGGGCGTGGTCAGGAGCCGGGTGATCACGTCCGGGTCGTTACTGTGCGCCATTCTCGAACTCTGGCACCCCGACGGGGGATGTGCGCGCCGTCGTCCTGGGCGGTCCCGCGGTCCGCATAGGATCGACGCCGCACGGACGGGACGGTGACGGGGGAGGCAGTGACGAGCAACGACATCGTCTCCACGCGCGTGCTGACCGTCCCGAACCTCATCAGCTTCGTGCGGCTGCTGCTGGTCCCGGTCTTCGCGGTGCTCCTCGTGCAGGGGCACGACGGCTGGGCCGTCGTGGTGCTCGCCGTCTCCGGCGCCAGCGACTGGCTCGACGGTGTCCTCGCCCGCCGGCTCGGTCAGGTGTCGCGCCTCGGCCAGCTCCTCGACCCCGCAGCCGACCGGCTCTTCATCATCGTGACGCTCGTCGCCCTCGCGTGGCGCGACGTCGTGCCGTGGTGGCTGCTGGGCGTCCTGGTGCTGCGCGACGTGGTCCTCGCGGTGATGCTCGTCGTGCTTGCCCGGGTCGGGTACGCGCCGCTCCCGGTGCACCTGGCGGGCAAGGCCGGCACCTTCGCCCTCCTCTACGCGTTCCCGCTGCTGCTGCTCGCGCAGTGGGACTCCTGGGTCGGCACGGTCGCCGGCGTGGTCGGGTGGGCCTTCGCGCTGTGGGGCGTCGCGCTCTACTGGTTCTCCGCGGGGCTCTATCTCGCGCAGGCCCGCCACCTCCTGCGCGACACCGCCGAGCCGGCATGAGCACCCGACACGGCTCCGGTGGCCCGCGTCCGGCGGCGGGCCCGCCGGACGCGTCGATGACCTTGATCACCGAGTTCTACCGTCGCCCGCTCGACCCGGGCTACGCGCAGGCCGCGGCCCGGCGTGCGGCCGGGACGGGTCCGCGCCAGACCGTCCGGTCGACCGCCGGGCTCGTCGCGCTCGCCATCGCGCTCGGTCTGGGGGCCACGGCCGCCACGATCGCCCTGCGCCAGCCGGCCGGCTCCGTGCAAGCCGCGCGCTCGCTGCTGGAGAAGCAGATCGAGCAGCGCAGCGCGGAGGCGGACGCCACGCAGGTCGAGATCACCGCGATGACCACCCAGATCGCCACGCTCCAGGCGCAGCTGCTCGGCGACGAGGGTCAGGCCGTCCGCGACGAGATCACCGCGGACGCGGTGGAGTCCGGGGTCCAGGCCGTGACGGGTCCTGGCCTGCGGCTCGTGCTCACCGACGCGCCGTCCGACGATCCCGACGCCGAGGACCCCGAGCTGCGCGTGCAGGACGTCGACCTGCAGGTCGTGGTCAACGGGCTGTGGGCAGCCGGGGCCGAGGCGGTCGCGGTCAACGGTCAGCGCCTCACCGCGATGACCGCGATCCGCAGCGCAGGCGATGCCGTCCTGGTGGACCTGGTGGCGCTGAGCAGCCCGTACACGGTCGACGCGATCGGCGACGCGGTCGACATGCAGACGTCGCTGGCGCGCGGGAGCGCCGGCCAGCACCTGGCCACCTTGCGGAGCAACTTCGGCATCGGCGTCCAGCTCTCGTCGCAGAGCTCGTTGGAGCTGCCGGGCACCGGGCAGGTCACCCTGCACTCCGCGAGCGTCCCGGAGGCGAGCCCGCAGCCCGAGGGTGCGCCGGACGAGACGGGTGTGACAGAGTCCGCAGTTCCGACAGGGGAGGACGGCACGTGATCGCGGTCATCGGTCTGCTCATCGGCGTCGTCGGTGGACTGCTGCTGCAGCCCACGGTCCCCACCGAGCTCCAGCCGTACCTTCCTATCGCGGTCGTCGCCGCGCTGGACGCCCTGTTCGGCGGCCTGCGCGCGATGCTCGACGGCATCTTCGACGACCGGGTCTTCCTCATCTCCTTCCTCTCCAACGTCGTGGTCGCGGCTCTGATCGTGTTCCTCGGCGACCAGCTCGGGGTGGGCACGCAGCTGTCGACGGCCGTCGTCGTCGTCCTGGGCATCCGGATCTTCTCCAACGCCGCCTCGATCCGCCGGCACCTCTTCAAGGCGTGAGCGTGACCCCGATGCACGACGAGCGAGACGAGGCGGACGTGCGGCGGCCCGCGCCCGACGACGACGCGTCGAGCGTGCAACCGCCCGTGCGGGACGACGACGCACCGTCGCCCGACCACGACGAGCTCGCGCCCGCCGACGACGCGTCCGACCTGCGCGACCCCGAACGCGGTCCGAAGGTGTTCGTGCCCGACCTGGATCCGGCCGTCGACGACGAGCCCGACCGGCCGGTGGCGAAGGAGGCACCCTCTGCGACCTCGCCGCTGAGCGAGACCGGAACCGTCGAGCCGGAGAGCCCCGAGCGTGCAGGCGAGCCGCAGCCCGCTCCCTCGGATCCGCCGAGCGGCTGGGTCGTGCTCGGCCGCGCCCTGCGACCCCGCATGAACCGGGCGCAGGTGCTGGCCGGCGTCCTCTGCGCGGTGCTGGGTTTCGCGCTCGTCGCGCAGGTGCGACAGTCCAGCGGCGCGGACCTCGCGGGCATGCGCCAGGGCGACCTGGTGCGCATCCTCGACGAGACCACCAACCGGGGCGACGCCCTCGCGCGTGAGTCGGCCGACCTGGCGCGCGAGCGGGACGACCTGCTGTCGGGCTCGGACCGTCGCCAGGCCGCGCTCGACGCCCTGCGCCGCAGCGCGGAGACCCAGGGCATCCTCACGGGCCGGCTGCCGGCGGAGGGCCCCGGCGTGACCGTCACACTGACCGAGCCCGACGGGCTGATCAAGCCGATCACCATGCTCAACATGCTGGAGGAGCTGCGCAACGCGGGAGCGGAGGCCGTGCAGCTCAACGACCGGCGCGTCACCGCGAGCAGCTCGTTCACCGGCACCGGTGGGGCCGTAGTCCTCGACGGCGTCGCGCTCACCGCCCCCTACAGGTGGATCGCGATCGGCGACCCCGACATCATCGCGCCCGCTCTGCAGATCCCCGGCGGCGCCATGGCGCAGGTGCGCAACAACGGCGGCCGGGGCACGGTCGACAGCGCGGACAAGGTCGTGGTCGACGCGATCCGGGACGTGCCGGACCCGCGGTACGCCACCCCGGTGCCGCCCGAGGGCGATTGATCCTGGTCTGTTCCTTCTGACGGTCGCCCGCACGACTTTTCGGCCCCGACCTGGGGCGAGGACGTGCTGCGCCGACCCGCCCGGTCCGCATAGGGTGTGCCTGACCCCGAGGAACGCCGGTGGTCGACGCGAGGAACGGGCCCGGGAGGTGGCATGAGCGGCGAGGATCCGCAGGTCGGACGTCCCGCCAACGGACCCGACACGACGATGAGCTTCGGAGCGGTAGAGCCGGTCGAGATCGAGGCGGCGGCTCCTGTCGGGCTCACCCCGGACGAGGTCGCGGCGGTGCACGCGCTGCCGCCCACGTCGGCGCTCCTGGTGATGCAGCGCGGCCCCAGCGCCGGGGCCCGGTTCCTGCTCGACGCCGAGCGGACCGTCGCGGGCCGCTCGACGGGTGCGGACATCTTCCTGGACGACGTCACGGTCTCCCGCAAGCACGCGGAGTTCGTCCGCGACGGGCAGACGTTCGTCGTCCGGGACATCGGCTCGCTGAACGGGACGTACGTCAACCGCACGCGGATCGACCAGTCGGTGCTCCGGGCGGGCGACGAAGTGCAGATCGGCAAGTACCGGATGACGTTCCACCCCAGCCCGCACCGCGACACGGCCGGCGCGTGACCGGCCGGCACCTGACGCAGACCCCCGATCCGAGGGGGAGCGCGACGTGACGAGTGCCCGTGCGCAGCGCGTGCAGCCCGAGCCCTCCGAGGCCGCCGTCGCCCCCGCAGGCGAGCACGAGCCGTGGCCCCGCGGGATCTCGCGGCGCGCCTCGATGCGCATCTCCGACGTGCTGGCCTCGCTCCAGATCGAGTTCCCGGCGGTCACCACCTCCAAGCTCCGGTTCCTCGAGGAGCAGGGCCTGGTCGAGCCCGTGCGCACGGCCGCCGGCTACCGGCAGTACTCGCCGGCGGACATCGAGCGGCTGCGCTTCGTGCTGCGCCAGCAGCGGGACCGGTACATGCCGCTGAAGGTCATCGGCGACCGCCTCGCGGCGCTGKACGCCGGCGAGGAGGACGAGCCCGGGCCGCGCGCTCGGCTCGCCACCCGTGACGGCGTCCGCGAGGCGACCGGTACCCGATGGACCGTGGACGCGCTGGCCCGCGAGGCCGGCGTCGAGCCCGCGTTCGTCGACGACCTCGTCGCCGCGGGCGTGCTGCGCCCGCACGGCGCCGCGTCGTCGTTCGACCCGTGGGCGCGAGACATCGTGATCGCTGCTGCGGCGCTCGCCGAGCACGGCATCGACGCGCGACACCTGCGGCAGTTCCGCACCTCGGCCGAACGGCAGGCGGACCTGGTCGAGCAGGTGGTGGCCCCGTGGCGCGGCCAGCGCAGCGCCTCGTCGCGGGCGCGGGCCGGCACGCTCGCGGCGGAGGTGGGCGAGCTCTGCAACCAGATGCACACGGCCCTCGTTCGCGCGGCGGTCGCCGACCTCGCACCGTAACGAGGTCGAGACACCCGTAGGGGCGCCGGATCGGCGTCGGCGTCGTAGCGTGGGCGGCATGGGGGAGGACGCCGAGCTCGTGCCGGTCGAGATCGTCGGGGTGCGTCAGCACCTGGCCGACGACGAGATCGTCGTGCTCCTGCTCGACCCGGACTCCGAGCTGCTGGTCCCCATCCTCATCGGCCCGGCGGAGGCGAGCGCGATCGCGTCCGCCCAGGCAGGCATCGTGCCGCCGCGGCCCATGACGCACGACCTGCTGCGCGACGTCCTGGTCGCCACCGGCTCGGGCCTGACCCGGGTCGAGATCACCCGGCTCGAGGACGGGGTGTTCCACGCGGAGCTCGTGCTGCGGACCGGGCCGCGCGTCGACTCGCGAGCATCCGACGCCATCGCCCTGGCGCTGCGGTTCGGCTGCCCGGTCCTGTGCTCGGCGGAGGTCGTCGCGATCGCCGGGGTCGAGGTGCGGACGACGACGTCGGAGCAGGACCTCGAGCGCTTCCGCAGGTTCCTCGACCTGGTCACTCCCGAGGACTTCAGCACGGGCGCCGAACCCGACGACGAGCAGGGCACGTGAGAGTTGCCCGGGACAAACCTTCGCCCTCAGGTCGAAGGTGAGACTCGCCGGTCGCGACACGCCCGGCGGGCGTCATGGCGTCCGTCGCGCCACGGGCCTAGTCTGACAAGCAGCCGGGGGAGCTGTCCGCCGACCGGCTCGCGACGAGTGGAGGATTCGTGACCAGCACCGAGAGTGCCGAGAGCGTCAGCGGGGCGGTCCCGCAGCGCGCTCAGGGCATGCTGTTCGACGACGACCTCCCCGACCTCGACACCGCGACCGGCTACCGCGGCCCGACCGCCTGCCGCGCCGCCGGGATCACGTACCGCCAGCTCGACTACTGGGCCCGCACCGGCCTGGTCGAGCCGTCGATCCGTCCGGCCACCGGGTCGGGCACGCAGCGCCTGTACAGCTTCCGGGACATCCTCGTGCTCAAGGTGGTCAAGCGGCTGCTCGACACGGGCGTGTCGCTGCAGCAGATCCGCACCGCCGTCAGCCACCTGCGCGAGCGCGGGGTCGACGACCTGGCGCAGATCACCCTCATGTCCGACGGCGCCAGCGTGTACGAGTGCACGTCGGCCGACGAGGTCATCGACCTCGTGCAGGGCGGTCAGGGCGTCTTCGGCATCGCCGTCGGGCGCGTCTGGCGCGAGGTCGAGGGAACCCTCGCCGAGCTTCCCTCCGAGCGTGCCGACGAGGAGGACGACGTCACGCACGAGCCGTCCCCGCAGGACGAGCTCGCGGTGCGGCGTCAGGCGCGCACTGCCGGCTGAGCCCACAGCATCTGGACGAGAGCGGCTGCCCGATCGGGTGGCCGCTCTCGTCGCGTCAGTGGCGCGGTGCGCGCAGGGCGCGGTCGAGCAGCGCGTCGAACGTCCGCGCGAGCTCGGCCGCCGCGGCACCGGGCCACGCGTGCACGGGCTGGGCGGCTCCCTGCGCCTGCTGCAGCGCCGCGCGCTCGGGCACGGGCGGGGTGAGCACCAGGGGGCCGTACAGCGTCTGCAGCTCCTCCTGCCGGAACGCCTGCTCGATCGAGCGGGCGCGGACACGGTTGACGACGATGCCGAGCGGCTGGAGCGCCGGGGCGGGACCGCGGCGCAGCTCGTCGATGGTGCGCATGGCGCGACCGACGGCCATGACGGCGAACAGACCGGGCTCGGTGACGACGAGCGCCCGGTCGCACGCGGTGAGGCCGGTGCGCGTCAGCCCGCCCAGCGACGGGGGGCAGTCGATGAGCACGAGGTCGTAGCCGTGCACCCAGGACAGGGCGTAGTGCAGCCGGTCGACGTCGTCGTCGTCGAGGCGGTCGTGCGCTGCGGACCTCTCGGACCCGGCGAGCACGTCCAGGCCCTCGTCGGCCCACGACGACAGCACGGTCGCGGCCTCCATCGTCGCCGCGCTCGGGGCGTCGAGGACGGACGCGACGTCCCCGGCCTGCGGGCGCGCGCCCAGAGCCATGGTGCTGTCGCCCTGCGGGTCGAGGTCGATGACCAGGGTGTGCAGGCCGCGCTCGAGGGCAGCCGACGCCAGGCCGAGAGTGATCGACGTCTTGCCCACGCCACCCTTGAGACTGCACACCCCGAGCACCAGCACGAGCGACACCGTATCCGGGGGACGTCTCCACGACGAAAACCGGGACGCCGATCCACCCGCACGGCGGTTCCCTGGGCACCGGTGCGCAGGTCAGGACAGACTGGACCGATGAGCGTCCGACTGACTCGCTGGGGGCACGCCTGCATCCGTCTCGACCGGGGCGAGGACCGTCTGGTCATCGACCCGGGCGTCTTCTCCGAGCTCCCGGGAGCGCTCGACGGTGTCTCGGCGGTGCTGATCACCCACGAGCACGGTGACCACGTGGCCACCGAACCCGTCGTCGAGGCGGTCCTGGCGGGCCTCGAGGTCTGGGCACCGCAGTCGGTCGTCGACGTCCTGGTCGGCGCGGGCGCCCCGGCCCACCGCGTGCACGCGGTCCGCGCGGGCGACACCGTCACCGCGGGCGGGTTCGAGGTCGCGGTGCAGGGGGAGTGGCACGAGCTGGTCCACCAGGACGTCCCCCGCGTGCACAACGTCGGCTACCTCGTCGCCGGCGTCCTGCACCCGGGCGACGCGTACGTCGACCCGTCGGGCGCCCAGGTCGACGTCCTCTGCACGCCGGTCGGCGCGCCGTGGCTCAAGCTCGGCGACGTGGTCGACTACGTGCGCAGCGTGAACCCCGGCAGGCTCGTGGTGATCCACGACGCGCTCCTCAGCGCGGCCGGCCGGGGGATGGCCACCAGCCTCCTGGGCCGTCTCGGCGGCGCGGGTGACCCGATCGCCCTCGACCCTGGTGAGGGGGTCGACCTCTGAGCCCTCCGGCCCGCGCACCGCGCGGGCCGCTCGTAGTGTGGACGCGTCGGAAGGAGATCACCGTGACGGAGCCCGTGGGGCATGAGGTGCCCGCGCTGGAGTACGACGAGACCGTGGCGCCGCGGCCGGAGGAGGAGATCGCCGACGCCGCGCGGTCGGTGCCCGACCCCGAGGGCCATGGCGGCACGCCGGAGGGTCGGACGGCGCGCGAGGAACCCTGACCGCGACTTCGCCGGTCGTGAGGCATCCTGTGCAGGTGATTGTCCAACAGGTGGGGGAGAGCGACTGGCGACTCGTCCAGGAGGTGCGGCTTCGCGCCCTGCGGGAGGACCCGGACGTGTTCGGGGCCTCGCTGGCCCGGGAGGAACGCTTCGTCGAGTCGCACTGGCGCATGCGCCTGCGGACGTCGACCACCTGGATCGCCGTGGACGACGGGGGAGTCGGCCGCGGCATCGTCACCATGATGCAGGAGCCCGGGTCACCCGTGGACGACCGGCACGTCGTCTCGCTGTGGGTGGCGGCGGAGTCGCGTCGGCACGGCATCGGGTGGGCGCTCCTGGACGCCGTCCGCGCGGCGGCCACCGCGCAGGACGCGCGGACCGTCTCGTTGTGGCTGCTCGACGGCAACAACGCGGCAGGCGACCTGTACGTGCGCGCGGGCTTCACGCGGACGGGGGAGCGTCAGGTGCTCCCGCGGGACCCGTCGCAGACCGAGGAGCGGTACGTGCTCACGCTCCGAGCGGCCGAGGCCTCCTAGCCCAGGCGCGCGAGCAGGTCCGCCGCGTCGTACGCACCCGGCTTCGAGCCCGCGGCCGCCGCCTGGCGGGCGAGCTGCTGGAGCATCGCGTTCACCGGTGTCGGCACGCCGTGCAGGCGTCCGAGCAGCACGATCTCCCCGTTGAGGTAGTCGGCCTCGACCGAGCCGGTCCCGCGGGCGAGCGACTGCCACGACGACCCGCCGCCGCCCTCGCCGGGAAGGCGTCCCATGTGGAACTCCGCGCGGGCGGCGTCGTGCTCGGCGTCGGGCACCAGGTGCACGCCCGCCGCGGCCAGGGCTGCCCGGCCCTCCGCGTCCGCACGGGCGCCCAGCTCGCGGGCGGCATCGTCCCGGTCGGTCCCGCACAGGGCCTCGATGGCGTTGCCCAGGTTGGTCACGAGCTTGTAGGCCTTCCACGCCATGACGTCGTCGACCACCGGCGCCCGGAAGCCCGCCGCGACGAGGTCCGTCGCGATCTGCGTCGGGGCGGGACCGCCGATCGGCACGGGTCCGAGCCAGAGGACCCCGGGGACCGGCGTGCTGCCGGCCGTGACGCGCCCGGGTTCGAGGTGGGTCGCCGGCAGCCAGACGCACATGCCGACGACGTGCGCGAACCTGCGCAGGGCGGCCCGCTCGTTGTCGACGCCGTTCTGGGCGCACACCAGGGGGAGATCCGTCGCCGCGGTGCCGCCGCCTCGGACGGGACGATCCGCCCAGGAGTCCAGGGCGTCGGCGGTGTCCTGGCTCTTCACCGCGAGGACCAGCACGTCGTCCGGGCGCAGGTCCACGTCGTCGGGGCCGGCTGCCGTCGGAGGATGCACGTGCAGGACGCGGTCGGCGGTCGCCACCTCGAGGCCGTCGGCGGTCAGCGCGTCCAGCTGACGGTGTCGAGCGACGAGCACGACGTCCCGGCCGGCGGCCGCCAGCAGCCCGCCGATCACTCCGCCGACGGCTCCGGTCCCGATGATGAGATAGCGCACCGGCCGCACGCTACGCGGCCCGAGCGGCGACGGCCCGCTGTGGTCGCGGGAGAGGGTGAACGCGGTCGCCTCTCGGCGACATGTCATAATGTGCATTATCGGCGTAGCGCCGACGCGCTCACGTGGGTGTGCGGACCGCACTCGTCGGAACGGTGAACACCGACTCGAACGCCTCCGACGCCGCTGATCCATTCTCGTGCGGGTCGAGAGCTACTCGACGTCCGGATCGGATCGGATCGGCTCCGTGTGACGTCGATCGGCCGCTCGACAGTCACCGCGGTCAGCTGGTTTCCCTCGCCCACCCCGCGCGATCCCGGCCGGCGGCACCTGACATCATCGTCAGATGTCCTCGACCCGCACCCCGGACGCCCTGGAGACCGATCGCCTCGTCCTTCGGCACCGCCGAGTCGACGAGGCGGACATCTATCGCCTGCTGTGGACCGAGCGCGACGCGCGGGTGCCGGAGCACCGGCGCATCGATGCCGAGGGTCGGCCGACCGTGGAGGACATCGCGGCGCAGCTCCGCGCCGAGAATGACGGCCCCGGGCCGCGGCTGCTGGCCGTGGAGCGGAAGGGTCCCGGTGACGTCATCGGTTACTGCGGACTGACCGTCGGGAGCGGATCGCCGGACGAGCCCCAGCTGGCGTACGAGCTGCTGCGCGCGGTCCATGGGTCCGGCTACGCGACGGAGGCCGGTCGCGCGGTCATCGCCTGGGCGAGCGAGGCGGGCTACCCGCGGTTGTGGGCCGAGGTCTGGGACTGGAACGTCGCGTCGCGGCGCGTCCTGGAGAAGCTCGGGTTCCGCGAGACGGGGCGGGTGGAGCGCACGTCCGTGCACGGCCGGAGCCTGCTGACCGTACGGGAGTCATGAACCGGCGCCCGGCGAGGACGTCCGTCGTCGCCTAGCCGCGCTGGAGACGGTCGTTGTACTCGTGGCTCAGGAGCGACCACACGGACTTGTCGTGGAACGTGCCGTCCACCAGCCATGCCTCACGCAGTTCACCCTCGTGCACCATGCCGAGCCGTCGGGCGACCGCGAGGCTGCGTACGTTGTCGCTGCGGCAGCGCCACTCCACGCGGTGGAGCCCCCGCACCTCGAACGCGTAGCGGACGAGCTGTGTGACGGCAGCGGTGATGTGCCCGTGGCCTTCTCCGGCGGGCTCCGACCAGCAGCCCACCTCGCACACGCCGGAGGTCGCGGAGAACTCCACGAACATCACCCCGCCCACCAGCAGGCCGTCCACCCAGATGCCGTAGATGCGTGGCCCGTCGTGCGCGAGCTGTTCGGCGTACCGGGTCAGCGTGGCGCGCGCGCCGACGACGTCGTCGCTGAGGAACGACGGCCCGACCCACGGACGGATGTGCTCACGGGCGCGGGCCATGTGGGCAGCGAACTCGGCCGCGCGCCACGGCTCCAGCGCATCGAGGTGCGCGCCTGTCTCCAGCTCGATCGGGTTCATCGTCCTCGCCGTCTGTGTCGTGCGGCCGGAGCGCCTGCCCGGACCTGCGGCTGGTCGACCATATGCTCCCGGCATGGCCGTCGGTGGGAGTCGCAGAGCCCGCGCGGCGCGCCGTCGGAAGCGTCGCATGGACGGCGTCGAGCACGACCTGACCCCGGACCAGTGGGACGCGCTGCAGGAGGCCTGGGCCGGCTGCGCGTACTGCGGCGCGGCCGACGGACCGATGCAGCGCGACTGCGTCCTGCCGATCTCCCGCGGCGGCCGGTACACGCTGGAGAACGTGGTCCCGGCATGCCGGTCGTGCAACACGAGCAAGTGCAACGACGAGGTCACCGGCTGGATCCGGCGGAAGCGTCTCGACGAGCGCGCGTTCCTCGCGCGCTACGTGGAGCTCCGCGCCGAGCTCGGCCTCCGTTTCCCGGCGACTCCCGAGCCCGAGGCGGTCAGCTCACGGCCTTCGTGACCAGCGCGGCGATCCGCTTCTCGTCGGCGGTCGTGAGTGAGGTCAGGGCGAACGCGGTCGGCCACATGGTGCCRTCGTCGATCTTGGCCGCATCGTTGAAGCCCAGCGTCGCGTACCGCGTCTTGAACTTCGAGGCGGCCTGGAAGAACAGGACGACCTTGCCGTCCTTGGCGTAGGCCGGCTGCCCGTACCAGGTCTTCGGCTCGAGCTTCGGTGCGGCGGCCGTGACGACGGCGTGGATCCGCTCCGCCATCTCCCGGTCGGGGGCGTCCATCTCGGCAATCTTCTCGAGCAGGTCCGCCTCGCCGTTTCCCGACTTCTTTCCGCGCGTCTCCTTGGCGCGCTCCTTCATCGCCGCGCGCTCCTCGGCCGAGAACCCCTCGGACGTCGCGGTGGTCTTCTTCGTCTCCGCCATGGCAGTGCCTCTCTGTGTGGATCAGTGAGAACGGTCGTCAAGAACTGCGGKCCACTCCCCCGGCGTCAGGCGCCGACGTACGTCGCCAGGTGCTCGCCCGTGAGCGTGGCGCGCCGGGCGACGAGGTCCGCGGGGGTGCCCTCGAAGACGATCGAGCCGCCGTCGTGGCCGGCGCCCGGACCGAGGTCGACGATCCAGTCGGCGTGCGCCATGACCGCCTGGTGGTGCTCCACGACGATCACGGACTTGCCGGAGTCGACCAGGCGGTCGAGGAGGCCGAGCAGGCGCTCGACGTCGGCGAGGTGCAGGCCGCTGGTCGGCTCGTCGAGGACGTAGATGCCGCCCTTCTCCCCCATGTGCGTCGCGAGCTTGAGCCGCTGGCGCTCGCCGCCGGACAGCGTCGGCAACGGCTGCCCGAGACTCACGTAGCCGAGCCCGACATCGGCGAGCCGGTCGAGGACGGCGTGCGCGGCCGGCGTGCGGGCCTCCCCCGCGCCGAAGAACTCCTCGGCCTCGACCACGGACATCGCCAGGACCTCGCTGATGTCGCGGCCGCCCAGCTTGTACTCCAGGACCGACGCTTGGAAACGCTTTCCCTCGCACTCCTCGCAGGTGGTGGCCACGCCCGCCATCATCGCGAGGTCCGTGTAGATGACGCCCGCGCCGTTGCAGGTGGGGCAGGCACCCGCGGAGTTGGCGCTGAACAGGGCCGGCTTGACGCCGTTGGCCTTGGCGAACGCCTTGCGGATGGGCTCGAGCAGGCCCGTGTACGTCGCCGGGTTGCTCCGGCGGGACCCCTTGATGGCGCCCTGGTCGATCGACACGACGCCCGCACCGGCCGGGATCGACCCGTGCACGAGCGAGCTCTTGCCCGAGCCGGCGACGCCGGTGACAACGACGAGCACGCCCAGAGGGATGTCGACGTCGACGTCCTGCAGGTTGTTGGCCGTGGCCCCCCGGATCTCCAGCGCGCCGGTGGGCGTCCGCACGGTGTCCTTGAGCCGGGCCCGGTCGTCGAAGTGCCGGCCCGTGAGGGTCCCGCTGGTCCTCAGCTCCTCGACGCTGCCCTCGAAGCAGATGGTGCCGCCCGCGGTACCCGCACCGGGACCCAGGTCGACCACATGGTCAGCGATGACGATGGTCTCGGGCTTGTGCTCGACCACCAGCACGGTGTTGCCCTTGTCGCGCAGCCGCAGCAACAGGGCGTTCATGCGCTGGATGTCGTGCGGGTGCAGCCCCACGGTGGGCTCGTCGAAGACGTACGTGACGTCGGTGAGCGAAGAGCCGAGGTGCCGGATCATCTTGATGCGCTGCGCCTCGCCGCCCGAGAGCGTGCCGGACGGCCGCTCCAGCGAGAGGTAGCCGAGGCCGATGTTCACGAACGAGTCGAGGGTCTCCTGCAGCGAGACGAGCAGCGGCGCCACGGATGGCTCGTTGAGCCCGCGCACCCACTCGGCCAGGTCGCTGATCTGCATCGCACACGCGTCGGCGATGTTGACGTCGCCGATGCGGGACGACCGGGCACCCTCGTTGAGGCGGGTGCCACCGCAGTCCGGGCACGTGCCGAACACGACGGTGCGCTCCACGAACGCGCGGATGTGCGGCTGCATCGCCTCGACGTCCTTGGACAGGAACGACTTCTGGATCTTCGGGACCAGGCCCTCGTAGGTGAGGTTGATGCCCTCGACCTTGATCTTGGTCGGCTCCTTGTAGACGAGGTCGTGCAGCTCCCGCTTGGTGAAGTCCCGGATCGGCTTGTCCGGGTCGAAGAAGCCGCTGCCGGCGAAGATCCGGCCGTACCAGCCGTCCATGCTGTAGCCGGGGATCGTCAGCGCGCCCTCGTTGAGCGACTTGGAGTCGTCGTAGAGCTGGCTCAGGTCGATGTCGCTGACCTTGCCCGTGCCCTCGCACCGCGCGCACATGCCGCCGGTGATCGTGAAGCTCCGCCGCTCCTTGGTGGTGGTGCCCCCGCGCTCGATGGTCACCGCACCGGCGCCCGAGATCGACGCGACGTTGAAGGAGAACGCCTGGGGCGAGCCGATGTGCGGCTGACCGAGCCGGCTGAACAGGATGCGGAGCATCGCGTTGGCGTCGGTGGCCGTGCCGACCGTCGAGCGGATGTTCGCGCCCATCCGCTCCTGGTCGACGATGATCGCGGTGGTCAGTCCGTCCAGGACATCGACGTCCGGCCGCGCCAGCGTCGGCATGAAGCCCTGCACGAAGGCGCTGTACGTCTCGTTGATCATCCGCTGCGAGTCCGCGGCGATCGTGCCGAACACCAGCGAGCTCTTGCCCGACCCGGAGACGCCGGTGAACACCGTCAGGCGCCGCTTCGGGAGCTCGACGCTCACGTCCTTGAGGTTGTTGACGCGCGCGCCCTGGACGCGGATCAGGTCGTGGCTGTCAGCGGGGTGCCGCGCCGGCGCCGTCGCGTCCGTCCGGGTGTCCGTGCTCATCGTGTCTCCGTCTGTCGGGCGGGGGCGAGGTCGTCGTCGGCGTCGTCTGGCTCGATCTTGCCAAGCATCGCGCGGGAGGCGCGCCTCTCAGCCCACGGCGTTGATGCGGACGAGGTTGCCCGCCGGGTCGCGGAAGGCGCAGTCGCGGACGCCGTACGGCTGGTCGGTGGGCTCCTGGACGACCTCGGCGTCGCTGGCCTGGAGCCGGTCGAAGACGCCGTCCAGGTCGTCGGTCGCCAGGGTGATGGCCCCGTAGCTGCCCTTGGCGATGAGCTCGAGGATGGTGCGGCGCTCGTCGTCGGTGAGGCCCGGCTCCGCGGCCGGCGGGTGCAGCACGATGGACGTGCCGGGCTGGTTGACGGGACCGACCGTGATCCAGCGCATCCCCTCGTACCCGACGTCGTTGCGGACCTCGAAGCCGAGAGCGTCGCGGTAGAAGGCGAGCGCGGCCTCGGGGTCGGTCTGCGGCAGGAACGTGTAGTGGATGCTGATGTCCATGTCGGTCACGCTAGCTGTGGCTCCGCGGGCCGTGCTTCTCGATTCCTGACCGGTCGAGTCACCGTCTTGGCGATGCACGCGGGCAGCTCCGGCCTCGGCGGTGCGGTCCGCGCGCGGTAAGTGCTGGGCGGGATGCCGACCAGCTCGGTGAACCGCGTGCTGAAGGTGCCCAGCGACGAGCAGCCGACCGCGAAGCAGACCTCGGTGACACTGAGGTCCCCGCGGCGCAGCAGCGCCATGGCGCGCTCGATCCGCCGTGTCATGAGGTACGCGTACGGCGACTCGCCGTACGCGAGCCGGAACTCCCGGCTGAGGTGCCCCGCCGACATGTGCGCGCCGCGCGCGAGCGCCTCGACGTTCAGCGGCTGCGCGTACTCCCGGTCGATCCGGTCGCGGACCCGACGCAGCCGCGCGAGATCGCGCAGGTGCTGCTCGAAGGCGGGATCGTGGGTCATCTCCACGATCGTGCCACGCCCGACCGACACACGGCCGGGTGGCGTTATAGTTGAAGCATCAATCAGTTGTCCGGAGGGAACCCCGCATGCCCGACTACGGCCACGAGCTCCTCCTCGGCACCTTCCTGACGCCGTCCGCGAAGGACCCGCAGCAGGTGGTCGCCCTCGCCCAGGCGAGCGAGCGGGCGGGGTTGGACCTGGTGACGTTCCAGGACCACCCGTACCAGCCGGCGTTCCTCGACACGTGGACGCTCCTGTCCTGGGTCGCGGCCTCCACGGAGCGCGTGCACGTCGCGGGGAACGTGCTCAACCTGCCCCTGCGGCCGCCCGCGGTCCTGGCCCGCGCGGCGGCGAGCCTCGACCTGCTGTCCGGCGGCCGGTTCGCGCTCGGGCTCGGCTCCGGGGCGTTCTGGGACGCGATCGTCGCGATGGGCTCGCCGCGGCTCACGCCCGGGCAGGGCGTCGACGCCCTCGACGAGGCGATCGACATCATCCGGGGCATCTGGGACGCCGACGAGCGACGACCGCTGCGGGTGGACGGGACGCACCACCAGGTGCAGGGCGCGAAGCGCGGACCGGCGCCGGCCCACGACGTGCCGATCTGGCTCGGCGCGTACAAGCCGCGCATGCTCGGCCTCGTGGGGCGCAAGGCGGACGGGTGGCTCCCGAGCCTGGGCTACCTCCAGCCCGGCGACCTCGCGGCCGGGAACGCGCGGATCGACGACGCCGCGCAGGCCGTAGGGCGCGACCCGCGGGAGATCCGTCGGCTGCTGAACCTCGGCGGCGGCTCGTTCTCCGGCTCCGGGTTCCTGCAGGGGCCGCCGGAGCGCTGGGTCGACGACCTGCTCCCCCTCGTCCTCGACGACGGCATCGGCACCTTCATCCTGGGCAGCGACGATCCCGCGGTCATCGCGGTGTTCGGCGCGGAGGTCGCGCCGGCGCTGCGGGCCGCGGTCGCCGCCGAGCGTGCGTCGGCCGGCACCGCGACCGGATCGGTCCGCCCGGCGATCGCCCTGGCCAAGCGGCGCCCCGGGATCGACTACGACGCCGTGCCCGCCTCCCTCGTCGCGACCGCCGTGGAACCCGGCGACCGCGAGTACGGGCGCGTCCGCTCGTCGTACGTCTACGCCGGCTCCCCCGGCCTCGTGCTGCGCCCGCGGGACGCGCAGGGCGTCAGCGACGCGCTGGTGTTCGCGCGCGCCCAGGACGTGCCCTTCGCGGTGCGCAGCGGCGGGCACGGGATCAGCGGCAGGTCGACCAACGACGGCGGGATCGTCATCGACCTCGGCGCGCTGGACACGGTCGAGGTGCTCGACCGCGAGCGGCGGATCGTGCGTCTCGGCGCCGGGGCGCGCTGGGGGGACGTCGCGGCTGCCCTCTCGCCGCACGGCCTGGCCATCAGCTCCGGCGACTACGGTGACGTCGGCGTGGGCGGCCTCGTGACCGCCGGCGGTCAGGGCTTCCTGGGCCGCTCGTACGGCCTCACGCTCGACCACGTGGTCGCCGCGGAGCTCGTGCTGGCCGACGGTCGGGTCGTGCGCGCGGACGCCGATCACGAGCCCGACCTGCTCTGGGCCGTGCGTGGCGCGGGCGCCAACTTCGGCATCCTCACGGCGGTCGAGATCGAGGCCGCCGAGGTGGGCAACGKYGTCTACGCGACGATCGTCTACGACGCGACGGACACCGCGCCGTTCGTCGAGGCCTGGGCGGCGCTGGTCGAGGCATCGCCGCGCCGGCTCACCAGCTTCCTCACGCTGGCGTCGGCGCGCGGGCAGAACCCCGCGGTCGGCTACGCGATCATCGTCTGGGCCGACGACGACACCGAGGCGGCGATCGTCGCCCTCGAGCGGTTCCTCGACCTCGCCCCCGTGCTCCAGCAGCAGGCCCAGCTGGTCCCGTACGCGGCCACCGTCGCCGCCCACCACGGCGAGCACACGGGCGGCGCGGACTCGGCCGCACGGGGCGGGCTTGTCGAGCACGTGACGCCCGAGCTCGCCGAGCTGCTCGGGGATCTCGTCGCCGCGGGTGACGCCGACATGGTCCAGCTCCGGGCGGTGGGCGGCGCCGTGAACGACGTGGCTCCGGATGCCACCGCCTACGCACACCGGACCCAGAACTTCTCGCTGCTCGCGTCGGTGGGTGGGCGTCGGCGCGCCCAGATCGACGCGTGGTGGGAGCGCCTCGCGCCGCACCTGGACGGCGTCTACCTCAGCTTCGAGACGAACCAGTCCCCCGAGCGGATCGCCGAGGCGTTCCCGCCGCCGACGTTGGCCCGCATCGGCCGCCTCAAGGCGATCTATGACCCCGAGCACGTGTTCGACGGCAACTTCGGCGTCGCTCCCCTGGTGGCCGATCCCGTGCCACGATGACCGGATGAGCACGCAGGACGACGTCGCCGGCACGATCGCCCAGGTCGAGCAGCAGGAGCACGACCTGGTCTTCACCACCTTCACGCACGACGACGCGTGGCGCCTCGGCTGCCTGCTCGTCGAGCTCGCCCAGGAGCGCGACCTGCCCGTGACCGTCGACATCCGGCGCGGCACGCAGCAGCTGTTCCACGCCGCGCGCCCGGGCACCACGCCGGACAACGACAGCTGGGTCGAGCGCAAGGTCCGGGTGGTCGAGCGCTTCGGCGCGTCGTCGTTCCTCGTCGGGCTGCGCGCCAAGGCCAAGGGCACCACCTTCGCCGCCCAGCACGACCTGCCGCTCCAGGAGTTCGCCGCCCACGGAGGGGCGTTCCCCGTCCGGGTCCGCGACGTCGGCATCGTCGGCGTGGTGACCGTGTCCGGCCTCCCCCAGGCCGACGACCACGCCCTCGTCGTCGAGGCCGTGGCCGCGCACCTGGCCTGAGCCGCCCGCAGCCCCGGCCGCCCGCCGCCCTTTCCCCAGACCGCGGCGCCGGGCCGTCCACGAGGCCGATCCCGAGCCAGGGTTCCTCGCATGACGGAGCTCGGGGACGACAGATGGTTCGACGATGACGACGAGGACGACGACGCCTGGGCCGACGAGCCCTGGGGCGTGGACGACGGCGGGCCGGACCACGACCTGCCGGACCCCCCGGGCGCGCGGCTGGGCTCGGCGGGTGACGCCCTGGCCGTCGTGCTCGACCTCGTCGGCCCCGAGCGAGCCGGTCCGCCCGCGCTGTGGTTCGTCCTGCTCGACGCGGAGGACCGCACGCTCCCGGTGGTCCTGCCGATCATCGACGTCCCGCTGCGCGCCGACCGGGTCGTGACCCGTCAGCTCATGCGGGTGCTCGCCTCGGTCCTGCGGTCCGCGGGCGAGGGCGGGTCGGTGGTCGTCGGGCTCGTCCGCGCGGCCGGCGGGGACCGCGGGGCGTTCGAGACCTCCTGGCTGCCGGCCCTGCGGCAGGCCGCCGACGACGCCGGCGTCCGCGTGTGGGCCGTCGTCGCGCTGGGCGCGAGCCGCGCCCGGGTCCTCGAGTGGTGAGCGTTCAGGGCGTGGGGCCGGGCGCCGCCTCGTCGATCGCCGCGAGCTGCTCGAGGTCCGGCTCCCACGCGATCGCCGCGACGTTGGCACGCAGCTGCTCGGGGGTGCGTGCGCCGGCGATGACCGTGGAGACGGCCGGCTGCGCGGCCAGGCCGCCGAGCGCCACAGTCGGCAGGTCGACATCCCACTGCGCGGCCAGCGCCGCCAGTGCGTCGATGCGGTCGAAGTCCGCCCGCGCCAGCCGGTCGGGCATGCGCGTGAGCCGGGTGCCCTCGGGCGCCGCCTCGTCGCGCCGGTACTTGCCGGTCAGCAGTCCGGAGGCCAGCGGGACGTACGGGATGAGCCCGACCCCGACCTGCTCCAGCGCGGGCACCAGCTCCGCCTCCGCGCGACGGTCGAGCAGGTTGTACCGGTTCTGCGCGGACACGAACGGCGACGTGCCGGCGGTGCGGGCGCTCCAGTCGGCGTCCACCACCTGCCACGCCGCGAAGTTCGACGAGCCCAGGTACCGGACCTTGCCCTCGGTCACCAGCTCCTGCAGCGCGGCGAGGGTCTCCTCGATCGGCGTCACGGGATCCGGGGCGTGCATCTGGAGCAGGTCGATGTGGTCGGTGCCCAGCCGCGCCAACGAGCTCTCGACGGCCCGGCGCACGTACCGGCGCGAACCGCGGACGCCCCAGTCGGGGCCGTTGAGCCCGCCGGTGTCCATGCCGAACTTGGTGGCGACGACCACGTCCTGGCGGTCCCTGCCCAGGGCGGCGCCCAGGAGCTCCTCGCTCTGGCCCGGGGTCCCGCCGTAGACGTCCGCCGTGTCGAAGAAGGTGATGCCGGCGTCCAGGGCGGCCGCGACCAGGGCCGGGACGCCGTCGGGCGGCAGCGTGGCCCCGAAGGTGTTGCACCCGAGACCCGCCACGGAGACGACGAGGCCGCTGTCCCCGAGCTGTCGGAAGGACATCTCGCCGCCGGTGCGGGAGGCTGGAGTGGTGGACGTGGGGACCGGCGCGGAAGGATTGCTCACCCGGGCAACCCTAAGCCTCTCCCCCGCACACCACCGGCGTTCACCAGACCTTCACGTGGACCTGGAACACTAGAGGGGCGACCACCGTTGACATCGGTGGAAGTTCTCACTCTCGACGGCCGTACAACGGCACGGAGGTTCCCCAAGATGGCAAACCGGTCCCTGCGCGGCATGCGCATCGGGTCCCACAGCATGGAGACCGAGGACGGCGTTGAGTTCGCCCCCCGGCTCCAGGCTCACTACGACTGCCCCAACGGGCACACCATCATCCTGCCGTTCTCGGTCGAGGCCGACGTCCCGGTGGTGTGGGAGTGCCGGTGCGGCGAGGAGGCGCTCCTGCGTGACGCGTCCAAGCCCGAGGTGAAGGCCGGCAAGCCGCCGCGCACCCACTGGGACATGCTGCTCGAGCGCCGCACCGTAGGCGAGCTCCAGGAGCTGCTCGACGAGCGCCTGGACCTGCTCCGCTCGGGCAAGCTGCGCCGCAGCGCCTAAGGCTCTCAGCCCTTAGTACGACGGAACGCTCCCGCCACACGGCGGGAGCGTTCTGCTATCCCCCACCGGGTCACGCTGATCAGGGCCTCGACCACGATGGCGCGGCTCATCTTCGAGTGGCCCAGCTCGCGCTCGACGAAGGTGATGGGCACCTCGACCACGCGGGCGCCCGACTTCACGGCACGCCAGGCCATGTCGACCTGGAAGCAGTAGCCCTGCGAGGCGATGTCGCCGTGCGTGAGCTCTTCCAGCAGCTCGGCGCGGTAGGCGCGGAAGCCGCCGGTCGCGTCCTTGAGCGGGATGCCGAGCACGAGCCGGGTGTACGTGTTCGCCCCGCGGGACAGCACGTGGCGGCTGAACGGCCAGTTCACGACGCTGCCGCCCGGGACCCAGCGCGAACCCAGCACGAGGTCGGCGTCGGCGATCCGGTCCAGCAGCAGCGGGAGATCCTGCGCCCGGTGCGAGCCGTCCGCGTCCATCTCGACGACGACGTCGTAACCGCGCTGCAGCGCCCACCCGAAGCCCGCGACGTAGGCGGTCCCGAGGCCGAGCTTGCCCGACCGGTGCAGGACGTGGATGCGGCGGGTGCCGTCGTCGTCGGCCTCGCGCTCGGCGATCTTCTCCGCGAGCTCCCCGGTGCCGTCGGGCGAGCCGTCGTCGACCACCAGGACGTCCGCCCACGGCACGTGCGTGCGCAGGCGCGCGAGAGCACCGGGCAGGTTCTCGCGCTCGTCGTACGTGGGGACGACCACCAGCACGCGCTGCGGGGTCTCGGTCATGCGGCAGTCCCGTTCCGGTCGTCTCGACGCATGCGGCGTGCGCCGGCCACACCGGCGAGCACCACGCACACCGCGAGGGCATCGATGATCCATGCGGGCCACGCGCCCAGCCTCGTCGCGGGCGTCAGCGTGTCGCGCAGAGGAAGGGTAGCCACCATCTGCTCGGCGGTGAAGAGACCGGTCTGCTGGCTGACCACGCCGTTGGGCTCGATGACCGCACTGACCCCGACCGTGGAGATCTGCACGGTCGCGCGGCCGTGCTCGATCGCGCGGATGCGGGACATCGCGAGCTGCTGGGTCGACTCGTCGGACACCCCGAACGAGGCGTTGTTCGTCTGCACGACCAGCACCTCCCCCCCGGCGCGCACGGTCTCGCGCACGATGTCGTCGTAGGCGACCTCGAAGCAGATGACGTCGCCGATGCCCACGGTCCGCCCGAGGCGCTCCGAGTCGAGCGGGACGTAACCGGGCTTGTCGCCGGGGATCATGTCGCGCGTCACCAGGTCCACGGCGGACGAGAAGTGCCGGACGAACGAGCGGATCGGGATGTACTCCGCGAACGGCGCCGGGTGCTGCTTGGTGTACGTGGCGGTGATGCCGACGCCAGGCTCCCAGAGCACCGCGGTGTTGTAGCGGCCGCCGCTGGGCGGGTACTGGACCGTGCCGACGAGCATGGGCGCGTCGACGGCCTGGGCGGCGCCGTCGATGAGACCGGCGGCCTTCTGGTCCACCTGCGGGTCGATGTCGGTGCCGTTCTCCGGCCACAGCACCAGGTCGAGGTCGCCGGGTTCCACCTGGTCGAGCAGCGCCAGCGTGCCCTCCACGTGGTTGTCCAGCACGGCCTCGCGCTGCCCGAACGCGTCGAGGCCGGTGCCGGGGACGTTGCCCTGCACGGCGCCCACCTTCAGCGACCCGTTCTCCGCCTGCGTGTCGAGCGGGACGAGGAGCCCCACGAGCAGGACGGCGGCCACGACGGCCAGGGACGCCACCAGGCGGCCGACGCGCAGGCGGCGGGCGGCCAGCAGGATCTGGGCGAGCAGCACGCCGATGACGACGACGGCAGCGGTCAGGAGGGGCGAGCCGCCGAGCGAGGCCAACGCCGCGAGCGGAGAGTCGGCCTGGGAGAACGCCAGGCGCCCCCACGGGAACCCGCCGAACGGCCACGCCGCGGCCAGCTCCTCGGTCGCGACGAAGAGGATCGTGAAGACGACGACCTGCAGGCCGACGCTGCGCCACACGGCGTTGCCGCGGCGTGCCCAGGCCCACGCGGCGCCGAACAGGGCGAAGTAGAGGGCCTCGAGGGTGCTGAGCGCGATCCAGGGCACCTGGCCGACGGCGTCGTTGGCCCAGGTGATCAGGGGGCCGACGAACGACAGTCCCCAGAGGAGGCCGACGAGGGCGTTCCAGCGCGCGCTGTCGCGACGCAGGGCCAGGAAGAGGAGGGCCACGCCGACGAAGGCCGCGCCCCACCATCCCGGTGCAGGGAACGCGAGGCGGGTGAGCACGCCACCCGTGACGGCGAGGACGAGAGTCCACCAGCGGGCGGGTTCACGGGCGGGCACCCCAGGAGGGTACGACAGCCGGCTGTGCTCCGACCGACCGGCCCGCGTGTCCTTCGTACCGGTCGGCGTGCAGGCGCACGGACCGTTGTCTACTGAACACGCGGGCCCGGTCGGAGCCCTACCCCCTACCGCGTTCCCCAGGCCCGACGTCGTCGTGGGCATGTCGCCGCGGTGGATCTCCTGAGGAACCTACCGAGATCCAGAGGCGTGTCAAGGCGGCGTCGGCGCAGGTGAGAGCCGTACCTGCAGGTCACCCGCGCACCATCGGTCCTGTCTGTACCGTTCGGCTCGGCGTGTCGTCGCGCGTGTCGTCGGATCCGGTGGAAAGGGACGGTTCCGATCGACCGCGCGCGCCGCAGAATTCACCCGCTCGGCCCGATCCGCTCGGGTGGCGGGTCAGAACGTGTCGTGCAATACGACGCCACCGCGGACCGTCCGCAGGCACGTCGGCGGCGTCGCGTCCGGCGACATGTCGGGCAGGAGCGGGATCCCCGCACGCGCGTCGGTGCTCCACGCCGAGAACCGTCCCTCCGCCGCCTGGACGGTCAGGTGCTCGGCGCGCCACACGGCGAGGTGGGCCGGGGAGCCCACGCGAAGCTCGCCGGCGCCCGTGTGGTCGAGGCCGGCGACGCGCCACCCGCCGCGGGTGGACGCGCGGAAGGCCGCGCGCGCMGAGATCCGCTGGTCCGCGGCGTGGTGCTGCACCGCGGCGCGCACGCCGGCCCAGGGGTCGACGGCGGTGACGGGTGAGTCCGAGCCGAACGCGAGCGGGACGCCGGCGGCCGCCAGGTCCGCGAACGGGTTCAGCGCCGCCGCCCGACCGGCGCCGAGGCGGGTGGCGTACATGCCGTCGGGACCGCCCCACGCCGCGTCGAAGGCCGGCTGCACGCTGAGCCGCACCCCGAGGAGCACCAGGGCGGCGAGCGTCGGGGCGTCGACCATCTCGGCGTGCTCGAGGCGGTGGCCCATCCGGGCGATCGCGTCCGGACCCTCCACGTCCACGGCTGCGCGCAGGCCGAGCAACAGCTCGTCCATCGCGCGATCGCCGATGACGTGGAAGCCCGCCTGGACGCCCGCACGCGTGACGGCCGTGAGGTGGTTGCAGATCTGCTCGGCGGTCAGGTACAGCACGCCCTGGTCGCCGGCGGCGTCGGTGTACGGCGCCCGCACGGCGGCGGTGTGCGATCCCAGTGAGCCGTCCACGTTGAGGTCGCCGCCGATCCCGGTGAGGCCGGGGATGGCCGCGAGGATCTCGCGGGCGTCGTCGACGGTCACGCACACCTCCCCGCGGTAGGCGACGAGGTGTGGCAGCCCGTCGCGCGGGTCCGCCGTGAGCTCGAGCAGCTCGACCAGGCCGGCGCGGGTGTCGATCGAGGGGGCGCTGTGCTCGTGCACGGAGACGACCCCCCGCGCCGCGGCGTGCTCGAGGGCCTTGCGGTACAGCGCCGTGCGACGCTCCGGGGAGACGGCGCGGGCGGCGTCGCGGGCGGCGTGGTGCGCGTCCCGCTCGACGCGGCCGTCGAAGCTCCAGCCGGGGAGCAGGTCGAGGCCGGCGTCGCGGGACAGGGCGCTCGAGACGACCGCGGAGTGGACGTCCACGCGGGCGAGGTAGACGGGGGCACCGCCCGCGGCCGCGTCGAGCTCCTCGCGCGTGGGCGGGCGGCCCTCCGGCCAGCGCAGCTCGTCCCAGCCGAAGCCCAGCACCGGCGAGCCTGTCGGGGTGATGGCGGCCGCGCGGTGCACGGCGTCGAGCGCGTCGGCCAGCGTGTGCACGCCCGCCTCCGGTGACAGGTCGACGCTCTCGAGCGCGAGGCCCGTCTCGAGCACGTGGACGTGGGCGTCGACGAACCCCGGGGCGACCAGCGCGCCATCGAGGTCGATCACCTCGTCCGCGCGGGACACCATGCCGTCCGCCGTGTCGTCGGCGCCGAGCCAGACGACCGTGCCGTCCTCGACGAGCAGGGCTTCGGCGAACGGGTCGGCGGACGTATGGACGGCGCCGTGGCGGTAGAGGGTCGAGCTCACATCGGCACACGATAGGGCAGGTCAGACCCCTCCACCCGAGCGCGTGCCCCGGCTACACCGACGAGTACGCCACGACCCCGTGCCGGAGCGCCTCGACGGCCTGCCGCGCAGTGTCCCGGACGCGCTGGTGCGGGGCGGCCTGGGACACCTGGTCGAGCACGTCGATGACCTGCTTGCACCAGCGCACGAAGTCGCCGGCGGACAGCTCGCTGCCCTTGAGCACCGCGTCGAGGCTCCGGCCGGCCGCCCAGCGGTGCACGGCCTCGACCAGCCCGGCGTCGAGCGGCTGGATCGTCTCCACCTTGTGCGCGGTCTCGAGGTCGTCGAGCTCCGACCACGCCCGCACCGTGGCGTCGAGGGCGACGCCGAGCCTGCTGTTCGGGCCGCCGGGGATGCGCGGCTCGCCCTGGTCGTCGCGACGCGAGCGGTACACCAGCGTGGAGATCGCGGCCGCCAGGCCGGGCGCGTCGAGCTCGTCGAACACGCCGCGCCGCAGGCACTCGGCCAGCAGCAGGTCGTTCTCCGCGTAGATCCGGCGCAGCCAGCGCCCGTCGTCGGTGACCTGGAGTGCGCCGCGGCCGGCGTCGTCTGAGGTCTGCGCGAGGTAGCCCAACCGCTGCAGCACGTCGCAGATGCGGTCGAACACCGCCGCGATCGACCCGGTGCGACCGGCGATCCGGGCGACGAGGGCGTCGTGCTCCCCCGCCAGCCGGGCCCAGCGTTCCGCCCAGCGGGCGTGCTCCTCGCGGTCCGGGCAGCTGTGGCAGGGATGGGCTCGCAGGCGGCGCCGCAGCGCGGCGATCTCGGCGTCGTCGGCCGCGGCGCGCTGGCCGCCCTTGGGCCGGTCCTTGCGGGTGGGCCCCTTGTCGGCGCCGACCGACGACCGCAGGGAGGCGGCGAGATCCCGTCGCGCCGCAGGGACCCGCGCGGTGAAGCCCTTGGGCACGCGGAGGAACCCGACGGTGCGCACGCCGGTGCCGACGTCGGCGACCGTGAGCTTGCGCACCTGACGGTCGACGGTGAGCACGGTGGGGCGCGGACCGTCGAAGCCTGCGTCGCCGCCGGGGTCGATGACGACCGCATGACCGGACCGGCGGCCCACCGGGATCTCGAGGACGTCACCGACGCGCAGGCCCTCCAGCGTGCGCGCCACCTCGGCCCGGCGCGCCTGCGCCTCGGCACGGGTCAGGTCCTTCTCGCGCGCCGTGATCTCGCGCCGCAGCGCCGCGTACTCCGCGAAGTCCCCCTGGTGGCAGACCATCGCGCGGGCGTACCCCTCCAGGGCCTCTGCGTGCCCCTGTGCCTGCCGCGCGAGGCCGACCACGCCCCGGTCGGCCTGGAACTGCGCGAAGGACGTCTCCAGGACCTCACGCGCCCGGTCGCGGCCCACCTGCGCCACGAGGTTGACCGCCATGTTGTAGGTGGGTCGGAAGCTCGAGCGCAGCGGGTAGAGGCGCTTGGACGCCAGCCCGGCCAGCTGCACCGGGTCGAGCCCCGGGTGGGCGACGACGACGGCGTGCCCCTCCGTGTCGATGCCGCGGCGGCCCGCCCGGCCGGTCAGCTGGGTGTACTCCCCCGGGGTGACGTCCACGTGGTTGGAGCCGTCCCACTTGACCAGCTTCTCCATGACGACGGACCGCGCCGGCATGTTGATGCCGAGCGCCAGCGTCTCCGTCGCGAACACGACCTTGACCAGTCCCCGCGAGAACAGGTCCTCGACGGTCTCCTTGAACAGCGGCAGCATCCCCGCGTGGTGCGCGGCCACCCCGCGCGACAGGGCGTCGGCGAACTCCCAGTAGCCGAGCACGTCGAGGTCCTCGGGCGGCACCGCGGCGCAGCGCTCCTCGACGATGCGGCGGATCTCGCTCTGCTCCGCCGGCGTGGTGAGACGGACGCCGGCCGCGAGGCACTGCTGGACGGCCCCCTGGCACCCCGCGCGGGAGAAGATGAAGACGATCGCCGGCAGCAGACCGTCCCGGTCGAGGGCGTCGACGACGGCGAACCGCGGCGTCGGTCGGCCACCGCCGGGGCGAGCTCCACCACCCGGTCGTGGGCGCCCGCTCCGGTCGCGCGGACCTCGGCGCGGCTGTCCCACCTCCTCGCGGTTGCTCCGGCGCAGCAGGTGCGTGAGGTCGGGGTTGATCGGCGGGTCGACGCCGGGGTCGGTGGGGTCCACGTGACCGGCGTACAGGTCGAGGAGGTCCCCGCGTACCAGGACGTGCTGGCCCAGCGGGACCGGCCGGTGCTCGCTCACGACCACCGTCGTGTCGCCGCGCACGGTGGCCAGCCAGTCGCCGAACTCCTCCGCGTTGGACACGGTCGCGGAGAGGGAGACCAGCTGCACGTCGTCGGTGAGGTGGATGATCACCTCTTCCCACACGGGTCCGCGGAACCGGTCCGCGAGGTAGTGCACCTCGTCCATGACGACGAACCCGAGCCCCTGGAGAGTCGGCGAGCCCGCGTAGAGCATGTTGCGGAGCACCTCGGTCGTCATGACGACCACGGGCGCCTCGCCGTTGATCGTCGTGTCGCCGGTGAGCAGGCCGACGCGCTCGGGGCCGTAGCGGCGGACCAGGTCCGAGTACTTCTGGTTGGAGAGCGCCTTGATGGGCGTGGTGTAGAACGCCTTGCGGCCCGAGGTGAGCGCCAGGTGGACCGCGAACTCCCCGACGACGGTCTTGCCCGCGCCGGTCGGTGCCGCGACGAGGACGCCGCTGCCGCGCTCGAGCGCCTGGCACGCGTCGACCTGGAACTCGTCGAGCGGGAAGCCCAGCAGCTCCCGGAACTGGCCGAGCTCGCTGCGGTCGACCTCGGCCCGGCGGCGGGCGGCGGCGAACCTCTCGGCCGGTGAGGGCTCCGCCTGCGACGACGACGGGGACGGCGGGCCTGTCTTGCGGGAGCGGGACACCACAGGCACACCCTAGGCACACGCCGCGCGCGGTGGCCCGTACGCCGCGCTCAGCCCGCTCAGCAGAGGACCGACAGCGCCCCGGGGTCGACCGTCACGCGCAACGGGAGCGGGCCGATGCGCTCGCCGTCGGCGAAGGCGGCGGGCGGGAGCGCGCCGAGGTCGGTGAGCGGCTCGATGAGCACCGACCGGCTGCGCATGACCTCGACCGCCGGGTGGCCCACGTGCCGGCCCCGGTAGATGCCGGGGAAGATCTTCACGACGCCCGGCTTGCTGAACGGTCCCGCGACGACGACGTCGAGCAGGCCGTCGTCGACCACGGCGTCGGGCGCGATCTTGAGCCCACCCCCGATCCAGGGCACGTTGGCGACCGCCACGAGGGTGCCGGCCGACTCCCACACCGCGTCGTCCAGCGTCACGCGGTACCCGTACGGCCGGAACCGGCCCAGCTCGGCGGCGAGCGCCCGGACGTAGCGGCCCGACCCCTTGGGCCAGGTCATCTCGTTGGCACGCGCGTTGATCGCGGCGTCGAACCCGCAGGACAGCACGCCGAGGTACCACTCGTGCGCCGCGTGCTCCGGCGACCCCACGCGCACGGCGTCGATGCGGCGCGGCCCGTCCAGGAGGCCGTGCTCGATCGCGGCCACCGACGCCTCGACGTCCCCGCGCGGCAGCGCGAGCGTGCGGGCGATGTCGTTGCCGGTGCCCGCGGCGACGATGCCCAGCGGCAGGCCGGTGCCGGCCACCACGTTGACGCCGAGGTGCACCATGCCGTCGCCGCCGACGACGACGAGGGCGTCGAGCCCTTGCACCGCGGCCGCCCGCGCGCGGTCGGTGGCCTGCGCGAGCGTCGCGGCCGACAGGTCCTCGACCTTGTGCCCATGCGCCCGCAGGAGCTCGTGCGCGCGCCGGCCCGCCTGCGTGCCGCGTCCCTTGCCGGCGGTCGGGTTGACGACCACGCCGAGGTGGATCACGCGGCCGCTCCCGCGCCGCCGGGCTCGTCGTCCATCGTCCCGTCGAGGCGTGGGAGGCCCGCGGCGACGCGGCGCCGGTCCACGCGGCGGTCGTGGAGCACGCAGATGCCGAGCGCCACGAAGTAGAGGCCGCAGATGGGCAGGGCCACCGCGAGCATCGTCATCGCATCGGGCGTCGGCGTCATCACGGCCGCGAACACGAACGCGATCATCACGGCCCACCGCCAGCCCTTGCGCCACGTGGCGGCCGTGCCGATGCCGGCGAAGTTCAGGGCGACCATGACGACGGGCAGCAGGAACGCGATGCCGAACGCCAGCATGAGCCGCATGACGAAGCCGAGGTAGGTCTGCGCGTCGATGAGGTTGGTGGCCCCCGTCGGCGTGAACTCGGTGAGGAGCTTGACCGCGTTGGGCAGCGCCCACCACGCCACGAACGCCCCCGCCAGGAACAGCGGCACGGCCACGCCGAGGAAGCCGAACGCGTACACGCGCTCCTTGTGGTTCAGGCCGGGCGTGACGAACGCCCAGAACTGGTAGAGCCACYAGGGGCTGGAGATGATCACGCCGAGGAAGAACGAGATCTTCACGCGCATGTCGAACGACGTGGCGATGCCGGAGAAGTTCAGCGCGATGAGGCTGTCGCGCTCCTCCGCGACCCGCACCAGCGGCTGCTGCAGCGCGGTGAAGACGGGGTCGTAGAGGAACCAGCCGATCACGGCCCCGATGACGACGCCGATGGCGGCGAGGAAGAGGCGGCGGCGAAGCTCGACCAGATGTGCTCGCAGCGGCATCCGGCCGCCGGGTTCACCCCCGCGGCGGGCGTTCACGTGCGGGTCAGACCTTCGGCGGGGTGGTGCCCTCGGACGGCGCCTCGACGGGCCGGACGGGGGTGACGTACTGCGGCTCCACGGGAGCCGGCGCGACGGGCGGTGTCGCAGCGGCGGCCGGGGGTACGGGCGCCGCGGGGGGCACGGGGGTCGTGGCCGGGGCGTCGTCGGACTTGAGGTCCTGGACCTCGCTCTTGAAGATCTTCATCGACTGGCCCACGCTCTTGGCCAGGTCGGGCAGCCGCTTCGCGCCGAACAGCAGGACGACCACGAGCAGCACGATGATCACGTGCCATGCGCTCAGGTTTCGGAACACGTCGGATCCTCCGTCGGTATGTCGATGACCGAGTGATACTACCCGCGCCACCTGGGGATCAGGCGAGAACCGGTCAGCGCCAGTACGCGGCCCAGCGCTTGCGGGTGGCGATCCGTCGCTCCTCGCGCTCGGCACGCCGCCCCGCGGCCGCGGCCCGCAGCTCGGCCAGCCGGGCACGCAACGGCTCGGGGTCGGCGAAGAGCGTCGGCCCGGTGTCGACGGCCCCGCGCGCCGCCTGCAGCTCGTCGACCCRGTCGGCCAGCTGCGCAGCGACGTCCGCCGCGCGCGACAGCTCGCGGCCGAGCGCGATGCCCGACCGCCACAGGCGCCGCCCCAGGAAGAACGCGCCGGCCAGCGTCGCCAGCACGAGAAGCGTCCAGATCGAGAACCACAGCACGGTCAGCCCACCTCCCCGTAGGCCCGCAGGGCGGCCCGAGCGGCCGCCGCGACCTCCTGCGCCACGCGGGCCGGACGCACCTCGATCACGTCGTCCGCGACCTGCAGCACCAGGTGCCGCAACCACGCGTGCTGCACCACCCGGACGTCGACCTCGAACGAGCCGTCCTCGAGGTTGCGGACGGCGTCGACCGGCGTCGTCTCGGCCACCCAGCGCGCCCGGCTGGTGAGGTGGAGGGTCACCAGCTCACCCTCGGCGCTGGGCGAGAACACGTCGGCCCCGGCGCGCACCTTGTGGTCCACGCTCGGCGTGTCGAGCACGTCCGCATGGAGCACGCGGTCCACCCGGAACAGCCGCTCGCCGTCGACCAGCAGGCACCAGGCGAGCAGGTAGGAGCGCTCGTCGTCGGTGACCAGCCGGATCGGGTCGACGCCGCGCTCGGTGGTGACGTCGGACGCGTTGACGTACCGCAGGTGGAGCCGGCGCCCGTGGCGCAGCGCCGTCGCCACCGCAGCGGCGACCTCGGGTGCGGCGTCGACGGCGAGCTGGACGTCCACGGCCGCGGCCGCGTCTCCCGTGGCCGCGCTGAGCTTGGCCAGTGCCGACCGCAGGACGGCGGCGTTCTCGGGCTCCAGCGCGTCCCCGAGGGCGGAGTCGATCGCGCGCAGGGCGGCGACGAGCACGACGGCCTCGCGGGCACCGAGCCGCAGCGGCCGCGTCATCCCCCGCGACTCCGTCAGCCGGACCACACCCTGCTCGTAGGAGGCCGCGTCGAAGTCGATGAGGTCGTGCGGGTAGTACCCCGGGGTGCCGGTGACCCAGAGCGTGTCGATGTCGTCCATCACCTGCCGGTTGCTCACGCCGAACTGCGACCCGATCGCCTCCACCGAGACCTCGTCGTGGCGGTCCAGGTACGTGATCATGCCGAGCAGGCGCAGGAGCCTGTCGCTCGCGCGCTCAGCCATCGGTGGGCACCTCCTGGTCGAGCGTCGCCGCCGTGCGCAGCAGGTGCAGCACCGAGCTCCGCAGGCCGGCGGGGGCGAGCACGACGACCGCGTCGCCGTAGCCGACGAGCTCCTCGGCGAGCTCCCACTGGGCGCGGAACGGCACGTGGACGATGTCGCGGCCCGCGACGGGCTGCTCGGGCTCGTCGGGCGGGGCGGGTACCGCCCGCGCCCGTGCGGCGCTCGCGCGCTCCGGGAGGATGGCGAGCGTCGCGATGCGCTCCGGCCCGCTCCCCCAGGTCTGCAGCGCCTCCGCCAGCTCCTCGGCCGTCGGTGCCGTGAACGAGCCGGGCTCGCCGACCGTCCGGACCACTCCCTCCAACCGGCTCAACCGGAAGGATCGGCTGGCGCCCCGGTCGCGGTCGCGGCCCACGAGCACCCAGCCGCCGCGCCGCGCCAGCAGCTTCCACGGCTCGACGGTGCGCTCGCGCACCTCGCCCGTCGTCGCGGCGCGGTACGTGAACCGGACCGCCTGCCGCGCCTGGACGGCGTCGACCAGGGGCCCGAACGCCCCGCCGCCCGCCCGGACGCGCGGCGCGAGCCCGGCGACCAGGTCGGTCGACTCGGGGGCGTCGCCGACCGCGCGGAGCTTGGTCAGGGCGCGCGTGGTGTCCGCGCGGACGGACTGGTCCTGCCACACCTGCGCCGCCATGGCGAGCACCCCGAGCTCCGCCGCGGTGAGGTCCAGCGGCGGCAGGGCGTAGGCGTCGAGGTCGACCCGGTAGCCGATGTCGTCGCCGTGGCCCGCGTCGGTGACGGTGAGGATCGGGATGCCGAGGTCGCGCAGCGTGTCCTTGTCGCGCTCGAACATCCGCTCGAAGGCGTCGTCCGACGGTGCCTCCTGGTACCCGGCGACGCTGGTGCGCACCTGCTCCTTGGTCATCCGCCCGGCGGTGTTGACCAGGGCGATGACGAGGTTGAGCAGGCGTTCGGCGGGGGCGATCTGGGCGGCCATCGGGGACCACCGTAGTGGCCGGTAGCGTGGGCGTGTGATCACGTGGCGTGCGGGTGTCGTGGTGTCGCTCGGGTCCACGTGGCCGGGTGCGGCCGAGGTCAGGGTCGAGCTCGAGGCTCCCGTGGGCACCGCGACGGCCGGCGACACGGTTCGCGCCCTGGCGTTCCCCGCCCTGGTCGGCAGCCCCGAGATCGGCGACCGCGTGCTGCTCAACGTCTCGGCGCTGGCCCGCGGGCTGGGGACCGGGGGCTACGCGCTGGTCATCGCCCTGCCGGACCGCCCGCCGGTCGACCCGCCCGACGGGCCGGGTCACCTGGTCAAGGCCCGCTACACGCCCCTGCAGGCCATGGTGCTGGGGGTCGACGACCAGGAGTCGCCGCACCACGAGCTCCTGCGGGACGCCGACGACCTCGACGGCCTGCCGGTGGTGGTCGCCGACCTGCACTCAGCCCTGCCGGCGGTCGTCGCCGGCGCGCGGTTCGCCGCATCGCGGGCGGGCCGGACGCCGCCGCGGGTCGCGTACGTGATGACCGACGGAGGGGCGCTGCCGGCCTGGTTCTCCCGCACGATCGCGGGACTGCGGTCCGCGGGATGGATCGAGGCCTGCGTCACGACCGGTCAGGCGTTCGGCGGCGACCTCGAGGCGGTCACCGTGCACACGGGCCTGCTCGCCGCGAGGCACGTCGTCGGCGCCGACCTCGTGGTCGTCGCGCAGGGCCCCGGCAACCTCGGCACGGGCACGCGGTGGGGCTTCTCCGGGGTCGCGGCGGGCGAGGCGGTCAACGCGACCGCCGCGCTCGGCGGGMGACCGGTCGCGTCGCTGCGCGTGTCCGGCGCGGACGCGCGGGAGCGGCACCTCGGGGTGTCGCACCACTCGCTCACCGCCTACGGCCGGGTGGCGCTCGCGCCCGCCGACGTCGTCGTGCCGGTCCTCGACGGCGAGCTCGGACGACGGGTCAGCGAGCAGGCAGCGACGCTCGGCGGCCGGCACCGGCTGGTCGAGGTGGCCGCCGGTGACGATCTGCTCGCGGCGCTCGCGGACACCCCGGTCCGGCTCTCGACCATGGGCCGCGGCCTCGAACAGGATCCCGCGGCGTTCCTCGCCGCGGCGGCCGCGGGAGTGCACGCCGTCGGTCTCTAGTCGTCCCGCTGCGTCGTCGTGTGCATCGCGACGAGCGTCGCCAGGCGGCGCGCCTCGGACTCGGCGAACGGGCCGTCGGCCCGCTGGATGCCCATGACCGCGAGCGTGTCTCCGTCGGCGAGGTCGAGCTGCACCCACGGCCGCCCGGACCCGAACCGCACGGACACGATCTCGGCCCACTCGAGCCGGCGCGTGAAGACGAGGTTCCGGACGGTCAGCCCCTCGTCGTCGACGCGGGCGACGACCGACGCCTGGCGCCACAAGAACCAGGCGATGAGACCCCCGACGATCGCGAAGCCGAGCCGGTCGCCGGCCGTGAGGATGGGCAGGGCCAGCATGATCGCGATGGTGAGGGCGATCACGACGAGCGCCATGACCAGGGTGACGACGCGAGCGAACCGCGGCCGAAACGGTGCCGTCAGGTCGTCCACGGCTGGACCGCTCAGAGTCGGCACGCGTGGATCGACGTCACGAGGATCGCGCGCGCACCGATGTCGTACAGGGAGTCCATCACCCGGTTGGTCTGGTCGCGACGGACCATCGCCCGCACGGCCGCCCAGTCGCGGTTGTGCAGCGGTGACACCGTCGGCGACTCGAGGCCGGGCGTGATCGCGACGGCCCGGTCGACCAGGTCGAGCGGCACGTCGTAGTCCATGAGCACGTACTCGCGGGCCGTGAGCACGCCCTGCAGCCGCCGCGTCAGCACGTCGAGGCCGGCCGGCTCGGCACCGTCGGAACGGCGCACCAGCACGGCCTCCGAGCGCAGGATCGGGTCGGCGAAGATCTCCAGCCCGGCAGCGCGCAGCGTGGTGCCCGTCTCGACGACGTCCGCGATCACGTCGGCGACGCCGAGCTTGATCGCCGACTCGACCGCACCGTCGAGGCGCACGACACCCGAGGGGTGGATGCCGAGCGACTTCAGGTACGACGCGACCAGCACCGGGTAGGACGTCGCGACCCGGCGACCGCCCACCTGCGCGACGTCGCTCCACTCCCCCGCCGTCCCGGCGAACCGGAACGTCGAGCGAGCGAACCCGAGCGGCAGGTGCTCGACGGCCTCGGACTCCGAGTCGAGCATGAGGTCGCGGCCGGTGATACCGACGTCGACCGTGCCCGCCCCCACATACACGGCGATGTCCCGCGGGCGCAGGAAGAAGAACTCGACGTCGTTGTCCGGGTCGGGCAGCACGAGCTCGCGGGAGTCGCGACGCTGGCGGTACCCGGCCTCCTTGAGCATCTCGACGGCGGGCTCGGACAGGGAGCCCTTGTTCGGGACGGCGATCCTCAGCACGGTCGTTCTCCTCAGAGGTGGGTGTAGACGTCGGCGAGCGTCAGGCCGCGCGCGATCATCAGCACCTGCAGGTGGTAGAGGAGCTGCGAGATCTCCTCGGCCGCCCGCTCGTCCGACTCGTGCTCGGCCGCCATCCAGACCTCGGCGGCCTCCTCGACGACCTTCTTGCCGATGCCGTGCACGCCGGTGTCCAGCTCCGCGACCGTGCCGGAGCCCGCGGGGCGGGTGGCAGCCTTCTCCGAGAGCTCGGCGAACAGGGTGTCGAAGGTCTTCACGCGGGCACTCTAGACGGCACCGGACGAAGGGCGCGCAGGGCGACCACGGTCGCGACGGCGGCCTCCGCGGCCTCGGCGCCCTTGTCCTCGTGCGACCCCTCGAGACCGGCGCGGTCCAGTGCCTGCTCCTCGTTGTCGCAGGTGAGCACGCCGAACCCGACGGGGACGCCCGTGCGGATCCCGACGTCCGTGAGGCCGAGCGTCGCGCCCTGGCAGACGTACTCGAAGTGCGGCGTGCCGCCGCGGATGACGACGCCGAGCGCGACGACGGCGTCGGCACCGCCGGCGGCGGCGACCTGCGCCGCGACCGGGAGCTCGAAGGTGCCCGGCACGCGGACGATCGTGACGTCCTCGACGTGCGCGGCCTCCAGCGCCCGCTGCGCGCCCGCGAGCAGGCCGTCCATGACGACGGTGTGCCAGCTCGCCGCGATGACGACGACCTTCAGGCCGGTCCCGTCGACGGTCAGGGTGGGTGCTCCAGCACCGCTCATGCCAGGTCCTCCAGGTTCTCGAACGCGTGGTCGTCGTGGTCCGCGCCGGGCGTCGCCGGCGTGGCGTGCACGGGCGAGACCGCGATGGGCTCCCGCTCCGTGCCGGGCGGCAGGTGGAGCAGGTGCCCCATCGATGTCGCCTTGGTGCGCAGGTAGGCCTCGTTCTGCGGCGTGCGGCCCACCTCGAGGCTGTGGATCTCCGCGACGTCGATCCCGTGGGCGCGCAGCCCGGCCACCTTCGCCGGGTTGTTGGTGAGGAGGGTGATGCGCTGCACGCCGAGGTCGGTGAGGATCGCCGCCGCGGCGCCGTACTCGCGCCGGTCCGCGGGCCAGCCGAGGTCGAGGTTGGCCTCGACCGTGTCCCGACCCTCGTCCTGCAACGCGTAGGCCGCCACCTTGGCGAGCAGCCCGATGCCCCGGCCCTCGTGCCCCCGCAGGTAGATGACGGCGCCGCCCTGCTCGGCGGCCAGCTCGAGCGCGGCGTCCAGCTGGGGGCCGCAGTCGCACCGGGCGGAGCCGAAGGCGTCTCCGGTCAGGCACTCGGAGTGCACGCGGACCACCGGCGCCTCGGCCAGCCCGGCGGTCGGCACGAGAGCCACGTGCTCGGCGCCCGTGCGCAGGTCGCGGTAGCCGTGGATGCGGAAGTCGCCGTGCTTCGTCGGCAGGTACGCCGTGTGGGTCGCGTGCACGCGGTCCTTGGGCGGCGCGGCGACGGCCGCCTCGGCCGTGACGTCGTCCCCGTGCTGCGTGCGCCACGCGACGATGTCCTCGATGGTCAGCAGGACTAGGCCCTCGGCCTCCGCCAGCTGCGATGCCACGTCCAGCCGGGTCATCGTGCCGTCGTCGTTCACCAGCTCGGCGATGGCGCCGACGGGCTCCAGGCCGGCGAGCCGGCACAGGTCGACGGCCGCCTCGGTGTGGCCCGCCCGGTGCAGCACGCCACCGGGCACGGCCCGCAGCGGGAGCACGTGGCCGGGCCGGATGAGGTCCTCGCGGCCCGACGCGGGGTCGGCCAGCACGCGCAGGGTGCGCGCGCGGTCGGACGCCGAGATGCCGGTGGTCACCCCGGTCGCCGCGTCCACCGTCACCGTGTACGCCGTGCGCCGCGGGTCCTGGCTGTGCGGCACCATCAGCGGCAGGTCGAGCGCGTCAGCCCGCGACGCCGGCATGGGCGCGCACAGGTAGCCCGACGAGTGCCGGATGGTCCACGCGATCCACTCGGGCGTCGCCGACTGGGCGGCGAGGATGACGTCCGCCTCGTTCTCGCGGTCGGGCGAGTCCGCCACGAGCACCGGACGCCCCGCGCGCAGCGCCTCGAGCGCCTCCTCGACGGTGCCGGTCCGCACGCCGGTCGGGGCGGTCATCGCAGGATCCCCGCCGACGAGAGCAGCCGCTCGGTGTACTTGGCCAGCACGTCGACCTCCAGGTTGACCCGCGCGCCGGGCGCGAGCGTGCCGAGGGTCGTCGCCTCGAGCGTGGTCGGGATGAGGGAGACTCCGAACGACTCGTCGGTGACGTGGGTGACCGTGAGCGAGATGCCCGAGACGGCGATCGACCCCTTCTCGGCGACGTACCGCGCGAGCTCCGGCGCGAGGCCGATCTCGATGTCGTCCCACCGCGGCCCGGGCGACCGGCTCAGGATGGTGCCGACGCCGTCGACGTGACCCTGCACGACGTGCCCGCCATACCGGCCGCCGACCGGCAGCGCGCGCTCGAGGTTGACCGGGCTCGACACGCCGACGTCCTCCAGCGCGCTGCGGCGCAGGGTCTCGGGCATGACGTCCGCGAAGAACGTGCCGTCACCCGGGAGCTCCGTCACCGTGAGACAGACGCCGGAGACGCTGATCGAGTCGCCCAGGTGGGCGTCGGACACGACGAGCGGGCCGCGGACCCGCAGACGGGCGTCTGACCCGTTGGGGTCATGCTCGATGGCCTCGACGGTGCCGATCTCCTCGACGATTCCGGTGAACATCAGTGCTCCTCCGTGGGGCTGTGCGGGGCGTGGTGCGAGTCGACGGTCGCGACGACAAGGACATCGGGACCGAGCGGGATGACGGATCGGGTGGTCAGGCGCAGGGCGCCGCCGATGCTGGTGACGCCGAGGTCGGCCATGGCGGACGGTCCGGAGCCGAGCAGGACGGGTGCGACGTAGGCGTGCACCTCGTCGACGAGCCCCGCCCGCAGGAATGCGGCGGCGAGCGTGGGGCCGCCTTCGACGAGCAGGTGCCGGACCTCGCGCGCGGAGAGCACGCCCAGCACCTCCGCGGGGTCGTGCGTCCGGACGTGGACCAGCTCGCCGCCCGGGCCGCGCACGCGGGCGTCCGGCGGGAGGTCGCGGTGGCCGACGACCACCCGCAGCGGCTGGTCTCCGTGCAGCTCCCCGGCCGCGTTGCGTGCGGTCAGCGACGGGTCGTCGGCCAGGGCGGTGCCGGTCCCGACCGCGATGGCGTCGACCTCGGCGCGCAGGTCGTGCGCGTGGTGCCGCGAGACCTCCGAGGTGATCCACCGGCTCGAGCCGTCCGCGGCGGCGATGCGCCCGTCCAGCGAGGTGGCGATCTTCAGGGTGACGAACGGGCGACCGCGCTCGACGGAGGGCAGCCAGGCGCCCAGGAGTGCCCGTCCCTCGTCGGCCAGCAGCCCGGTCTCGACCTCGACGCCCGCGGCACGCAGCCGCTCGGCTCCCCCGGCGGCGACCGGGTTGGGGTCGGGCACCGAGACGACCACGCGTGCGACCCCGGCGTCGAGCAGTGCCACGGAGCACGGGCCCGTGCGGCCGGTGTGGTTGCACGGTTCGAGGGTGACGACGGCGGTCGCCCCGCGCGTCGACATCCCCCGCTCGGCCGCGTCCGTCAGCGCCGCGACCTCGGCGTGCGGCGTGCCGGCTCCGCGGTGCCAGCCCTCGCCGATCAGCTCGCCGGACGGGCTCAGGAGCACGGCACCGACGCGGGGGTTGGGGCCGTTCGCGGGCCCGCGCCGCGCGATCTCGAGCGCCCGCCGCATGGCGTCGGTCTCGGAGGGTGCGCGCACACCGGTCTCGGTGCGGGCCATGTGTCACCTCCGGGCGCGATCGCTCCGGGGTCTGGGCGGCAGGAGTGATCCCGCAACCACGGCGCACAGAGCGCCGCCACGTGATCCTCCCATCCGGACTTTCACCGTCGGTCCTGGAGTTCCACCAGGTCAACCGCCTGATCCTTGCGGACCGTGCGGGTCGCGGACTGTCACCGCCGGCTCGGAATTACACCGACCCCGGAGCACGTGTTGTGTGTTCGTACTGCGCCAACGATCATGCCACACGGGACATTCCCGCCGGTCAGGCGTCCGCGTCCGCCAGCGCCCGCAGGGCCGCGATCTCGACCGCGATGTCGGGCGCACCGTAGACCGCGGAGCCCGCGACGAACACGTTCGCGCCGGCGGCGGCGATCCGGCCGATGGTGTCGCGCGCGACTCCGCCGTCGACCTGGATCCACGTGTCCCCGCCGGAGGCGTCCAGGACGGCACGGGCGCGGCGGATCTTCGGCAGCATCCCCTCGATGAACGACTGGCCGCCGAAGCCGGGCTCGACCGTCATCACCAGCACCATGTCGAACTCCGGCAGGAGGTCGAGCAGCGGCTCGACCGGCGAGGCGGGCCGCAGCGCGATCCCCGCCCGGACGCCGCGCGACCGCAGCTCCCGGGCCAGCCGCACGGGTGCCTGCGTCGCCTCGGCGTGGAACGTCACGGAGGCCGCGCCGGCCGCGGCGTACTCGGGTGCCCACCGGTCGGCGTCCTCGATCATGAGGTGCACGTCGAGCGGGACGGGCGAGACCTCGGCGATCCGCGTCACCACGGGCAGGCCGAGGGTCAGGTTCGGCACGAAGTGGTTGTCCATGACGTCGACGTGCACGAAGTCGGCGGTCGAGATCGCCTGGAGGTCGCGCTCGAGGTTGGCGAAGTCGGCGGACAGGATGCTCGGGTTGATCAGCGCAGGCACCCGGCCAGCCTAGAGGGGGTCAGGACGTCCGGCGCAGGAGCGTCAGGTGCATCGCGTCGGTCCCGTGCACGTGCGGCCACAGCTGCACGTCCGTCCGCGCGTCGTCCAGCTCGACGACTCCCCCGGGGGCGATCCCGCGCACGACCGCGCGCGCGTCCACCGGCTCGACCTCGATCCCTGCCCGGCCCGCGGCGCGGAGCGCGTCCTTGACGACGAGCTGCGTCTCGACGAGGTGCGGCGAGCAGGTGACGTAGGCGACGACGCCACCGGGCCGCACCGCCCGCAGCGCCGAGACCAACAGGTCGCGCTGCAGCGCGCTCAGGCCCGCGAGGTCGGCCGGCGACCGGCGCCACCGCGCCTCCGGACGCCGGCGGAGGGCGCCGAGACCGGTGCACGGCGCATCGACCATCACGCGGTCGAACGAGCCCGGCTCGTCGGTGCCGACCGTCCGGCCGTCGCCCGTCCGCACGTCCTCGACCGCGTCCGCGGGCACCGCGCGCAGCGCCTGCTCCACCAGGCGGGTGCGGTGCGGCTGCACCTCGTTGGCGACGATGCGGGCGCCGCGCTCCCCGGCGACGGCCGCGAGCAGCGCCGCCTTGCCCCCGGGGCCGGCGCACAGGTCGAGCCAGCGCTCGTCCGGGCCGTCCAGCGGCGCCTCCGTGAGCGCGAGCGCGACCAGCTGGCTGCCCTCGTCCTGCACCCCGGCGCGACCGTCGCGGACGCTGGGAAGGGCCGCCGGGTCGCCCCCGGACAGGACGACCGCCGTCGGTGCGAGGGCGCCGACCGTGCCCACGCCGTCGCCGGCGTCGTCGACGACCTCGTCGGTCCCCGCCAGGCCCGGCCGGGCGACTATCGTCACGCGCGGAGCGACGTTGTCGGCCGCGAGGAGCGCGCCGACCTCGTCGGCCGAGCGACCGTTGCCCACCAGGGCCTCGCGCAGCGCGCGGACGGCCCACAGCGGGTGGCTCTCGACGACCGAGAGCCGAGCGAGCTCGTCGTCGCCGGCGGCGTCGGCGATCCGCTCCTCCCAGACCTCCGGCGTCTCGCGCCCGACCGCGCGCAGGACGGCGTTGACGAACTGCGAAGGTCCGGTGCCCAGCTGCTCGCGGGCCAGCCCGACGGTCTCCGAGACCGCGGCGTGGGCGGGCACGCGCATGCCGAGCAGCTGGTGGACGCCGAGCCGCAGCACGTCGAGGGCGGGGGCGTCGATGGTGTCGACCGCGCGGGACGACGCCTGCGCGATGATCGCGTCGTACCGACCCTGGAGACGCAGCGTGCCGTACGCGAGCTCGGTGGCGAACGCGGCGTCGCGCCCGGTGATCCGGCGCTCCCGCAGCAGCGGCGGGAGCACGAGGTTGGCGTACGAGTCGGTGCCCGCGACGGCGCGCAGGACGTCGTACGCGGCCGTGCGGGCCGGGTCGCTGCCCCGGCGGCGCTGCGAGGGAGCGGCGGCGGACCGCTGCGTGCGCCCCTGCGACCTGGCCGCTCCGCGCTGGCGGCCCTGCGGGTCGCGCCGGTCGTCGGTGGGGCTCATGCGGCACCCCCGAGCACGACGTCCGCGTCGAGCCGGGCGCCGCGCGCCCAGTCGGCCGCCGCCATCGCGCGCTTGCCCTGCGGGGTCACCTCGGTCAGCCGTACCGCGTGCCCGCCGGTCCCGACGAGCACCTCCTTCTTGCCGACGAGCAGCTGCCCCGGCGCGAGGTCCGCCACCTCCGGGACGAGGCGGACCGGTGCCAGACCCAGCCGGGAGCCGTCGGGCAGCGTCGTCCACGCGCCCGGCGCCGGCGTGCAGCCGCGGATCCGCCGGTCGACGGCGTGCGCCGGGTGCGACCAGCGCACCCGGGCGTCGTCGACCTCGATCTTCGGCGCGAGGCTGACCCCGTCGGTGGTCTGGTCGACGGGGCTGAGGATGCCGTCCTCCAGCGCGTCGAGGGTCTGCACCAGCAGACCGGCGCCGGCCACGGCGAGGCGCCCGAGCAGGTCGCCCGACGTGTCGCGCGGGCGGATCGTCTCCGTGAGGAACCCGAAGACCGGCCCGGTGTCCAGGCCCGCCTCGAGTCGGAACGTCGACGCGCCCGTGACCTCGTCGCCCGCGATGATCGCGTGCTGCACCGGCGCCGCACCCCGCCAGGCGGGCAGGACCGAGAAGTGCAGGTTCACCCAGCCGTGCACGGGCACGTCGAGCAGGGCGGGCGGGATCAGCGCGCCGTAGGCGACGACCGGTGCCGCGTCGACCTCGAGCTCCGCCAGCCTCGCCTGGAAGTCCTCGTCGCGTGGTCGCTGCGGCGTCAGCACCTCGAGCCCAGCCTCCAGGGCGCGCGCCTTCACCTCGCTCGGCGCCGACGAGCGGCCACGCCCGGAGCGGGCGTCGGGGCGCGTGAGGACGGCGACCACCTCGTGACGGGAGGCGAGGAGCGCCTCGAGCGACGGCACCGCGGCCGCGGGGGTTCCGGCGAAGAGCAGTCGCATGGCGTCGATCCTAGGTGCGCGGCAGCGCGAGCCCGCGCGCGACCAGGTCCGCGCGCAGGGCGTCCGCCGACGTGAACAGCAGCGCGTCGAACCCGGACGCGGCCGCCGCGGCGACGTTGGTGGCGGAGTCGTCGACGAACACAGTCCGCCGCGGGTCCAGGCCGTAGCGCTGCGTCAGCAGCCCGAACATCCGCGGGTCGGGCTTTGCCACGCCGACCTCACCCGAGACCAGCACGTCCTCGAGCAGCCCGATCGCCGGTGCCGCCGGCTCGGCGAGGTGGAACGTCTCGGCCGACCAGTTGGTCAGCCCGAGGAGGCGGACCCCGAGCGCCGCCAGGTCCCGCACCAGCCGCTCCGAGCCCGGCACCGGACCGACCAGCGTGTCCGCGAAGTGCGCGACGTACAGGTCCAGCGCGGGCAGGTGCTCGGGGGCGCTGGCCGCAAGCGCCTGGCGCGCGTCGGCCCAGGATCGGCCCGCGTCCTGGTGGTGGTTGAAGGCCATGAAGTCGAGGTCCGTGAAGAAGGCCTCGACCTCGCGCGCCGGCAGGCGACCGACGAACGGCCGGTACGGGTCCCAGCCCACCAGCACGTTGCCGAGGTCGAACACCACGGCGTCGATCATCCGGTCGCTCACCCCAGCTCCGTCGGGTCCAGGACCACGCGGACCGATCCGCCCTCGCGACGGGCGCTGCGCACCGCCAGCGACGCCGCGACGGCCTTCGCGAGTGCGGCGCCCCGGGACCGCGGCACGCGCACGATCGCCCGGACGTCCGGTTCCAGCGCGCCGGCCTCGGCCTCCCGGACGGGGACCGGACCGAGGACCTCGGCGTCCGGCAGGTCGAGCCGCGCCAGCAGGGTGTCGACGGCGTCCCGAGGCCCGGTGACGGCCGCCATGCGGACCGACGGGGGCAGCGCGAGCTCGACCCGCTCCGCGAGCTCCCGGGAAGCGTACCCGGCCGGGTCCCACCGTACGAGCGCCTGCGTCGCACGCTCCTCGGCGTCGCCGACCAGCACGACGACCCCACCCTCGGAGGAGGGGCGCACGAGGGCCGCGGCCGCCAGCCAGCGGCGCAGGGCGTCCTCGCCGGTGCGCAGCGACACCCCGGCGGTGCTCACCGCGGCGTCGAGCAGGAGGGCTGCCGCATAGCCGCCCGGTGCGACCGGCTCGGCGCCCGGCGTCGAGACGACGACGGCCGGGACGTCCGGAACGGTCGCCAGCACGCCCGCGGAGGCGCGCGCACCGGACACGCGGACGGGGACGCCCGGGAAGGCGCGACCGAGCTCCTCGGCCGTCCGTTCCGAGCCGACCCGCACCGAGCGCAGCGCCCCGGCGCCGCACTCGGTGCACCGCCAGTCGGTGGCCAGCCGGCCGCACCAGCCGCAGGTCGGGATCCCGCCGGCGCTGGTCAGGCCGAGCGGGCCGTGGCAGACGCCGCACAGGGCGGCCGTGCGGCAGCGGCCGCAGGCGACAACGGGCACGTACCCGGCGCGCGGCACCTGGACAAGAACAGGCCCGTCCGCGAGCCGGTCCCGGAGCGTCTTCCACGCGGGCGCGGGCAGCCGAGCGGCGGCCGCCGGACCCTCACGGGCGAGCTCGACGGACGTGAGCGCGAGCACGCGGGCCGCCCGGGCGCGCGTCGTCGCCCGGTCCGCCGTGACCTCCCGCGCCCAGCCGGACTCCACGAGCGCCTGCGCCTCGACGCTGCGACCGTGCGCCGCCACGAGCAGCGCACACCCCTCGAGCTCCGAGCGCAGGGCCAGAACCTCGCGCACGTGCGGGTAGGGCGCGCGTGGCTCGGCGTGCAGCGGGTCGCCGTCGTCCCAGACGACGGCGAGCCCGAGGTTCTGGACGGGGGCGAACGCCGACGCGCGCGTCCCGACGACGACCGACGCCTGCCCGCGCAGCGCGGCGAGGAACGACCGGTAGCGGGCGGCGGGGCCGTCGTCGGCCGCCAGCCGGACGGCTCCGCCGGACGAGCCGGGGGTCCACCGCGGGATCCCGACATCCTCGAGCGCCGTCAGGACGCGGTCGATGTCCCGGGCGTCGGGGACGACGACCAGCGCGCCCCGGCCACCCAGCACGCACGCCGCGACGGCCTGGGCGATCGCGTCGGGCCACCGCTCCCCCGCCGCGCCGGGCAGCGCCGACCAGACCGCACGCGGCGCACCGCCGGCGGTCACGTGCTGGAGCAGGGCGGCGCCACCGCGGTACGGCGCCCACGCGGTGGCCGACGGCGAGGGAGCCGGCGGCTCGGCCGCGGGCGTCGGCACCTCAGCCTCGACCCGGGCGTGCCGCGCGGGGATCGCGAGGCGCAGCACGTCGTTGAGCGTGCCCGCCCAGCGGTCGGCCACCGCGCGGGCGAGGCGGGCGACCTGCGGGGTGAGGACCGGCTCCGCGGAGACGACCTTGCGCACGGGTACGAGCGCCCCGTCGTGCTCCGCCTCGTCCACGCGCTCGAGGACGTAGCCGTTGACGTCCCCCTGCGCGCCGAACCGCACCTTGACCCGGGCGCCCGGCACGGCGGTGTCCGCCAGGGCCGCGGGCACCAGGTACTCGTAGACGCGGTCCAGGTGGGCGGGCACCAGGTCCACGCACACCCGCGCCACCGGCTGGTGCTCGGCCAGGGCCGCACCGCCGGGCAGGGCGCGGGATCGCCGCCGCGGCTGCGGCAGGCCCTCGAGCATCAGCTGCTCGCCGCTCCCGCTCACGTCCACCGGGTCATCACACCATCCGCCGCCCACGGGTGACGGCCCGCGGGAAGGAGCCGGTTCAGCCCACCGCGGACTGCAGGTCCGCCACGCGGTCCGTGCGCTCCCAGGTGAACTCGGGCAGCTCGCGGCCGAAGTGGCCGTAGGCGGCGGTCTTGCGGTAGATCGGGCGCAGCAGGTCGAGGTCGCGCACGATCGCGGCCGGGCGCAGGTCGAAGACCTCGCGGATGGCGGCCGTCAGCCGGGCGACCGGCACGGTCTCCGTGCCGAACGTCTCGACGTAGAGGCCGACGGGGTTCGCCTTGCCGATGGCGTAGGCGACCTGCACCTCGCAGCGGCGCGCGAGACCCGCGGCGACGATGTTCTTGGCCACCCACCGCATCGCGTACGCGGCCGAGCGGTCCACCTTCGACGGGTCCTTGCCGGAGAACGCGCCGCCGCCGTGCCGCGCGATGCCGCCGTACGAGTCGACGATGATCTTGCGACCCGTGAGGCCCGCGTCGCCCTGGGGACCGCCGACGACGAAGGTGCCCGTCGGGTTGACCAGCAGGCGGTAGTCGGAGATGTCGAGGTCGAGCTGCGCGAGCACCGGTGCGACGACCAGCTCAGAGATCGCGGGCCGCAGGGTGGTCTCCAGCTGCACGTCCGGGTCGTGCTGCGTGGACAGGACGACCGTGTCGAGCCGCACGGCGCGGTCGCCGTCGTACCCGATGGTGACCTGGGTCTTCCCGTCGGGCCGCAGCCCCGGGACGACCTCCTCCTTGCGCACGAGCGTCAGGCGCTCGGCCAGCCGGTGCGCGAGCCAGATGGGCAGCGGGAGCAGCGTGGGGGTGTCGTCGCTGGCGTACCCGAACATCAGGCCCTGGTCGCCGGCGCCCTGCGCGTCGAGCGGGTCGAGGTCGGAGGTGTCCTCGCGGACCTCGATCGCCTTGTCCACGCCCGCCGCGATGTCCGGCGACTGCTGCCCGATCGACACGGAGATGCCGCACGAGTCGCCGTCGAAGCCGATGGCGGACGACGTGTAGCCGATGCCCTTGACCACCTGGCGGACGATCTGCGGGATCTCGACGTACGCGCTGGTGGTGACCTCGCCGGCGACGTGCACCAGGCCCGTGGTCACCATCGTCTCGACGGCCACGCGTGCCTGCGGGTCCTGCTCGAGGATCGCGTCGAGGATAGCGTCGGAGATCTGGTCACAGATCTTGTCCGGGTGCCCCTCGGTCACGGACTCGGACGTGAACAGGCGCAGGTCGGGCTGAGTCATGGCCGACAGCGTAATGGGCGCGCCCCGCGCCAGGTGCTCGATCTCAGCCGCGGGCCACGACGGCGTCCCAGACGGCGTCGGCGACCTGGTCCTTGCTGCCGCTGGCCTCGGCGACGACCGCACCGGTCCCGTCGAGGATCGTGACGTCGTTGGCGTCGCTGCCGAACCCCCGACCGCCACCGACGGCGTTCACCACGAGCAGGTCGGCGCCCTTGCGCAGCGCCTTGGCGCGGCCGTGCTCGAGCACGCTGCCGGTCTCGTCGCCCGTCTCGGCCGCGAAGCCGACCACCACCTGACCGACGCGCAACCGGTCGGCGGCGAGCTCGGCAAGGATGTCGACCGTCTCGACCAGCTCCAGCACCGTGGGTTCGCCGTCGTGCTGCTTCTTGATCTTGGCCTCCGCGCTCGTGCGCGGGCGGTAGTCGGCGACCGCGGCCGCCATGACGACGACGTCGGCGTCCTTGGCGGCGGCCCGGACGGCGTCGCGCAGCTCCGCGCCGGTCTCGGCGCGCACCACGTCGACCCCCACCGGGGCGGGGACGTCGATGTTCGCGGCGACGAGCGTGACCCGGGCGCCCCGGGCGTGCGCCGCGCGGGCCAGTGCCACACCCTGGCGGCCCGAGGACCGGTTGCCGAGGAAGCGGACCGGGTCGAGGGGCTCACGGGTGCCGCCGGCGGAGACCACGACGTGCCGGCCGGTCAGGTCGCGGGGCCGGTCCACCAGCAGGGCCAGGGCCGCGGCCGCGATGTCCTCGGGCTCGGGGAGCCGGCCCGGTCCGGTGTCCGAGCCGGTCAGGCGACCGGCCGCAGGGTCGAGCACGTGCGTTCCGCGAGCCCGCAGCGTCGCCACGTTCGCGACGGTGGCCGGGTGCTCCCACATCTCCGTGTGCATCGCCGGCGCGAGCAGGACGGGGCAGCGGGCGACGAGCAGCGTGGCGGTCAGCAGGTCGTCCGCCTGGCCGGCGGCGGCGCGCGCGAGCAGGTCGGCCGTCGCCGGGGCGACGATCACGAGCTCGGCCTGCTTGCCGACGGCGACGTGCGCCACCTGGTCGACGTCCTCGAACACGTCGGTGGTCACCGGCTGGCCCGAGAGTGCCTCCCACGTCGCACGGCCGACGAACTCGAGCGCCGCCCGCGTGGGCACGACGCGGACCTCGTGGCCCTGCTCACGCAGCAGCCGGAGCAGCAGCACAGCCTTGTAGGCGGCGATCCCGCCCGCGACCCCGAGGACGATGCGCATGGTGGGGCGGTCAGCCCTCCGTGGCCTCGGACGTCAGCAGGCCGGCGTCGATCTCGCGCATGGCGATCGAGAGCGGCTTCTCCTGCGGACGGGTGTCCACCAGCGGGCCGACGTACTCCAGCAGGCCCTCGTTGAGCTGCGAGTAGTAGGCGTTGATCTGACGCGCGCGCTTGGCCGAGTACAGGACGAGCGCGTACTTGGAGTCGGCGCGCTCGAGCAGACGGTCGATGGGCGGGTCGGTGATGCCGGTGGGGGCGGCGACGGTTCCGGACACGGTGATCTCCCGTACGTAAAAGGGGTTGGGCTAGGGCCATCCTACCTGGTCGAAATCCCCATCCCGCGGACCAGCTCGTCGGTCGCCCGGTGCACGTCGTCGTTCACGATGACCTGGTCGAACTCCGCCTCGGCCGCGAGCTCGACCCGGGCCGTCGAGAGGCGGCGCTCGCGCTCCTCGGCGTCCTCGGTCCCCCGCCCGACCAGACGCCGCTCCAGCTCGGCGAACGACGGCGGCGCGAGGAACACGAAGTGCGCGTCCGGCATGGACTCGCGCACCTGCCGAGCCCCCTGCAGGTCGATCTCGAGGAGCGCCGGCTTGCCGGCCGCGAGCTGCTCCTCGACCGGCTTACGGGGCGTGCCGTACCGGTTGCGGCCGTGCACGACGGCCCACTCGAGAAGGTCGCCGCGCTCGACCATGCGGTCGAACTCGTCGCCCGAGACGAACAGGTAGTGCACCCCGTCCACCTCGCCCGGACGCGGTGACCGCGTCGTCGCGGACACCGAGAGCCAGACCTCGGGGTAGCGGGAGCGGACGTCGGCGGACACCGTCCCCTTGCCGACGGCTGTCGGTCCGGCGAGCACGGTCAGCCGGGCAGGCGTCGTCGTCATGGGTGGTGCGGTACTCCTCGAGATGCGCGGCGCCGGCAGCCTGTCACCCGAAGCGGTCGACGAGGGCCTTCACCTGGTGCGGTCCGAGACCCCGGACGCGCCGGGTCTCGGAGATTCCGATCTCGGAGATGATCGCACGCGCCTTGACCTTGCCGACGCCAGGGAGCGACTCGAGCAGCGCCAGGACCTTGAGCTTGCCGATCGTCTCGTCCTGCTGCCCCTGCGCGATCACCTCGGAGAGCGTGCCCTGCGAGTACTTGAGGCGATTCTTGACCTCAGCGCGGGCCTGCCGGGCGGCCGCGGCCTTCTGGAGCGCTGCCGCTCGTTGTTCGGGAGTCAGCGGAGGGAGTGCCACGCGCGTCACCTTCTCGTCAGTGGGCCGGCGACCCACGTGGAAGTGCGCGGGATCGTGACAACGAAACTAGCGAGCGMCACCCTCATCGGCAATGCGAGCGGGCCCCCAGCGCGCCCGGACCTGCACCGACACGCCGCGCCCGAGCTCAGGACAGTGCCGCGGCAGCCTCGTCCGACGCCGTGCGGGCCGCCGCGCGCAGCGCGCTCACGGACGGGCCGGCGGCCAGGACGCCCCGGGACGACGACGCGAGGACGGCCCGGCGCGCGTCGCCGAAGACGTCGGCCAGCTCGGCCGCGCCGGCGCCCTGGGCGCCGACCCCCGGGGCGAGCAGAGGTCCGCGGACCGCGGCGAGGTCGACGCCCACCTGACGCGCGGCGTCGCCGATCGTCGCGCCGACGACGAGGCCGACTGACCCCAGCGCCGCGCCCGACGACGCGATCTCCGCCTCGTTGGCCGCCTGCGCCGCACGTGCGATGCTCGCCGCCACCGAGACCCCGTCGGCGCCGCGCGCGTGCTGCACGCTGGCGCCCTCCGGGTTCGACGTGAGCGCCAGGACGAAGAGCCCGCGGCCCGAGGCGGATGCGGCCTCGAGCGCCGGGGCGAGCGACCCGAAGCCGAGGAACGGCGACACGGTCAGCGCGTCGCCGGCCAGCGGGGAGCCGTCTCGCAGGAACGCGTCCGCGTAGGCGCCCATGGTGGAGCCGATGTCGCCGCGCTTGGCGTCCACGATCACGAGGGTGCCGGTGTCCCGGCCCGCCGCGACGATCTCCTCGAGCACCGCGACGCCGGCGGACCCGTGCCGTTCGAAGAACGCGGCCTGCGGCTTGACGGCCGCGACGTGCCCGGCGACCGCGTCGAGCACGGTCAGCGCGAAACGCCGCAGGCCCGAGGCGTCGTCGGGCAGCCCCCACGCCTCCAGCAGGCTCGTGTGGGGATCGATGCCCACGCACAGCGGCCCGTGGGCCTCCATGGCGGCCGCCAGGCGGGCGCCGAACGCCGCGGTCACGCGCGGGCCGCCGCGCGTGCCTCGCGGCGCACCAGGGCGGCCGCGTCGTGCTCCTGCAGGCTGGTCACCTTGAAGGGGCCGGCCAGCCGCGCCTCGATGGCCTGCACGGCGGCTCCCAGCTGCTGGACGGTGGTGACCATGGCCTTGTCGGCCGCGGTCGTGGCCGCGCGGATCTCGTAGCCGTCCGCGCGGGCGCCCTGGCCCGACGGCGTGTTCACCACCATGTCGACCGAGCCGTCGGTGATGAGGTCGACGATGGTCGGCTCCCCCGCCTCGCCGCGACCCGAGGAGTACTTGCGCACGACCGTCGATGCGATGCCGCTGCGGTGCAGGACGGCCGCGGTGCCCTCGGTCGCCAGGATCTCGAAGCCCAGCTCCGCCAGGCGCTTGACCGGGAAGATGATCGAGCGCTTGTCCCGGTCGGCCACCGAGATGAACGCCCGCCCACCGGTCGGCAGGCCGCCGAACGCCGCGTCCTGCGACTTGGCGAAGGCCGTCGGGAAGTCGACGTCGAAGCCCATGACCTCGCCCGTGGAGCGCATCTCCGGGCCGAGCACGGTGTCGACGACGACGCCCTCCTTGGTGCGGAACCGCTTGAAGGGCAGCACGGCCTCCTTGACCGCGATCGGCGAGTCGAGGTCGAGCACGCTCGCGTCGTCGACCGGGAGGATGCCCTGGTCACGCAGGTCGGCGATCGAGCGGCCCGCCATGACCAGCGCGGCGGCCTTGGCCAGCGAGACGCCGGTCGCCTTGGAGACGAACGGGACCGTGCGGGACGCCCGCGGGTTGGCCTCGAGCACGTAGAGCACGTCGGAGACCAGCGCGAACTGGATGTTGAGCAGCCCGTGCACCCCGACACCCCGCGCGATCGCCTCGGTGGACAGGCGGATGCGCTCGAGCTCGCTGGTCGAGAGCGTCACCGGCGGAAGCGTGCACGCCGAGTCGCCCGAGTGGATGCCGGCCTCCTCGATGTGCTCCATCACGCCGCCGAGGAACAGCTCGGTGCCGTCGAAGAGCGCGTCGACGTCGATCTCGATGGCGTCGTCGAGGAAGCGGTCGATGAGCAGGGGCGGCAGCGTGCCCGCGCGTCCCCCGTCGGCCGCGTTGTCTAGCGCGCGCTGGACGTACTCGTTGAGCTGCGGCTCGTCGTAGACGATCTCCATGCCGCGCCCGCCCAGCACGTAGCTCGGGCGCACGAGGACGGGGAAGCCGATCCGGCGGGCCGTGTCGCGGGCTCCCGCCTGCGTCGTCGCGGTGCCGAACGCGGGTGCGGGCAGGCCGGCGGCCTCGAGCACCTTGCCGAACTCGCCGCGGTCCTCGGCGGCGTCGATCGCGGCCGGCGAGGTGCCGAGGATCGGCAGGCCGGCGTCGAACAGGCGCTGGGCCAGGGACAGCGGCGTCTGGCCGCCGAGCGTGACGATGAGGCCCTCGACCGGTCCCGCGGCGAGCTCGGCCGTGTAGACCTCGAGCACGTCCTCGAACGTCAGGGGTTCGAAGTACAGCCGGTCGGACGTGTCGTAGTCCGTCGAGACGGTCTCCGGGTTGCAGTTGATCATCACGGTCTCGTACTCGCCCTTGAGCGCCAGCGCGGCGTGCACGCACGAGTAGTCGAACTCGATGCCCTGGCCGATGCGGTTGGGGCCGGAGCCGAGGATGAGGATCGCCGGGCGGGTGCGCGGGGCGACCTCCGACTCCTCGTCGTAGGACGAGTAGTGGTACGGCGTGCTGGCGGCGAACTCGGCGGCGCAGGTGTCGACGGTCTTGAACACCGGGCGAAGGCCGACCGCGTGGCGGGCGCCGCGGACGGCGTCCTCCGACGTGCGGCGCAGGGTCGCGATCTGGGCGTCCGACAGGCCGTGGCGCTTGGCGTGCAGCAGCACGTCGCGGGTCAGGGCGTCGGCCGTGCGGGTCTGCTCGGCGACCTCGTTGATGAGCTGGATCTGGTCGAGGAACCACGGGTCGATGCCGGTGAGCTCGTAGACCTTCTCGAGGCTGACGCCGGAGCGGAGGACCTGCTGGACGTCGACGAGGCGGTGCTCGGTGGGCCGGGAGATCGTCGCGACGAGCGCGTCGAGGGCGTCGCCGGACAGGGCGTCGCCGGCCCAGTGGAACACCGAGCCCTTCTTGTCGATCGACCGCATGGCCTTGCCGAGCGCCTCGGTGAAGTTGCGGCCGAGGGCCATCGCCTCGCCGACCGACTTCATGGTCGTGGTCAGCGTGTCGTCGGCGGCCGGGAACTTCTCGAACGCGAACCGCGGGACCTTGACGACGACGTAGTCGAGCGTGGGCTCGAACGACGCCGGGGTGGAGCCGCCCGTGATGTCGTTGGGGATCTCGTCCAGCGTGTAGCCGACCGCGAGCTTGGCCGCGATCTTGGCGATCGGGAACCCGGTCGCCTTGGAGGCCAGGGCGCTCGACCGCGACACGCGCGGGTTCATCTCGATGACGACGATGCGGCCGGTCGAGGGCTCGATGGCGAACTGGATGTTGCACCCGCCGGTGTCGACGCCGACCTCGCGGATGACCGCGATGCCGATGTCCCGCAGCCGCTGGTACTCGCGGTCCGTCAGGGTGAGCGCCGGGGCGACCGTGACGGAGTCGCCGGTGTGCACGCCGACCGGGTCGACGTTCTCGATCGAGCAGACGACCACGACGTTGTCGTGCTTGTCGCGCATGAGCTCGAGCTCGTACTCCTTCCAGCCGAGGATCGACTCCTCCAGGAGAACCTCGGTGGTCGGCGAGTAGTGCAGGCCCTGGCCGACGATGCGGCGCAGGTCGGTCTCGTCGTACGCGATGCCCGAGCCGAGGCCGCCCATGGTGAACGAGGGCCGCACGACGACGGGGTACTTGAGGTCGTCGACCGCGGCGAGCGCGTCGTCGATGGAGTGGACGATGGCGGATCGGGCGCTCTCGGCGCCGCAGACCTCCACGACCTCCTTGAACTGCTCGCGGTCCTCGCCCTTCTGGATCGAGGCGATGTTCGCGCCGATGAGCTCGACGCCGTACTTCTCGAGCACACCCGCCTCGTCCAGGGCGATCGCCGCGTTGAGGGCCGTCTGGCCGCCCAGCGTCGGCAGGATCGCGTCCGGGCGCTCTTTGGCGATGATCGTGGTGAGGATCTCGGTGGTGATCGGCTCGACGTACGTGGCGTCGGCGAACTCCGGGTCCGTCATGATCGTCGCCGGGTTCGAGTTGACCAGGATGACCCGCAGGCCCTCCTCCTTGAGCACGCGGCACGCCTGCGTCCCCGAGTAGTCGAACTCGCACGCCTGGCCGATGACGATCGGGCCGGACCCGATGACGAGGACGCTCTGGATGTCTGTGCGCCGGGGCATCAGGCGGCACCCTTCTTCTCGTTCATGAGGTCGACAAAGCGATCGAACAGGTAGGCCGCGTCGTGCGGGCCTGCCGCCGCCTCCGGGTGGTACTGCACCGAGAACGCCGGCAGGTCGAGCGCCTGCAGGCCCTCGACGACGTCGTCGTTGAGGTCGACGTGGCTGACGACGACCCGGCCGTAGCGGCCGCCGTCGTGCGGCGCGACGGACTCACCGTCGAGCGGGGCGTCGACCGCGAAGCCGTGGTTGTGGGCCGTGATCTCGACCTTGCCCGTGGCGCGGTCCATCACCGGCTGGTTCACGCCGCGGTGGCCGTAGCCCAGCTTGTAGGTGCCGTAGCCGAGCGCGCGGCCGAGCAGCTGGTTGCCGTAGCAGATGCCGAAGAACGGGATCTTGCGGTCCAGCACGTCGCGCAGGAGGTCGATCTCGTGCGTCGCGGCCGCCGGGTCCCCGGGGCCGTTGGAGAAGAAGACGCCGTCCGGCTGGGTGGCCAGGACGTCGTCGATCGTCGCCGTCGAGGGCAGCACGTGGACCCGCACGCCTCGCTCGGCGAGCCGCTGCGGCGTCATGGCCTTGATGCCGAGGTCCACCGCGGCGACCGTGGCGACGTGCTCCCCCACCGGCTCGACCACGTACGCCTCGTCCGTGGACACCTCGCCGGCCAGGTCGGCTCCCGCCATGCGGGGTGCGGCCAGCACGTCGTCCAGCAGCTCGTCGTCGGGCCGGCGCTCGCCGTCGCCGTCCAGGAGGGCGGCGCCCGAGAAGATGCCGGCGCGCATGACGCCGCGCTCGCGCAGGTGGCGGGTCAGGGCGCGGGTGTCGATCTCGCTGATCCCGACGATGCCCTGCGCCACGAGGTCGTCGTCGAGCGTCCGCTGGGAGCGCCAGTTCGACGCGCGCCGGGCGGGGTCGCGCACCACGTAGCCGGCCACCCAGATCTGCGCGGACTCGTCGTCCTCGTCGTTCACGCCGGTGTTCCCGATGTGCGGGGCCGTCATGACGACGATCTGCCGGTGGTACGACGGGTCGGTCAGCGTCTCCTGGTAGCCCGTCATGCCGGTGTTGAAGACGATCTCGCCCAGCGTGGAGCCTTCGGCGCCGTAGGGGCGGCCGGTGAAGGTCCGGCCGTCCTCGAGCATCAGCACCGCTTGCGGAACGGCAGTGTCGGTCATGAGTTCTCCTCCTGCGCGGGCGCCTCGCCCGTGGTGGTCAGCGTCGTGATCGCGTCGATGAGCCGCGCCTGGTCCGCGGCGTGCTTGGGTCGAAGGCCGGTGTCGAGGCCGCGGGGATCGGCGGGGTCGCCCTGCCAGGTGAGGACCACGAGGCCCTCTCCCCCGACGACCTTGCCGGCCATGCCCGGCGCTGACCCGGCGGACCGGACCGCGGCGGCGGGGACGAACAGGTCGGTCGAACCCTGGCGTGTGATCCGCACGCCGGCGTCGAACACGCCGACCTGCGCGGGGCTGCGGACGCCCAGCCCGTAGGCGGTGACCCGGTCGAGCCAGTCTCCCGCGCGGGTGGTCGACACGTAGACGGCGTCCACCGGCGCCAGCCGCTCCGCCCCGAGCCCCGCGGGCGGTACCGGCAGCGCCGGGAGCAGCGCGGCCGACCGTCGGGTGCGTGCCTGCCAGCCGGCGCGCATGCCGCGGTAGACGAGCAGCACGACCAGGACGAGGACGATCGTCGAGATCGCCTGGCGGCTCACGAGGAGACCACGACGCTCTCGTCGCACGCGGACCCGTCCATCACGGTGGCCCGGCCGCGCAGGAACGTCGCGATGACGCAGCCCGACAGCTCGCGGCCGCGGAACGGCGAGTTGACGCTGTGCGTCGCCTGCTCCTCGGGCACGACGACGCGGCGGATGCCGGGGTCKACCAGCGTGAGGTTGGCGGGCTCCCCGACGGCGATGGGCCGCCCGTGGTCGCCGACCCGGCCGATGCGGGCGGGTGCCGTGGACATGGCGCGGGCGACATCGGCCCAGGTCATCCGGCCGGTGTCGACCATGGTCTCCTGGACGACGGACAGCGCGGTCTCCAGCCCGGTCATGCCGAAGGCCGCCGCACCCCACTCGCAGTCCTTGTCCTCGCGCGTGTGCGGCGCGTGGTCCGTGGCGACGATGTCGATCGTGCCGTCGGCGAGGCCCTCGCGGACCGCCTCGACGTCGCGCTGCGTGCGCAGCGGCGGGTTGACCTTGAACACCGGGTCGTACCCGCGCGCCAGCTCGTCGGTGAGCATGAGGTGGTGCGGCGTGACCTCGGCCGTGACGTCGATCCCCCGCGACTTGGCCCAGCGGATGATCTCCACCGAGCCGGCCGTCGAGAGGTGGCAGACGTGCAGCCGCGAGCCGACGTGCTCGGCCAGCAGCACGTCGCGGGCGATGATCGCCTCCTCGGCGACCGCGGGCCAGCCGGCCAGACCCAGCTCCGCGGACACGACGCCCTCGTGCATCTGGGCGCCCTCGGTGAGGCGCGGCTCCTGCGCGTGCTGCGCGATGACCCCGTCGAACGCCTTGACGTACTCGAGCGCGCGCCGCATCACGACCGGGTCGTGCACGCACTTGCCGTCGTCGGAGAACACCCGGACCTGCGCCGCGGACTCGGCCATGGCGCCCAGCTCCGCCAGGCGCTCGCCCTCGAGGCCGACCGTGACGGCGCCGACCGGCCGCACGTCCGCCCAGCCGGCATCGCGGCCGAGGCGCCAGACCTGCTCGACCACTCCGGCCGTGTCCTGCGTCGGCGTCGTGTTGGCCATCGCGTGCACCGCGGTGAAGCCGCCCATCGCCGCGGCGCGGGTGCCGGAACGCACCGTCTCGGCGTCCTCGCGGCCGGGCTCGCGCAGGTGCGTGTGCAGGTCCACCAGGCCGGGCAGCAGGACGAGCCCGTGGCCGTTGATGACGACGGGGTTGTCGGCCTTCGCCTCGGCGTCCGGACCGATGGCCGCGATGATCCCGTCGGCCAGCAGGATGTCCGTGCTGCCGTCGCCCAGTGGGCTCACGTCCCGCAGCAGGTAGTTCCTCGTCACGCGTCAGTGCCCTTCTCGTCGGTGCTGGTGGTGGCTCGAGCGGGGGCATCGCCGCCCGCGAGCAGCAGGTACAGGACGGCCATGCGGACCGCGACGCCGTTGGCCACCTGCTCGACGATCACGGCGCGCGTGGAGTCGGCGGCGTCCGCCGAGATCTCCAGGCCGCGGTTCATCGGGCCGGGGTGCAGGACGATCGCGTGCTCGGGCAGCAGGCTGAGGCGCCGCGCGTCGAGGCCGTAGCGGCGCGTGTACTCGAGCGGGCTCGGGAAGAACCCGCCGCCCGCGCTCGACATCCGCTCACGCTGGACGCGCAGCATCATGATCGCGTCCGGCTTCTCGTCGGCGATGACCTCGTCGAGGTGGTACGACACGCGCGCCGGCCAGGCACCGACCCCCACCGGCAGCAGCGTGGGCGGCGCGACGAGCACCACCTCCGCGCCGAGGGTGTGCAGCAGCTGCACGTTCGAGCGCGCGACGCGGCTGTGCAGCACGTCGCCGACGATCGCGACCCGCAGCCCGGCCAGGTCGCGACCGGTGACGTCGCCCGGACCCACCAGGTGCCGGCGCAGCGTGTAGGCGTCGAGCAGCGCCTGCGTCGGGTGCTGGTGCATGCCGTCGCCCGCGTTGATCACGGCGCCGTGGGTCCAGCCGGCCGTCGCCAATGTGTGCGGCGCGCCCGAGGCGTGATGCCGGATCACCACCGCGTCGGCGCCCATGGCCTGCAGGGTCAGCGCGGTGTCCTTGAGGGACTCCCCCTTGGAGACGCTCGACCCCTTGGCGGAGAAGTTGATGACGTCCGCCGACAGCCGCTTGGCGGCCGTCTCGAACGAGATGCGGGTCCGCGTGGAGTCCTCGAAGAAGAGGTTGACCACCGTGCGGCCCCGGAGCGTGGGGAGCTTCTTGATCTCGCGGGCCTGCGTCGCGGCCATGGAGCCGGCCGTGTCGAGGATCCGGACCGCGTCGGCCAGATCGAGGTCGGCCGTGGACAGCAGGTGCTTCATCGCGCCCCTCCCTCGATGAGGACGGCATCGCGCCCGTCGCTCTCCTCGAGCAGGACGCGCACGCGCTCGCTCGTGGAGGTGGGCAGGTTCTTGCCGACGTAGTCGGCACGGATCGGCAGCTCGCGGTGGCCGCGGTCGACCAGCGCCGCGAGCTGGACCGCGCGCGGGCGACCGAGGTCGTTGATGGCGTCCAGCGCCGCGCGGATGGTCCGGCCCGAGTACAGGACGTCGTCCACCAGGACGACGACCTTGCCGTCCAGGCCCCCGCCGGGGATGTCGGTGGCGCCGATGGTCCGGGTGGGGTGCTGCGCGAGGTCGTCGCGGTACATGGTCACGTCGAGGCTGCCGACGAGGAGCTCGGGGTCCAGCCCCGGCTCGACCGCGACCAGGCGGTCCGCGAGGCGGCGGGCCAGCGGGAGGCCGCGCGTGGGGATGCCGAGCAGGACGACGTCGGCGCCGCCCTTGTTGCGTTCGAGGATCTCGTGCGCGATGCGCGTGAGGGCCCGGCTGATCTCCGGGGCGCCGAGGACCACGTTGCCGTCGTCGTCGACATCGTCCGTGGCGGGCGTGGGCGTGCCAGTGCTCATCAAGCAAACTCCTTCCCCGCCTCACGGGACGGGTCTTAAAGGAATGTCTCTCGAGCAGCCACCCTACCTCGCAGAACGGGCGCCCCTGACGTGGTGTTCGTCATGCGCCTTGCGCGGTGTCTATCACGCCCGCGACGGGTCGATCGCCCCCGCCAGCACCTGGATCAGCAGGGGGTGCACGATCTCGGCCGGCAGCGCCTCGAGCGTGGCCATGACCCCGGCCAGCTCGTCGGGGAGGCCCTCGGTCAGCACCCGGCCGGCGAGCGACGGGTCCGGGACAGCCGGCGGCTGGCCCCGCACCGCGTCCGCGGCGGCGACGAGCGCGGCGACGAGGTCCTCGACGATCCCCGCCGTCACCGCGGTGACCGTGAGATGGGCCGTCCGCGGCAGCGGCGCGCCGCCGGGCTGGTTCATCGCCGGCTGCGCCTGCAGCAGCCAGCCGCGCCGGCGCACCTCGTCGATGAACGTGAAGGGGTCCACCCACTCGTCCGCGGGCACGGACTCGTCCGTGGCGAGCGCGATGAGCGGCCCGGTCGGCGTGCCGACGACCCGCAGGCCCCGGATCCCCGCCGCGGCCTCGACCAGGCGGTCGGTGGCGCGCCGCGTCGCCGCGACGAGCTCCGCCAGCCCTTCCGTGCCGAGCACCTCGAGCACCGCCCACGCGGCGGCCATGGACCCCGCTCCCCGCGAGCCCAGCACGGTCGGGTTCACGACGGGGTACCCGGGCCACGCGGTCGTCGCGAAGTACTGCGCGCGGTGGCGCTCGCGGGCGCGGTAGAGCACGACGGACGCCCCCTTGGGGGCGTAGCCGAACTTGTGCAGGTCCGCCGAGATCGACGTGACGCCCGGCACCGCGAGGTCCCACGGCTCGTCGATCCCGCCCCACCAGGGCAGCACCCACCCACCGACGCAGGCGTCGACGTGGCAGGCCACCCCGCGCGCGGCGGCACCGGCCGCGACCTCGGCGACCGGGTCGATGGCGCCGAACGGGTAGCTGGGCGCGCTGACGACGACGAGAGCCGTCCGCTGGTCGACCCGCGCGAGGACGTCGGCGGCGCTCGGGACGCCCGTCGCGGGGTCGACCCCCACCGGCACGACGTCCAGGTCGAGGTAGTGCGCGGCCTTGTGGAATGCGGGATGCGCCGTCGTCGGCAGCACGAGGGTCGGTCGAGCGTGCGCGCGGGACGGGTCCGCCGCCCGCCACAGGTCGCGCGCCGACTTCACCGCGAGCATGCAGGACTCGGTGCCACCCGACGTGACGGAGCCGACCGTGTCGGCGTCGCCGTGGAGCACGTCGCGGGCGAAGGCGACCAGCCGGCCCTCCAGCGCGGCGACGGACGTGAACGTCGTCGGGTCCAGGCCGTTGACCGGCAGGAACAGGCGGACCGCCTCGGCCGCGACCGCGTCGAGCTCGGGGCGACCCGGGTCGTAGACGTACGACAGGACGCGTCCCCCGTGCGTGGGCGGGTCCGCCGCGCGCAGGCCGGCCAGGTCGGCGAGGACGTCGTCGGAGGTGCGGGGGGTGCTCACGGGCGGGACTCCTCGATCGAGCCGGCGGGGGCTTCGTCGACGACGGCCTCCGACAGGGGGTAGCGGGACAGCGGCAGGAGGCTGACGAAGGCGAGCACCGCGGGCAGCACGGAGAACGCGAGCGTGATCCCCGTCAGCGCGGACGCCGGCTGGGTGACCACCTCGTCGCCCGTCCGCGAGGTGAAGCCGGTCAGGGCGAGCATGCCGAGCACGAGCGTGGGGCCGAGGGCGAGGCCGGCGGTCTCCCCCGCCGTCCAGACGCCGCCGAGCACGCCGGCGCGGTCCTCGCCGCGCTCGCGGGCGTCGACGGCGACCACGTCGGGCAGCATCGCGAGCGGGTAGAGCTGCATCCCCGCGTACGCGACCCCGGCGAGGGCCACCGAGGCGTAGACCCAGCCGCCCGGCGCCCAGCGCATCGGCAGCAACGAGAGCGCCGCGACGGCGAACAGCGTGGACGCCCCGACCAGCGAGGTGCGCTTGCCGACCCGTCGGGCGAGCCTCGTCGCGAGCGGCATGACCAGCAGGGCCGGCGCGACGAGGGCGACGAAGAGGTACGTCACGGCGCCCTCGGACCCGAGCGTGTACGTCGCGACGTACTGCGCGCCGGCGAGCATCGCCCCGGTCGCCAGCGCCTGCAGCACGAACGTCGACAGGAGCAGGCGGAACGCGGGGATCTCGCGCAGCGCGGCCAGGCCGAGACGCAGCGCCTCGCCCTTGCGCTCCGGGCGGCGCTCGACGGGCTGCCCCGCCGCCACTGCGTCGCGGGGAGCGCCCCACCACGCGGTGAGCATGCCGAGCCCGATGACCAGACCACCGACAGCGCCCATCACCGCGTACCCCGTGCGCCCGCCGCCCGCGGCGTCGCGCACCAGCGGCCCGCCCGCGCCGAACGCGAGGATGGCGACGGCGAGGACCGCGATGCGCGGGGCGAGCAGCCGCGTCCGCGACCGGTAGTCGGGCGCGATCTCGGCCGGCAGCGCGATGTACGGCACCTGGAAGACGCTGAACGAGGTGGCCGCGGCGACGAAGGCGACGACCACCCACGCGGCCGCCGACCAGCCCGTGAGCGCGCCGGGCACCACGAAGAGGGCCGCGAAGAGCACCGGGATGGTCACCGCGCCCGCGAGCAGGAACCGTCGGCGGTTGCCGTGCCGGGCGGCGGACCGGTCCGACGCCGCGCCGATGAACGGGTCGATCACGACGTCCCACAGCTTGGGGACGGTCACGACCAGGCCCGCGAGGCCCGCGGCGACGCCGAGCGTGTCGGTCAGGTAGTACGCGAGCACCAGGCCGGGCAGGGTGCCGAAGCCGCCCGTGCCGACCGACCCGAGCGCGTAGGTGACGACCGTGCGGCGAGAGAGCGGCGCGGCGGCGAGCGGCGATGTCACGGCGTGAATGATGCCAGCCCGTGGGCCACCTGGATGCCACGCGATGCGAAGAAAGCCCGCACCCTCGTCGGGCGCGGGCTTCTTCACCTTGGGGTCACGCGAGCAGCGTCGGCTTGAGGTCGACGATCCGGCCCAGGAGGCCGTTGACGAACTGCGGTGAGTCGTCCGTCGACAGCGACCGCGCCAGCTCGACGGCCTCGTCGACCGCGACCGCGTCCGGGACGTCGTCGTTGAAGAGGATCTCCCACGTACCGATGCGCAGCAGCGCCCGGTCCACGGCCGGCATGCGGTCGATGGTCCACCCGTGCGCGTGCGTGGCCAGGAGCTCGTCGATGCGGTCCTGCCGCTCGATGACGCCCTCGACCAGGTCGACGGAGTACTGCGGCAGCGACGACTCGGTGCCCGGGTGGGCGATGCGGTCGGCGAGCAGCGTCACCGGGTCCAGGCCGCGCTGGTCGGCCTCGAACAGGACGTCGAGGGCCCGCTTGCGGGCCTTGGTGCGAGCACCCACCTCAGTCGTTCACACGGCCCAGGTAGGAACCGTCGCGGGTGTCCACCTTGACCTTCGTGTTGGACTCGAGGAACAGCGGCACCTGGATCTCGTAGCCGGTCTCCAGCGTCGCCGGCTTGGTCCCCGCCGACGAGCGGTCGCCCTGCAGGCCCGGCTCCGTGTACGTGACCTCGAGGATCACCGACGGCGGCAGCTCGACATACAGCGGCACGCCCTCGTTCGTCGCGACCATCGCGTTCTGGTTCTCCAGGAGGAAGTTCGCGACGTCGCCGACCGTGACCTCGGAGATGTGGATCTGGTCGTAGTTGTCCGTGTCCATGAACACGAAGTCCGTGCCGTCCTTGTACAGGTACTGCATGTCGCGCTTGTCGACGTTCGCCGTCTCGACCTTCAGGCCAGCGTTGAACGTGCGGTCGACGACCTTGCCGGACAGGACGTTCTTCAGCTTGGTGCGGACGAACGCGCCACCCTTGCCGGGCTTGACGTGCTGGAACTCGATGACGGTCCACAGCTGGCCGTCGATCTTGAGCACGGTGCCGTTCTTGAGGTCGTTGGTGGTCGCCACGATCGTCGCTTCCTGTCGAGTGAGAGTTCTGTGCGGTCCGCCGGAGGCGCTCCTGAGGGTGTGCGCGGCTGTCGACGGCCGCAGACCGCCGACCATCGTACCGTGCAGGCAACGTGCCGCCTCACAGGCGTGAGGCGATCGCCTCCAGCGCGAACCGATAGCCCTCGACGCCGAAGCCCGCGATGGTCCCGGTGGCGATCGGGCCGATGACCGAGACATGCCGGAACGTCTCACGCGCGTAGGGGTTGGACAGGTGCACCTCGACCAGCACGAGACCCGCGTGCGTGACCTGCGCTGCCGCATCGCGCAGCGCGTAGGAGTAGTGCGTGAACGCTGCCGGGTTGAGGGCGACGTGCGCGCGCGCGTCGACGGCCTCGTGCAGCCAGCCGACCAGCACCGACTCGTCGTCGGTCTGCCTCACCTCGGCGTCAAGCCCCAGGTCGGCCGCCCACTTCTCGACCGCCGTCGAGAGCTCCTCGTGGGTGGTCGAGCCGTAGACCTCGGGCTCACGGACTCCGAGGCGCCCGAGGTTCGGGCCGTTGAGCACCAGCACTCGCGTCATGATGACGAGCCTAGGACGGCCCGCGCCTCCGCAGAGCGAGCCGCGCGGGTCACAGTGAGATCGCCCGGGACGGGGCCGGTGCGCCCTCGCTCAGCTCGGCGTACGCCGCGGCCAAGAGCGTTGGGTCCGGGCCCTCGAGGCGCACGGGCTTGCCGATGTCCTCGAGGACGACGAACCGCAGGAGGTCGCCCCGCGTCTTCTTGTCGCGACGCATCGCCGCGAGGAGCCGGTCCCACCGGTCGCCGCGGTACGTGACGGGCAGCCCGAGCGACGTGAGGATCGAGCGGTGCCGGTMGACGACCTCGTCGGAGAGCCGCCCCGCGAGGCGCGCGAGCTCCGCGACGTAGACCATGCCCACCGAGACGGCCGCACCGTGCCGCCACTGGAAGCGCTCGACGTGCTCGATGGCGTGCGCGAACGTGTGGCCGTAGTTGAGGATCTCCCGCAGCCCGCCCTCGCGCAGGTCCTCCGCCACCACCCGGGCCTTCACAGCCACGGCGCGCTCGATGAGCTCGAGCAGGACGGGCGACGACGCCGCCGCCACGGGATCGGTGAGCACGTCCGTGTTCGCCTCGACCAGCTCGAGGATGCGCGGGTCGGCGATGAACCCGCACTTCACCACCTCCGCGAGTCCCGCGACGAAGTCGTGCTTCGCCATCGACTCCAGCGCCGCGAGGTCGCAGAGCACCCCCGCCGGCGGATGGAACGCGCCGACGAGATTCTTTCCCTCCGCGGTGTTGATGCCGGTCTTCCCGCCGACCGCGGCGTCGACCATGGCGAGCAGCGTCGTCGGCACCTGGACCACGCGGATGCCGCGGAGCCAGGTGGCGGCGACGAACCCGCCGAGGTCCGTCGTCGCGCCTCCCCCGACCGCCACGATTGCGTCTGACCGCGTGAAGTCCGCCTGGCCGAGCACCTGCCAGAGGAACGCGGCGACCTGGGCGGTCTTGGCCTCCTCGGCGTCGGGCACCTCGGCGATGAACGCCTCGTAGCCGTGGGCGCGCAGGTCCTCGCGGACGGCGTCCGCCGTCGTCGCCAGCGCGGCCGGGTGCACGACGAGGACGCGGCGGACACTGTCACCCAGGAGGTCGGGCAGCGCGCCGAGCAGGTGGCGCCCGATGACGACGTCGTAGGGCCGCTCGCCCTCGACCCGGACGGTCCGTGCGTCGGTCATGACCCGCTCCCCTCGCCGCGGCGCAGGACCGCGAGCTCCTGTTCGATCAGCTCGGCGACGTCGGCCGGTCGGTGTCCGTCGGTCAGCACCCGGACGGTCGCCAGCGCCTCGTACACCGGCCGGCGGGCTTCCATCAGCGCCTGCCACTGCGCCCGCGGGTTCCCGAGCAGCAACGGGCGCGACTGGTTGAAGCCGACCCGCGGCGCGGCATGGGCGAGCGTGACGTCGAGGAACACGATGACTCCGCCGCCCGCCGCGTAGGCCACCAGGGCCTCCTGCGACGACGGGTCGAGCACCGCTCCCCCGCCGAGCGCGAGGACGCCATCGTGCTCGGCGAGCGCCACACGCACGGCATTGCGCTCGAGCGCGCGGAAGACCGGCTCCCCGTCCTGAACGAAGATCTCGGCGATGGCCTTGCCGGCCGTGCCCTCGACGTCCTGGTCGGTGTCGCGGACTGCGAGCTGCCAGCGCTCGCCCAGCGCGAGGGCGACGGTCGACTTGCCCGAGCCGGGCGGCCCCACGAGCACGATCGCCGGGCCGCYGGAGGGGAACTCGGGCGTCACGCGAGCAGGTCCGGGATCGACGCGACGTACGCCTCGAGGTTGCGACGGACCTCGGCCACCGAGTCGCCACCGGTCTTCGCGAGCAGGGCGTCGGCCAGCACCAGGGCGACCATGGCCTCGGCCACGACGGCCGCGGGAGGCACCGCACAGACGTCGGAGCGCTGGTGCTGCGCCTTCGCGGCCTCGCCGGTCGCGGTGTCCACCGTGTCGAGCGCGCGCGGCACCGTGGAGATCGGCTTCATCGCGGCGCGGACCCGCAGGATCTCGCCGTTCGTCATCCCACCCTCGAGCCCGCCGGCGCGGTTGGTGCGCCGCACGATCCGTCCCGACGCGTCGCGCTCGATCTCGTCGTGCGCCTGCGAGCCGCGGCGGGCGGCCGTGCGGAACCCGTCGCCCACCTCGACGCCCTTGATCGCCTGGATGCCCATGAGCGCGGCGGCCAACAGGCCGTCGAGCCGGCGGTCGGAGTGCACGTACGAGCCCAGCCCGGACGGCAGGCCGTAGGCGAGGACCTCGACGACGCCACCGAGCGTGTCGCCGTCCTTGTGGCACTCGTCGATCTCGGCGACCATCGCCGCGGACGTCGCGGCGTCGAAGCAGCGCACCGGGTCGGCGTCGAGGGCGACTGTGTCGTCCGGCGTCGGAACGGCTGCGTCGTCGGGCGCTGCGACGGGCCCGATGCTGACGACGTGCGACACCAGCCGCACGCCCGCGGCCTGCTCGAGGAACCGAGCCGCGACCGTGCCGAGCGCGACGCGCGTGGCGGTCTCCCGGGCGCTCGCGCGCTCGAGGACCGGCCGGGCGTCGTCGAAGCCGTACTTGCGCATGCCCACGAGGTCGGCGTGCCCGGGACGCGGCCGCGTGAGCGGGGCGTTGCGGGCTCGCAGCAGCACGTCGGGGTCCTCGACCGGGTCGGACGACATCACGTCCACCCACTTGGGCCACTCGGTGTTGCCGATCTCGATGGCGATCGGGCCGCCCTGCGTGCGCCCGTGCCGCACGCCTCCGAGGAGCCGGACCTCGTCCTGCTCGAACTTCATGCGGGCGCCGCGGCCGTACCCGAGCCGGCGACGCGCGAGCGCCGCCTGGATGTCCTCGGAACGGACCTCGACGTCCGCCGGGAGCCCCTCGAGGATGCCGACGAGCGCCGGGCCGTGGGACTCACCGGAGGTCAACCAACGCAGCATGTGACGGATCCTCCCATGACGCGGTCCACCCTCCGGGCGAGCGCCCGGAGGGTGGACCGTGTGGGTCGCGAGTCGGTCAGTGACCGTCGACCGGGACGAGCGGGTTCTTACCCGGAACCGCGCCGGGCAGGGCCGGCGGGGTGGCGTTCGGGTCGACCGGCGCCGGGACACCGAGGGCATCCGGCAGGACGTAGGTGAAGCCCGTGATCGCCAGCTCCTGGTCGCCGACGTGCGTCTCGGGCTTGCCGCCCGATGCTGCGGCGTCGTCCTGCGACGTACCGGTGAATCCGGTGACGAGGAACAGGCGTGCCGTCGCGTTCTGCAGGTCGTAGAGGAACGCGTTCGTGTTGTCGTAGGTGCCGACGACGGTCAGCGCGAACGGGATCGCCGTGAAGCCGGCGGGTGCGCCGCCAGTGGGCGGCGCCACAACCTCGGTGCCGTCGGCCGGGGGTGTCTCCGTCGACGACGAGCCCTCTGCGGGCGCGGTCTCCGCGGGTGCGGGTGCCACCGCGACGGGTGCCGCCGCGACGACGACCGCTTGGGGAGTTGCCGGCGTGATCGTCGTGATCGTCACCTCGTGGGCGATCGCGATCTGGTCGAGCTGCCGGAGATAGTCCGAGAGCATCGCGCTCGTCGGCACCTGCTGCTGCAGGACCGCGAGCTGCGCCTGGTACTCCGGCAGCTTCTCGAAGTCCGCCTTGAGCTTGGCGACCTTCATCTCGAGGAGCTCGTTCTGCTCACGCGTCTGCTCGGCCTGGTCCCTCAGGTCCGCCGCCGCCGACATCGTCGGCGAGATAGCGAGGAACCACGCCGCGGCGGCGATGACGAGGCCGACAAAGACCGTGCCGCCGACCCAGGTGCTCTTCTTCGCGCCGGCCATGTCAGCCCTCCCCGTCGGTGGCGTCGAACCGGCGCGAGTACGCCGCGTCCGTCACCTGGACCGTCGATGCGACGGTGTAGTAGATACCGGTCTCGTCCTCGCTGACCGTGGCCGACGACACCCACGCGTCGCGCAGGCCGGGGACCGAGTTGAGCGCGTCGATCCAGGCAGAGGTGTCCGGGATCGCGGACGACCTCGCGGTGAACTGGATCTGCCCGACGCTCGGCAGCTGGAGCGGGTCGGCAGGCGCCGGCGCCGCGCTCATCGGGGTCGCGACCGTGACCGTGGTCGAGTCGAAGCTCACGTTGGCGGGAAGCACTGCCGCGATGGCGTCCACGTACGACTTCCACTGGACGTCCGTCGACATGCCGATCGCGCGGGCATTCGTCGCTGCCGCCAGGGCGTCGAGCACGACCGGGACCTCGGCGTACTGCGCCTGGGCCTGCTGGAGGCGAGTCGTCTCGGCCTGGGCCTCGGCGAGCTCCGTCGCGGCCTGAGCACCGGAGATCAGCGCGAGGCCGAACGCCCCGATGCAGCCGACGACCGTGACGACCAATCCGAGTGCGAGCCAGCGCTTGGTCGTGCGCAGCCCACGGGCCGCACGGACCTCGGGCGGGAGGAGGTTGACCTGCGGAAGCGTCCCGCTCAGCGCGGTGCCGGCGCTCGGCCGACCCTTCGGTCGTTCCAGAAGCGTGGTCATGCGGCAACTCCGTAGGCCAGTCCGACGGGGAGGGCGATGAACGACTCGTGCCCGTTCAGCGCGTTGCGCTGCACGGTCTTGGCCGACCGCAGGCCGGCAAGCGGGTCACCCAGGGTGACCGGCAGCCGGCTCGCGCTCGACAGGTACTGCCCGAGCCCGGGAAGGTGGGAACCTCCGCCGGTGAGCACGCAGACGTCGATGCCGGCGCCCGGGTTGTTGCTCGAGTAGTAGACGAAGGTGTTCCGCACCGACTCGACCAGCGCTCGCACCACGGTGCTGATCGCCTCGGCGGCATCCGCCCGCTCGGGGCCGACGGCATAGCCGATGCCAACCTCCCGCTTGACCACCTCGGCCTCCTGTGCGGCGATGCCGAGCGCGCTCGCGACGGCGGCCGTGACGTTCTGGCCCCCGGTGGGGAGCGACCGAACGAGGCGGGGTGATCCCTGCGCGGAGATGACGACGGTGGTGATCGTCGCGCCGATGTCCACGAACGCTGCCGTGGACTGGGCGAGCTCGCCGCGCGCCAGCGCGCGGTGCAGGGCGAACGCGTTGAGGTCGACCATCCGGGGCCGCAGGCCGGCGCCCTCGACCGCGATGACGTTCGCGTTCACGGTGTCCCGCTGTGCTGCGACGAGCATGCCGTGGACCGTGCGGCCCTGCGGGCCGTCGTACTCGGCCGTCGGGAAGTAGTCGAGCAGGGCGTCGTCGGTCGACATCGGCAGCAGCTCGCTCACCTGGAACGGCAAGGAAGCCTTGAGCTGGGCGAGTGGCATCCACGGCAGGTCGAGCTCGCGGACGATGACCCGCTGGTTGCCGACGCCGATGACGACGTCCTTGGACTCGAACTTTGCCTGCGCCCAGAGCTGCCGCAGGGCGCTCGAGACAGTCTCTGGCTGGACGACCTCGCCGTCACGGACGGCGCCGAGCGGGAGTGCGACCTGGCCGAAGCGCACGAGCGTCGGCGGCGTCTTGCCCAGAGGGCCGCCGTTCCCGAACTCGAGCTCCGCAGCCCGGACGCACGACGAGCCGATGTCCAGCCCGATGACGCGAGTGGTACCCACGAGAGTCCTTCCCCCGGACGATTGAGTTCATTCGTCCTATCGGGTGGCGCGCCGCCTGACTTGAGGCCGGAGCAGCAATCCCTGGGGCGGAAGTTCGACGTCAGAGGACGCCGAGGTACCAGTCCCACAGCGGCTGGCCTGCGACGATGCCGACGGCGGCGCCGAGCAGCATCCACGGGCCGAACGGGATGCCGGACTTGCGGCCCGCCCGCCCGAGGACGAGCAGGCCGACGGCGAACAGACCGCCCAGGAGGAAGGCCGAGAACCACCCGACGAAGAGCGCGCCCCAGCCGTACCAGCCGAGGTAGAGGCCGAGGACCCCCGCCAGCTTGACGTCGCCGAAGCCCATCCCCGCCGGGTAGACCAGGACGGTCACGAAGTAGACGACGTAGAGGATCACCGCGCCGATGACCGCGCGCAGCAGGGCCGCCCAGTCGGGCTCCCCGCCCGGGTTCCAGCTGGCGAGCGTGAGCAGCGCGAGCGCGACCGGGTACGCCGGCAGGACGATCGCGTTCGGCAGCCGCTTCGTGTCGATGTCGATGAGCGCGAGGGCGACCGAGATGGCTGCCAGGTACAGCAGGGCCGGCAGGACCCACGTCGGGCCGGCGAACCAGGCCGTCAGCGCGAAGAGCACACCGGTGCCCAGCTCGACGAGCGGGTATCGGGGCGAGATCGGTGCTCCGCAGTCTCGACAGCGTCCCCGCAGCAGGAGCCAGGACACCACCGGCACGTTGTCGCGCGACCGGATGGCGTGGCCGCACCGCGGGCACGCGCTCGGCGGGTGCACGACGGACTCGCCGCGCGGCACCCGCCAGACGACCACGTTGAGGAACGAGCCGATCAGCAGCCCGATCACCCCGACCGCCAGGATCAGCAGCACTCCCACGAGCGCGTCGGACATCGCCGTCACCGGTCCGTCGCCCTCCTGCCTGCCGAGGTCACGCGGACTCGCGCGTGTAGAGGATGTCGATGGAGTAGGAGTCGATCGTGGCCTGCGACGCGATCCCACCCCAGATGGGCAGTGACACGTACGCCATGTCCAGCTGGTTGTCGATAGAGACGGTGGACCCCGAGTAGACCTGGCCGACGAGCGTCGACTGGTTGGCCTTCCGGATCGCGCACGGCGAGTAGAGCAGGGTGTTGACCGTGCCGTCCACCGTGACCTGGTTGTCGAGGGAGAGGCCCTCCCCCGAGCAGGTCGTCGTCGTGGTGTAGAACTTGGCCGGCTGGATCAGGTAGAGAAGGTTCGGGTCGCTCGCCGTTCCGGTGCCGGCCACCGAGCTGATCTGCGAGTTGCCGCTGAACTGCACGCCGCCGCGCGCGACCAGGAGCAGGTTGTCGTTCAGCGTGACGCCGATGCCTTGCAGGATCACCTTGTTCGACGGGCAGTCGGCCACGACGATCGTCGGTCCGGTCAGCTTGTACGCGTTCGCGAACAGCCAGGCGCCGACCCCGTTCGCCTTGCCGTTGAGGTTCGCGCCGTGACCGTCGGCACCCACCAGGTCCGGCGTGCCGTTCGGCGGGTTGTACCAGTCGCAGGTGAAGTTGCCGGACGGCAGCGTGACCGTCGTCGTGTACTGGTGCGCTGCCCACTGCGCCTGCGTCGCGGCGTCCCAGACCCACTGGGGGAAGCTCGACGACGGCGGTGCGTCGACGGCGACGTTCGAGAAGCACTTGCCGGGCGTCCCGCACACGTCGCCGGAGACCGATCCCGCCGCGCGGGCCTGCTGGCCGAGGGCCGCCTTGTCCAGGCTCACCTTGTCCGACGACGACAGCACGCGACCACCCACGGAGGCCGACGGGTTGGTGATCTTCACCTCTCCCTTGGCCCACACGTCGACCGACACCGTGCACTGCGACTCGAGGGAGATGCGGCCCTGGGCGTAGATCGACCCGTGGAACTCCTCGTTGTTCCGGCAGGAGAAGTCGCCGTTGGTGTAGATGTCGGCGTCCGGCGTCCCCGACGCGCTCGTGAGGACGGTCTTGTTGGACATCGTCAGCGTGGAGTTGGAGAAGATGGCCTTGTCCAGGTCGTTGCCATACGCCGGGGTCAGCCGGACGAGGCTCTCGACGGACCGCTTCGCCGACGAGGTGTGTGCCAGGGCGTCGGACGTGGCGGTGCTGCGGATCTTGGCGTAGCCGACCTGGGTTGTCGGGATGGACGCGCAGGGCACCTGCGTGACGCCGTCCGGCTTGTAGTACGTGACGGTCGAGGTGACGCCGAAGTCGTCGCTCGCGACGTCGGCCGAGCTCGTCAAGGTTCCGCAAAAGGTCGGGAGGGCCGACGGAGCAGCTGCCTGCACCTGCGCCATGATCGTGTCCACCTGGGACTCCGCGGTCGAGACCGCCGACGATCGCTGCCGGTCACGTCCAGTAGCCGTGGACTCCGAGATCGCGATGCCGACGGTCACCACCATGAGGATCCCGACGAGCATCACGACGGCCATGGCAGCGACCAGCGCGATGCCGTCGTCGTCGCGCCGCGGGAGGAGCCTGCGCATCATCGTCTTCACGCCTTCCGTCTGGATCATGCCGGCGGTACCGGCGTGCACTGGCTGCCGGTGTACCCGTAGCTGGTGTTGCGGCCCGAGATCGACGCATCGATTGCGACGTCGCGGCCGGAGTCAGCGTTCTTCGCCACGAGGTGCACCTTGAGCAGGCGCTCGCCGTAGATGTTTCCCGCGCCCACATCGAGCTCGAACGGTGCCGCAGCCATGGTCAGGCCACGCGCGACGACGCCCCACGGGGTCACGGTGCCGCCGGTCTGCCACGTGGTCTCCCAGCTCCGCATCTGGAGCCGGTAGGTGCCCGAGCCGTCGGCCTTCATCTGCCATTGCACACACTTCTCGTTCCCGTTCGACTGGGTGAAGATGCGCATGCATGATCCCTTGTTGGTTCCCATGTCCTGGCAGGTGGAGACGAACGCGACCTCGTCTGCCGGGCTGAACAGCACGTTCCCGGACCGCACCTGGCGGTCGATCGTCGCGAGCGCCTGGCGCGTGGAGAACACCGCGTCCGAGGCACCCTGCGCCTCCTTGGTGACGCCCATGACCGCGATCACGGCGGTCATGATCATGGCCATCGCGACCGAGAAGACGATCATCGACACGAGCAGCTCGGCGAGGGTCATCCCGGCGTCGCCCCGACCCGCACGGGCTGCCTGCCACCGGCGTCGGCACTCACGCATTTGCTGCCGCCTTGTAGGTCGCGTCGGCGGTGACGCCGCCAAGGTCGCTCACCACGGCGAACTTGGTCAGCACGGTCGCACCGCTGCGGATCGTCACCATCACCTGCGACGTCACGGAACCGGACCCGTCGACCGAGGTCTCGCAGGCCTCGGTCTTGCAGACCGTCGCCAGTGGGCCGGTCCGAACGAGGGGCGTCCGCGTCACCTTGGGGCGCCGGACCGTGACGGTGCCTTCGTAGTCGACCGTGATTCCTGCGTAACCCACCGTCGTGAGCGGGATCGTGAGCGTGTCGGACGCCGGGACGCTACCGGCGGCGGGCGTCTGGTACCCGGCCAGGTTCACGGTCGTGTACCCGGTGCCGTTCCAGACGTCGAGCGAACCGTCGCGGGTGAACGTCGGCGTCCCCGCGCCGTAGCCCTCCTCCGAGAGGACGGACTCCTGCAGCCCCGTCACCGACCACAGGCCCTTGCTCTGCGTGAACCCGGCCGGAGCAGATGCGAACGAACTGGCACCAAGGGCAGCGGACCCGAGCTGACGCGTCGCCGCTCCGTGCGCGCAGTCCACATTGCCGCCTGCCGCGCAGGCGCCGGTGTTCGTCGCTCCCAAGATGGCGGCCACGGCACGCGACGGAGCGGCGCTCGTGCCGAACGTGGCGACGTTCAGCACGGTCCCGTTCGGCGCCTTGTACGTCAGCGTGGCCGGCGACCCGGCGGTCTGGAGCGTCGACGAGGCGCACGGCCGGAGCATCGAGGCCGGGCCAGTTGTCAGCGCGGTACCCGACGCGCCGACGCAGGTCGCGGTGTCGGCGAAGATGGCGGCGCGTGCGGATCCCGAGTCGGCCGTGGACGGTCGGAGCGAGAGCTCCCCACCGGAGCCGGACGCCTTCAGCGTGTTCGCGGAATGTGACGGCGTGTTCAGCGCGAGCGACTGGTCGGGCACCGACGACGGGTCGGAGTCGACTGCGACACCGGCCGACTCGCCGCCCGTATCGTTCGTGCCGCCCGCGACCTTCGACGCCCCCGAGGTCGCCGCGCCGGCCGTGCCGTTGGCGGTCTGCTCGACGAGGAAGTTCGTCGAGGTGCTCGCGAAGTCGAGCTGGAGCTTGGAGGCGTCGAGGCCCACCATCAACGAGGACGAGTCGACGGGGTCTGTCACGGTCACCCCGCTGAGCGCCTCGCCCGCACGGACCGTGAAGTACGCCTGGCAGGGTGCCGCGAACGGGCTCGTCGCAGTCGACAGGCATCCCGCCGGGGAGAACGTCGTGGAGCGCAGCACGGTCTCGCGCCCTGCGGGCACGACGGAGCTCTTCCATCTCACCACCGCGTTGAGGTTGAACGCCTGCGACCCCGACGCGGTGGGGGCCGCCTTCGTGACGTACGTCTGCACCCGGTACGTGACGCCGTTGATCGTCTCGTCGGTCCACTGGCCGGAGACCGTGTTGACCACCAGCGGCTCGACGACGCCCGGAAGGAGCGCTGCCGACGGCGTGAAGGTCGTCCCGCTCACCGTCGAGACGTACTGAATACCGGACTTGACGCCCATCGCCGCGTTCGGCTGCGTCACCGTGTCGTACGGGAGCGCGCGAAGACGTTCGAGCTGCTGGGTGGCGAGGGCCGTAGCTGTCTGCCGCTGTCGGGCCTGCTGGATCGTCTTCAGGCTGGAGACGACGGAGTACGTCAGCGAGAGCATGACGAGAACGGTCACGAACATGGCCACGATGACCTCGATCAGCGTGAAACCGCCGGCCCCCTGGGACTCAGCCGTCCGTCTGCGTAGCCGTTCCCCCACTGTGACCTGCCCTTCCGCCAACCTCGTGGTCGAACACCGACGGTGCGGGAGGCTCTCCGCGACCTTGTGCTCTTTCGGGTGAACGGCACGCGCGCACTCCGACTTGAGGGCTACAGACGAGAAATTGAGTGCGGAACCCGCTCGTGTCCCACAGCCCGGACAGCTGCGGCTCGCGCTACCCCCGTCACGTCTTCAGGCCGGCCGGCGTGACCACCTCACCGCTGTAGCGGAGCGTGTATTTCGCGTTCGCCCACTTCGGGAAGTAGGGCGGCGTCGAGTACTGGAGGCGTGGGTCGTACTTGTACAGCTTCAGATAGCCGTTGAAGTTGCCACTCACGGTCTGGCCGACGATGCCGCGCCAGCGCTGGGCGATCGACCCGACGACCAGGAGCGTGCCGGCGTCGCCGCCCACGTTGTACTTCTGGACCAGGAAAGAGTGCTGCAGGGTCTGGATCGAGCCCGCAATCTGCAGCCCGTCCGCCGGCGTGTATCCCGAGGCGCCGGGCTCCTTGTACCGGTGGGGCCAACCCGAGTAGTCGCCGTCGTTGACCACCTCGTTGGTCCACTCGAACGTTGACGTGCTGCGCGTCTTGCAGGACCCGTCGGGGTTCGTCTTGGTGCACACGCCGATCGACTTCACCTGGCCGACGCGCGGGTGGAAGACCTCGACGGCGTTGGTCGCCACGAGACCGAGTATGTCGGGGCTGCCGCTGCCGGTCCCGCCTGCGAGGACGAGGTCGCCCGTGGCGATGATCGACTGCGCCGCGGCCAACGTGACGCGACCCTTCAGCACCCCCTCGGCATAGAGGTTGCCCTGCCCGCAGTACTTGGTCACCTCGAGCATGTTGGCGTCGGCGTTGTACGTGCTGCTGGCGGAGCCCGGGGCAGCGCCRGTGTAGCTGCCCAACGGCAGCCGGTCGGAGGACGATGTCCCGCCGCCGAGCTCCTGGGCGTGGCACTGACGCTGCGTCGCCGGGTCGGTCGACGCGGCGACGTAGATGACCTTCTCGTTCGGGACCGGGACCGTCGCTCCCTCGTCCTTGTTCAGCGAGACGACGTCGCCGCAGTCCGGAGCGACTCCGCCCAGCACGGGGATCGCCAGAGGTCCCTGTCCGCCGTTGACCGACGTTTTGTTCCAGACCGTCATCTTGCCGTCGGCCGTGAACTTGATCCGGGTGGACCCGAAGTAGTGGCAACCCGGAACCGTGGCGAACCCGGCCGACGAGTCCTCGAGGTACAGCGGGTCGTGGTACTTCGGCTGGACGTCGTTGAAGTTCGCCACGCTGCCGTCGCGCAGGCAGGCGTCCTCCCACGTCGTCGAGTCGGCCGTCGCCGTCTTGCACTTCGGGTCGGCCGTCCAGACCTGCTTCTTGAACAGGGCCTTCTTCGAGGCGCGAAGGTTCGCCAGGATCGTGTCGTTCGTCATGACCTCGCCGTCGAGCTCGTCGCCTCCGACGAACTGAATCTCGACGCAGTTCTGACCGTCGCGCTTGGGCTTGCCGTCGGTCGCGGCGGACGAGTGCCAGTACGACGCCTTCTCCGAGCCGTCCTTGCCGCAGACCACCTTGGTGGCCCCGCTCGGGTCGTAGGCCTGCACGTTGGCCGGATCCGCCGACTCGAAGTCGGTGTAGTAGACGTAGTCCGTCGACCCACCCTTGCCAACCGTCACGTCGACCGTCCGGTAGCGACCGTTCACCCGTCCCGTGACGTACAACTGGTAGATCCCGACGCCTTGCTTGCTCGAGTCCACCACGTAGTGGAACGCGGCGGCCTTGGGGCCCGTCTGGCCGGCTTCGACCACCTGCCAGCCCGCCGTCGTCGAGGGCGTCCACGAGCAGTCGTTGCTCGTCGCGAGCATCGGACCCTTCCACGCCGGGTTGTTGCAGTCCGGCTTGTACCCGTAGACATCCTCTCGGTTCATCCGGCTGATGAAGTCCTCGACACCGGCTTGCGCCGCCGCCATGGAGCCCGTGTAGTCCTGGTCGAACCGGGCGAACTTGCTCCCGGACAGGGAGAACGCCAGCGCGGTCATGGCGAGCATGGCGAGGACGAGCATGGAACCGACAACGAGGATGATCGCCGATCCCTCATCAGAACGGCGCAAGCGGCGCCAGAGAGACGGGCGGGGAACCGAGGGCGTGACGGTCATGGTGTGGACTCATCTCCCGGACGTAGGACCGCCTGCGAGTTGGGTAGCAGGATGCGCTGGATGTACGTGGTCGGCTGCACGGACGGCTTCGAGGCGAGCTGGACCTTGACGTTCAGCTCGATCGACAGCACCTTGCCGATCTGCGCGTTGGTCAGCGCCGCACCCGGCGCGACGACCATCGGCTGGCCCAGCTCGTCGAAGTACGAGAACAGCGGAGCGGTCGGCGTCGTCACCACGCCGGTCGCCACTCGAGTCACCTTGAGGTTCGCCTTGCACGCCGCGGGCGCACCCGTCACCTCGGCGTTGCAGTACGTGTACCCGGTTGAGGTCAGGATCGGCTTGCCGAACGAGTCGTGGTCGGGGATCTGGACCTTCTCGACGAGGACGCCGACGTCCGGCGCCGTCGTCCCGACCGAGTACGTGACCCGGCTGGCCCCGATGGTGTTCCCGCCGTTGTTGAGGTTGGCGTAGAACTGCATCCCCGTCCCCGAGGCGGCGATGAATGCCGTGAGGTCGTCGCACGCCGACGTCACGCACTCGACGAGCTGGCTCGGCTTGACTGCCGTGCGGACGACCTTGCTCAGCCGCTCGCTCGCGGCGCGCGCGACGTCGATCTGGTTCTGGCGGCCGATGCTCTGTGCGTTGGTCCGCTGGAACCCGATGGTCAGCGTCGCCGTCGCCGCGATGACGACGGAGAGGATCATCATGGTCACCAGCAGCTCGGCGAGCGAGGTGCCCCGCTCGTCCCGGCGGTCTCGGCGACGCATCACGGCGTCACCGTCGGCAGCTTGACGTCGATCGTGCCGGTACCGCCTGGGGAGATCACTGCGGGGCTGTTCGGAACGCCGGTGGGTGAGCTGCCCCAGAAGGCCGTGTACTGAGTGGGCCACAGGCCGGTGAGCACCATCGTGGTGCCTGTGACAGGGATGAGCTTCGTACCGCTGGCACCCGAGTACACCGCGGCCGTCACGGAGACCTGCCCGGCGACGAGGTCGGCAGGATCCGCCGGAGCCCCCGTCGCCGTGACGAACCTCAGCGTCAAGGTCGCCGCGGCGGCGACGGTGAAGGTGGTCGTGTTGTTGAACTGGCCGCGCGCCACGATCCCGACGAGCTTCGTCGGCCCCGTGGAGCTGGCCATGTCCACGTAGCTCGCGTCGGTGACCTGGGCCGAGTACGAGCTGCCCGCGACCGCGGGGTTCACCTGGACCACGGCGCAACCGGACGTGTCCGTGACGCCGGTCCGCGTCTCGGCTGCGGAGTAGACACGCACCGTCCGTCCGACGCTCGCAGCCCCTGTGGAGTCGGAGACCCGCACAGCGACATAGCCATTGAAGCCGAGGACCTTGTCGTCCTTGCGCGGTGCGATCGACGACCGCGACACGACCGGTTGTGTGTTGCCCATCCCCGGCCACGTCACGGAGACGGTCACCCTGAGAGTCGGGTACTTGACCGCCACTCCCCCGGAGCACGCCGACGCGCCCTCGCCCGTGATGTTCCAGGCGACCTGACGCTCGACGGTGTACGCCTTCCCGTCTACCCGGAGCGGCTGCCCGGCGACGCCGCTGGCGAGCGGGTGCGGGTTGGTGACGGTGCCCTGGTTGGCGATGTTCATTGGTGCGTCAGCCGACCGCGAGAACTCCTCGCGGAGGATGTCCACCTCGCGGGCCGCCAGGTTCGCGGCCGCCACCCGGGACCTGTTGGTCACACCGAGGGCCTGCGTGTTCATGATCACGCCGATGATCGCGACCGCCATCGTGCCGAGGATGACCATGGCGATCACGACCTCGAGCAGCGAGAAGCCGCCATCCGACTGCGCGCCCGCCGTTCCATTATGCGCCGCATACATGCTGTGCCCTTCCACCGCAGACATGACCACCGAGGATGCACTGACGCAGCGCTGACGCCGCCCTACAACCACTTCGGTGGGGTGGGAGGCAGCGCCTCCCACCCCACCGAAGCGAGCTTGCGAAGGACAATCAGCAGGTGCCGGCCTCGAGGCCTGCAACGGCCGAGTACTTGAAGCCGGTAACCGCCTTGTCGCCCGACGCGTCCGTCACGTCGACGCACCAGCCCTGGTCCTTGGAAAGAGCCGGAGTGGTCGTGGGGTACTCGACACCGTCGCCGAGCAGGACCTTCTTGGAGGCGTTGCCGATGTCGGCAGCGGTGCCGGTGCCGGCTGCGAGCGCGTACTTCCCGCCACCCGTGGTGGTAACTCCGGGCTGCGTGAGAGTCGGACCGTTGGTGCCGTCCCAGTCGACGAAGAACGTCGCAATCTCCTTGCCGAGGGTCGACACGTCGGCCTTGGCGGCCGTGTCCTCGGCCTTCTTGCGCTGGTTGAGGAACACGGGGATCGCGATGGCCGCGAGGATCCCGATGATGATCATGACGACGAGGAGCTCGATAAGGGTGAAGCCCTTGTCCTTCTCCTCCATGGACTTGCGAATGCGAGCGATCATGTTCTGCTCCCCTAAAAGAGACACTGCGAGATGATGGTCGTTGTCAGCTCATCCCGGCCGGAGCCGGTTCATTCATGCATTGCGTATTTCGGGTGGGACCGGCCACACCTTGAGCGCGGGCTCCCCGCACCTTTGCGATTCACCCGACTGGCGGATCTCGCGTCGCCATATCGTGCGAACGAATTCCGCGCGCCTTGCTTGCCGGGAACGTCGTGGCGCCCCGGGGCGCCGCCGCCACCGGATCTCTGAGGCGTTGCACAAATGCACGTGGGGCGCGAGCTTGTGCTCGCGCCCCACGTGGTGAACTGCATGGATCAGGGGCAGGCGCCCTCTTCGAGGCCGCCAGCCGCCGAGTACCGGTAGCCCACAACGGCCTTGTCACCATTCGCGTTCGTGGCGGAGACGCACCACGTGGTGTCGTTGGTGAACGTCTGCTTGGCCAGGACGACGTTCGTCGACACCTTGCCCAGGTCCGAGGTGGCAGTCAGATCGCCGCCGCTCATCTGGTAGTGGGCCGGAGTTCCCGCCGCAACCACCTTGAGGCCGGTCACGCTCGTGTTGTCCACGAAGTAGGTCGCGACCTCTTTGCCGATGGTCGAGATGTCCGACTTCGTGGCGGCGTCCTGTGCCTTCTTGCGCTGGTTCAGGAACACCGGGATGGCGATCGCGGCGAGGATGCCGATGATGATCATGACGACGAGGAGCTCGATGAGGGTGAAGCCCTTGTCCTTCTCCTCGATGGACTTGCGAATGCGAGCAATCATGATGCTCTCCCCTTGAACGTGAGCGGGCGGTCGATGTCAATGTCAGTCCGGCTCGGCCGGTTCGGTCCTACACCCGGTTAATCGTCCGCGCCTGATCAGACCTTGAGGAGAAAGTTCCCGCGGCGCTCGATTCACCCTTTCGGAGCACGGCGCCTTGGCGTGCTCACGAAATGAGGTTGAACACGCCGAAGATCGGCATGTACATCGCAATGACCATGGCACCGACGATCGCGCCGATGACGACGATCATCAGCGGCTCGATGAGGCTGGTGAGCTGCTCCGTGGTCGACTCGACCTCGTCGTCGTAGAAGTCCGCGACCTTGGCGAGCATCGTGTCGAGCGCGCCCGTGTCCTCGCCAACGGCCATCATCTGCACGACCATCGGGGGAAACACCGGGTGCTGGGACAAGGGGCCGGCTAGCGACTCACCGCGGCGGACGGACTCCTGGACCGCCTTCGCGGCGCGCTCGATCACGAGGTTTCCGCTGGTTTCGCCGACGATGTCGAGCGCCTGTAACAGCGGGACACCGGCGTGGATCATGGTGCCGAAGTTGCGCGTGAACCGTGACACGGCGATCTTGCGGAACAGTTGCCCGAAGACGGGAACCTTGAGCTTCCACGGGTCCACGCGCTCCCGGATCCCCCGGTCGTTCTTGTGCTTTCCCCACCACACGGAGAAGACGACGAGCGCGACGATGATCGGGATGATGAGGATCTTGAGCGCCTGCGACATCCACATCAGGATCTGCGTCGGGAGCGGCAGAGTCCCGCCGAGGCTAGAGAACATCCCGGCGAACACGGGCACGATGAAAAGCAGCATGCCCGTCGTCGCCAAGATGGCGATCACGAAGACGACGACCGGGTAGGTCATGGCGGACTTGATCTTCCCGCGCAGCTTGACCTCGGCCTCGAAGTTGTTGGCGACGGAAATGAGCGTCTGGTCGAGGAAGCCGCCGACCTCGCCGGCCTTGACCATGTTGATCATCAGAGGCGGGAAGACATCGGCGTGCTTGGCGAGCGCGGTCGAGAACGCCGTGCCGATCTCGACGTCGTTGCGCACCTGCGCGACGACCTTGGCAAGCGGCTTCGACTCCGTCTGCTCGGCGAGGATCGTCAGGGCGCGCAGCAGCGAGAGGCCGGCGTCGATCATCGTCGACAGCTGGCGCGACATGATCGCCAGGTCCTTGAGCGTGATCTTGTTCCCGCCGAAGCCGGGGATGCTGATCTCGGCGTTGAGCCCGCCGGTGCTGACCTCGGAGATCGAGACGGCCGCGAGGCCCATCTCGCGCAGCCGGTTGGCCACCGCCGCCTGGTTGGCCGCCTCGACGCGGCCCTTGACGATCTTGCCGCCCTTGTCGCGGACGGCGTACTCGAACGTCTTCGTTGCCCCAGCCATCAGTGCGCCTGGCTTCCGAAGGCGGAGCCGCCCATGCTCGCCTGGTCACCCAGGCCGGCGGCGCCCTGCGAACCGCCGGAGAACCGGCCGGTCAGTCGGTTGAAGTCCTCCACGTGGTGGCACTTCTCCAGTCCGGTCTCGTAGCTGATCTTGCCGGTCTTGACCAGCTCGGAGAGGTGCTGGTCCATGGTGTGCATGCCTTGCTTGGCACCGGCCTGCATCGCGGAGTAGATCTGGTGGGTCTTGCCCTCGCGGATGAGGTTGCGGATGGCGGGGGTGGCGACGAGCACCTCGGTCGCGACCGCGCGGCCCGGTGCGTCGGAGCGCTTGGCGAGCGTCTGGCAGACGACGCCCTGGATGGCACCTGCCAGCTGGGTGCGCACCTGAGCCTGCTGGTGCGCGGGGAACACGTCGATGACGCGGTCGATTGTCTGCGCGGCGTCCTGCGTGTGCAGGGTGGCGAAGACGAGGTGGCCGGTCTCGGCCGCGGTCAGCGCGACGGAGATCGTCTCCAGGTCACGCRTCTCGCCGACGAGGATGATGTCGGGGTCCTGCCGCAGCACGTGCTTGAGCGCGTTCTGGAACGAGTGGGTGTCCTGGCCGACCTCACGCTGGTTCACCACGCACTTCTTGTGGCGGTGGAGGAACTCGATCGGGTCCTCGACGGTCATGATGTGGTCCTCGCGCGTCCGGTTGGCGAGGTCGACGATCGAGGCCAGCGTCGTCGACTTGCCCGAGCCGGTGGGGCCGGTGACCAGGACGAGACCGCGCGGCAGGCCGGCAAACGTGCCGACGACCGCGGGTACACCCAGCGCCTCGAGCGGCTTGATCTCGTACGGGATCACGCGGAACGCCGCGCCGATGGACTCGCGCTGCTGGTACACGTTCACGCGGAAGCGGGCCAGGCCGCGCACCGAGTACGAGAGGTCGAGCTCGAGGTTCGTCTCGAACTTCTCGCGCTGCTTCTGGGTGAGGAACGCATAGAGCGTGCGGCGCAGACCCTCGGGCTTCACCTGGCCGAAGCCCTCGAGCGCCTTGAGCGAGCCGTTGATGCGCACCATCGGCGTGGTGCCCGTGGTCAGGTGCACGTCGGAGGCGCCGACCCGGACCATCTCCGTGAGGATCTCGTCGATCGGGAGGTCATCCTCCTGCGTCTCCTGGCCCATGCCTCGGCGCGGTCCGCGGTCGCGGGCCGGAGCCGCCGCGGGCTTCTCGGCCTCCGGGGCCGACTGCGCGGGCACGTGGCCGGGAGCTCCTGCCGCCGGCACCGCGGCGGGCATGAAGACCTTCGTCGCGCCCATGGCCGACGTCTCGGGACCCTGCGGCGAGAACGTCGCCCCGGGCGCGTACACCGGAGGCCCGGCGGGCGCCTGGTAACTGGCGGCGGGCGCCGGCGGGTACGCCGTGCCCGGCGACTGCTGGTAGGCGGCCGGTGTCGGTGACGCGGCCGGGACCGTGCTCTGCGACGGGATCGGCGAGAACATCGCCGTCGCCCCAGGCCCGGAGGGTGCGGGCGGCGGACCCGCCTGCGGGCCGACGGGACGGTAGGGCGGCAAGGGCCGCGAAGGCTCCCCCGTGGGTGCCTGGTAGGACTCGCTCACGTCATTCCCTCCACGTGGTCGCCTGGTTCGACCGACACGGACGTGGCGGTACCGGGCCTTGGTTCTGGTCGGTTCATCGGCGGGACGGGTGCCCGACTTGAGGCGAAGGTGACTGCCTACGTGACGACGACGCGAAGGATCTCCTCGATCGAGGTCTGACCGAGCGCGACCTTGTGCCAGCCGTCGTAGCGCAGCGGGATCATGCCCTGCTTGATCGCCGTCGCGGCGATGTCGGCGGACGACGAGTGCGCGACGGCGTGGCGCTCGATCTCCTCGGTCACGCGCATAACCTCGTGCAGCGCCAGGCGTCCCCGGTACCCGGTCTTCGAGCAGGTCACGCAGCCGACCGCACGCATGAGCTCGGGCAGCGGCTCCCCGTCGACCCAGGGGAACTTCGCTGCGAGCAACTCCTCCGGGCTGGGGGTGTACGGCGCCTTGCACTTGTCGCACAGCCTGCGCGCCAAGCGCTGGGCGACGACCGCGTCGAGCGCGGAACCCACGAGGAACGGCTCGATCCCCATCTCCGTGAGCCGGGTGATGGCCGACGGCGCGTCGTTGGTGTGGAGCGTGGAGAGCACGAGGTGGCCGGTGAGGGCTGCCTCGATGGCGATCTGCGCGGTCTCGTGGTCGCGGATCTCGCCGAGCAGCACGACGTCGGGGTCGGAGCGCAGGATGGAGCGCAGCGCGCCGGCGAAGGTGAGGCCCGCCTTGACGTTGACCTGGACCTGGTTGATGCCGGCGAGGCGGTACTCCACCGGGTCCTCGACGGTGATGACGTTGATCTCCGGCTTCGACACGGCGTTGAGCGTCGCGTAGAGCGTCGTGGACTTGCCCGACCCCGTCGGGCCGGTGACCAGGATCATCCCGTAGGGCTTGGTGTAGGCCTCGCGATACGTCGCGTAGTTGTCGTCGAGGAACGACAGGTCACGCAGGTCCAGGCTGGCGGTGGAGTTGTCGAGGATTCGCATGACGATCTTCTCGCCCCACACCGTGGGCAGCGTGGCCACGCGGAGGTCGATCTTGCGCCCGTTGTGGACCACCGACATGCGGCCGTCCTGCGGCTTGCGGCGCTCGGCGATGTCGATGTCACTCATGATCTTCACGCGGCTGATCACGCCGTGCGAGATCTGCTTGGGCGCCCGCTGCGTCTCGTGCAGCACGCCGTCGATCCGGTACCTGACCCGCAGGTCGTGCTCCGCCGGCTCGATGTGGATGTCGGACGCGCGGTCGGTGATCGCCTGGGTGACCAGGAGGTTGACGAACCGGACGATCGGAGCGTCCTCGTCGCCGATGTCGCCCATCTTCGACAGGTCGGCCTCGGTCTCGTCGACGTGGTCCTCGAACGCCTGCGAGAGGTCTTCCATCTCGTCGTCGGCGCGGCAGAACCGGTCGATCGCGCGCAGCAGGTTGTCGTGGGTGGCGATGACGGGAATGACGGGCATGCCGGAGACGGAGCGGACGTCGTCGACGGCCATGACGTTGCCGGGGTCGGAGGTCGCGAGCACGATCGACCCGCCCTCGAGCGCGACCGGGAGCACTGAGTACTTGCGGCAGAGCGCACCGGGCACCATGCTCACGGCGGTGCGATCGACCGGGTAGTCGTCGAGGTCGACGAAGTCCATGCCGACCTGGTTGGCGAGCGCCTTGACCAGCTGGCCTTCGGTGAGCACACCGAGCTCCACAAGCGTGCGGCCCAGTGACGAGCCGCGGGCCATGGTCTCGTCGAGCGCAGCGAGCAGCTGCGCCTCCGTGACGAGGCCGTCGTCGAGCAGGATCTCCCCGAGCTGCTTCACCGCGCGTCCCTCCGTCGAGCCGGCGGCCTGTCATGGCCGCACGGGTGTCTCCAGAGTTCAATCGGCAGGAAGGGCGACGTGCGTGAGCGAGTCAGGCGGTGAGTTTGCGGTCGAGCGCCTCGGACATGGCAGCGAGCGGTGCGGGGTGACCCGTCATCAGGCGGACCTGCTCGGCGGCCTGGTGCAGGAGCATCTGCTCGCCCCCGACCACCGCGCCCCCGAGCGCCGCCCAGGCGACCGACAACGCGGTCGGGCGCGGGTCGTACGCGACGTCCAGCAGCACGCCGTCAGCGGAAGACAGCAGGGCGGCGAGCGAGTCGGCCGCGTGCGGCGGGAGGGTCGAGACGACGACGTCGGCCCGGCCAATCTCGGACGGCGCCACATCCAGCGTGCGGTACACCGGCGTCACCCCCATCCGGTGCGCCGCGCGCATGAGCCCACCGGCCCGCGCGACCGAGCGCACGTAGACCACGGGCGACGCGCAGCCCAGCTGGGCGAGCGCTGCCAGCGTGGACGAAGCCGTCGCGCCGGCGCCGAGCACCGCAGCAGAACCAACCGACGCCAGACCCAGCGCCGCGACGATCCCGTAGACGTCGGTGTTCGCGCCGATCAGCGAGCGCCCCTGCACCAGCACGGTGTTGACGGCCCCGACCACCTCGGCCAGCGGCTCGACGTGGTCGAGCAGCGGGATGACCGTCTGCTTGAGCGGCATGGTGAGGCTGAGGCCTGCCCACGTGGAGTCGAGCCCGCGGATGAACCCCGCAAGGTCCTCCGAGGTCACGTCGACCGCGTCGTAGCTCCAGGCGGTCAGCCCGAGAGCCTCGTAGGCGGCGCGGTGCAGCGTCGGTGACAGCGAGTGCGCCACCGGGTGCCCCAGCACCGCCGCCCGTCGGGCGGCGGGGTCCGTCACTTCCCGTTCGCCGCCTGCCACTCGCGGAGCTTCTCCACGTTGGCCTGGTGGTCGGCCAGGTTGTTGGCGAAGAGCGTCTCGCCCGTGTCAAGGTCGACGGTGACCCAGAAGAGCCAGTCACCCTCGGCCGGAGACAGGACCGCCTCGATGGACGCGAGCCCGGGAGACGCGATCGGCGTGGGCGGCAGGCCCAGGTTCTTGTACGTGTTGTACGGGTTGCTCGCGTCCTGCGTGTCCGCGGTGGTCACGCCCGTGCCCGGCTTGTTCAGCCCGTAGGCCACGGACGAGTCGATGTCGAGCGGCATCTCCTTCTCGAGCCGGTTCTCGATCGCGCGGGCGACCTTCGGCCGGTCCTCGGGCAGGCGCGCCTCGCGCTCGACCAGCGACGCCTTGTTGAGCACCGTCTCCCACTGGTCCTGCGGGATGCCCTTCTGCGTCAGCACCGCGACGGTCTGCGCGGTCATCTGGGAGAGGACGCTCGCGGCGGTCGCGCCGGGCTCGACGTCGTAGGTCGCCGGGAAGAGCCAGCCCTCGATGTTGCCGTTCGCCTCGGCCGGCAGGCCGATGGCTGCCGGGTCCGCCAGCGCGGCGTTGAGGTCCTCGACCGGGATGAGGGTCTTCTCGTTGATCTTCGCGACGATCTGGTCGCGCGTCAGGCCCTCGGGGACCGTGACCTTGAACGAGACGCGGCTCGACGGGTTGAGCAGCGCGGTGACCGCGTCCGAGGCCTTCATCTCGAGCAGCATCCGGTACGTGCCGGGCTGGATCGAGCTCGCCTGGGGGTTGGCGGCGAAGGCTGTGTTGAACGCCTTGGTGCTGGCGACGACGCCCGCGTCGACCATCGCGGTCGCCATCTGGGCGCCGGTGTCGCCGGGCTTGATGACGACGTCGACGCTGCCGTGCCCGACGCCGGAGTAGTCCTCGACGTTCCCGTCGGCGCTCGTGCCGCCACCGCCGAACAGGCCGCCCATGAGCTCGACGACGACGTAGCCGGCGCCGATGACCATGAGGACAGCGACGACGAGCACCCAGATCGAGCGGCGCCGCCGACGCTTGCGCTCGCGCTGCTCCTTGGCCCGGCCACGGGCTCGCGAGGACCGGTGATCGACAGGGGCGACGCGAGTGTCGCCACCGAACAGGTCGCTCACCTCGTCACTCCGTTCTACAGGGGCCCAGCGGTCAGTCTGGCTGTTGGTCACGTGCGCGTCACTCCACCGTCGTCCGTGCGTCGCCCGCAGCCCCCCCGCGCGCCACCGGACCGTGCTTCGCTGGGTCCGCCACGACCCGCTCTCCGGGACGTCGCCCCGACGCACGCTCCGCGTCCAGCGCGGACTGCAAGATCACCACCGCGGCCGCCTGGTCGACGACCTGACGGTGGCTGCGTCCGGATCGGCCGGACGCATGCAGCGCGTGATGGGCGGACACCGTGCTCATCCGCTCGTCGACCAACCGCACCTCGACCGGTGCGATGGCCTGCGCCAGTTGGACAGCGTACGCGCGCGCGGCCTCCGATGCTGAGCCTTCGGTCCCCGACAGGTGTACGGGAAGCCCGACGTACACAACACCCACACCTCGCTGGTGCGCCTCGCGCACCACCTCGACGAGGTCGGCGGGGAGCCGCCCCTTCTTGGCCGTGGCGCGCGCCAGGGTGGCCACCGGGGTGGCGATCAAGCCGTCCGGGTCGCTGGTCGCGAGCCCGACGCGCACCGAGCCGACGTCGATCCCGAGGCGCCGGCCGCGGACGACGGCGTCGCCGGGAGCGATGTCGTCGAGCACGTCAGCCGTTCGCCGCCGCGCTGACGGCGGACAGCGCCTCCGCCAGGCGTGCGGGGTCCGTGCCGCCGCCCTGTGCGAGGTCGTCCTTCCCGCCGCCGCCGCCGCCGAGGATGGTCGAGGCCGTGCGCACGAGCGCTCCGGCCCGGATCCCGCGCTCGCGCGCGCTGGCGTTCGTCGCGACGACGACGACCGGACGACCCTTGCTGACACCGCCGATGGCGACGACCGCGGGCGCCGACTCACCGAGCCGCGACCGCACGTCGAGCACCAGCGTGCGCAGCTCGTCGCCGCCCACCTCGCCCGCGTCGTGCGTGACCACGCGGGTCTCCCCCACGGTCGCCGCGCCGGCGGCGAGCGAGCCCGCCTGCGCGAGCAGGGTCGCCTGCCGCAGCGTGGCCAGCTCCTTCTCGGACTCCTTGAGGCGGGTCAGCAGCCCCGACACGCGCTCGGACAGCTCGTCGGGCCGCGCGCCGAGCAGGCCGGAGAGCTGCCCGACGAGCGCGCGCTCCTTCGCCTGGTAGCCGTACGCCCCCGCACCGACCAGGGCGTCGACGCGACGCACACCCGAACCGATCGCCGACTCGGACAGGAGGGTGACGAGCCCGAGCTCGCCCGACCGCTTGACGTGCGTGCCCGCGCACAGCTCCAGCGACCAGCCGTCGCCGATGTCGACGACGCGGACCTCGTTGCCGTACTTCTCGCCGAACAGGGCCATTGCGCCCCGCCCACGGGCCTCGTCGATGTTCATGACGGAGTCGGTGATCTCGAGGTCGTCCTGGAGCCGGTCGTTGACGCGCGCCTCGATCTCCGCGACGACCTCCGACGGGGTGGCCGACGGCGAGCGGAAGTCGAAACGCAGCCGGCTCGGCGCGTTGAGCGAACCCGCCTGCGTCGCGCCCTCGCCGATCGACTCGTGCAGCGCCTTGTGCACCAGGTGCGTCGCCGTGTGGGCGCGTGCGATCGCGCGACGGCGGTCGACGTCGATGGTCGCCGTGCCCGACTCACCGAAGGTGACCGTGCCGTCGACCAGGCGCCCGTGGTGCACGGACAGGCCCTTGACCGGCGCCTGCACGTCGTCGACCTCGATGCGCGCGCCGCCGTCGAGCACGATCACGCCCGTGTCGGCCAGCTGGCCACCCGACTCCGCGTAGAACGGCGTCACGTCGAGCACGACCTCGACGTCCGCCGGCGCGGTCGCGGCCGGAGCCGGGACACCGTCGACCAGCAGGCCGACGACGCGCGACCGGGCGGTCGCGTCGGTGTAGCCGACGAAATTCACCGGCTTCGCCGTCTCGGTGCTCAGCGTGCTGTGCAAGTCCTGGTACGCCGCGTTGTCCGCGCGGCCGGCGCGCTTGGCGAGCGCGTCCGCCCGCGCGCGGTCGCGCTGCTCCTTCATCAGGCTGCGGAACGCCGTCTCGTCGACCGCGACGCCCTGCTCGGCCGCCATCTCGAGCGTGAGGTCGATCGGGAAGCCGTAGGTGTCGTGCAGCTGGAACGCCTGCGCGCCGGAGAGCGCGGCGCTCGCCTGCTTCTTGATGGTCTGCACCGCGGTGTCCAGGATGGTCGTCCCCGCTGCGAGCGTGCGTCGGAACGTGTCCTCCTCCGCGTACGCGACCTGGCTGAGCCGCTCGAAGTTCGTCGCGAGCTCCGGGTAGGACGGGCTCATCGCGTCCTTGCTCAGCGGGAGCAGCGTGGGCAGCGCGAGGTCCTCGACCCCCAGCAGGCGCATCGCGCGGATGGACCGGCGCAGGAGCCGGCGCAGCACGTAGCCGCGGCCCTCGTTGGAGGGCGTGACGCCGTCGCCCATGAGCATGAGGGCGCTGCGCACGTGGTCCGCGACGACTCGCATGCGGACGTCGTCGTCGTGGGACGCGCCGTACCGCTTGCCGGACAGCTCCTGCGCTCCTCCGATGACCGGGAAGACCTCGTCGATCTCGTACAGGTTGTCGACGCCCTGCAGCAGGTACGCGACGCGCTCGAGCCCCATGCCGGTGTCGATGTTCTTCTGCTTGAGGTCGCCGAGGATCGGGAAGTTCTCCTTGCCGCCCCCGTCACCCCGCTCGTACTGCATGAAGACGAGGTTCCAGATCTCGAGGTAGCGGTCCTCGTCGACGACCGGACCGCCCTCGGCGCCGAACTCCGGCCCGCGGTCGACGTAGATCTCGGAGCACGGACCCGACGGCCCGCGCGCACCGGTGGACCAGAAGTTGTCCTTCCAGCCGCGGCGTTGGATGCGCTCGTCGGGCAGGCCCGCGATCTGCTTCCAGAGCGCCGCCGCCTCGTCGTCGTCGTGGAAGACCGTGACCCAGATGGTGTCGGGGTCGAAGCCGAAGCCGCCCGTCTCCCGCGAGCCAGTGACCAGCTCCCAGGCGTAGGTGATCGCGCCTTCCTTGAAGTAGTCCCCGAACGAGAAGTTGCCGTTCATCTGGAAGAACGTGCCGTGCCGGGTGGTCTTGCCGACCTCCTCGATGTCGAGGGTGCGCACGCACTTCTGCACGCTGGTCGCGCGCGGCCACGGCGGCGTCTGCTCGCCCAGCATGTACGGGATGAACGGGACCATGCCGGCGATGACGAACAGGGTCGACGGGTCCGGCGAGATCAGCGAGGCCGAGGGCACGACGGCGTGGCCGTTGCCCTCGAAGTAGTCGAGCCAGCGCTGGCGGATCTCGGCGGTACGCATCGTGTCCTCGTCGTCAATCGGTGTAGGGGTCGTGCCTAGAAGAAGGTGTAGCCGTCGTCGTCGTCCGGGTCCTCGGTCGGACCGGTCCAGTCGGCGTCGCGGTGGCGGGCGGTGGACCACGCTCGCTTCAGGTTCTCGGTCCGCTCGGGGCGCTCGGCCTTCAACGCCTCGACGTCGACGTCGCCCACCAGGTCGTGCCGCAGCTGCTGCTCGCGCTCGGCCATCCCGGCCAGGAACTCGCTCTTGAGCGTGGCCACGGCGTGCGAGACGCGCTGCACCCCGTCGAGCGTCTCGCCCGTGCCGGCGGGCAGGTAGGTCTCGACGATCGTGCGCCCCTTGCGGATCACGATCACGGTGACGACGACGCCCACCGCGAGCCAGGTCAGGCGGCGCGCCATCATCGGCTCCGGCGGGAGCTCGCCGCGAGGCCGGACAGTGCCCGGCGCACCCCGTACGAGAACGCGGCGACCTTGATCATCGGCGAGCCGACCGTCGCGGCGAACAGCGACGTGAGGGCCGAGACGTTCTCCGACACCTGCGCGGCGGCGGTCGTGACCGTGTCGATGTTCACGAGCTGGGTGTTCGAGGACGCGACCAGCGTGGCGGTCTCGTCGAGCACCGGCACGGTGTGGTCCGTGATCTCCTTGACCGACGTCCGCGTCTCGTCCAGCACCCGCCCCAGCTTGATGAGCGGCACCGCCAAGAAGCCCACGAGCAGCACGAACGCGATCGCGGCGATCAGCCCCGCGACGTCACCCACCGACATGTCCAGCCTCCTGGTCCTGGGGTCCTCGACCCCGCGGAAACCCTACCCGTCCCCGGACGCACGGACGCCCCGCAGCGCAGGTGCGCGGCGGGGCGTCCGTGAGGAGATCAGATCAGCGGGCGTAGTACTCGACGACCAGCTGGACCTCGCACGTCACGGGGATCTCGGCGCGCTTCGGGTGGCGGACCAGGACGGAGCTGAGCTTCTCGAGCTGCACGTCGAGGTAGCCCGGGACGGCCGGGAGGACGTCGCGGTGGGCACCGGCGGCGGCGACCTGGAACGGCACGGTGGCCTGGCTCTTCGGCTTGACCTGGAGGGTCTGGCCCGGCTTCACGCGGAAGGAGGGACGGTCCACGATCTTGCCGTCGACGAGCACGTGACGGTGCACGACGACCTGGCGGGCCTGCAGGATGGTGCGGGCGAAGCCCGAGCGCAGGACGAGGGCGTCCAGGCGGGTCTCGAGGTTCTCGACGAGCGCCTCACCGGTCAGGCCCGGGGCCTTGCGGGCGTCCTCGTACGCACGAGCCATCTGCTTCTCGCGCAGGGCGTACTGGGCGCGGAGACGCTGCTTCTCACGGAGACGGACCGCGTAGTCCGACTCGGTGCGACGACGCGCACGGCCGTGCTCGCCGGGGGGGTACGGCCGCTTCTCGAAGTGCTTGACGGCCTTGGGCGTCAGCGCGAGGCCGAGGGCGCGGGAAAGGCGCACCTGGCGACGCGAGCGGGTCACGCTGCTCACAGAGTTACTTCCTGTCGTTGTAGACGTCACACCCGGAGACGGAGATGTTCCGCCGGGCGTGGGGCCGACCGTGGATGCGTCGCGTCTGTTCTCGACGCTGGCTAAGGCCCCAGGTGGTCGTCCGGTCGGGGGGCACACGAGCACACCCGTCCCGCGGACGACGCCGTCACTCTACCCTGCGGCGGCCTGATCCGGAGAATCAGCCCTGGTCGTCGAGGATCGCGCGGATCCGGTCGAGGCGTTCGGTGACCTGGCGCTCGTACCCGCGGTCGCTCGGCTCGTAGTACCGGGTGCCCTGCAGCTCGTCGGGCAGGTACTGCTGCGCCGCCACTGCGTGCGGCTGGTCGTGCGCGTACACGTACGACGTCCCGTGGCCCAGCACCTTGGCTCCCGCGTAGTGCGCGTCGCGCAGGTGCGCCGGGACGGAGCCGATGCGGCCCGCGCGGACGTCGGCCAGCGCGCGGTCGATCCCGAGGTAGGCGGCGTTCGACTTCGGCGCCGTCGCCAGGTGGACCACGGCCTCGGCCAGGATGATCCGGGCCTCCGGCATGCCGATGAGGGCGACGGCCTGCGCGGCCGCGACCGCCGTCTGCAGGGCGCTCGGGTCCGCCATGCCGACGTCCTCCGCCGCGGAGATGACGATCCGACGGGCGATGAACCGGGGGTCCTCCCCCGCGGCGATCATCCGTGCGAGGTAGTGCAGGGACGCGTCGACGTCGGAGCCGCGCACCGACTTGATGAACGCGCTGATCACGTCGTAGTGCTGGTCGCCGTCGCGGTCGTAGCGCACCGCGGCGACGTCGATCGCCCGCTCCATGGTGGCCAGGTCGACCAGGACGGGCGGTGCCGCGCCCTCCTCCGAGAGCGCGGACCCGGCGGCGGCCTCGAGGATGGTGAGCGCCTTGCGCGCGTCCCCGCCGGCCAGGCGCAGCAGGTGGTCCTCGGCGTCCTCGGACAGCGTGATCGCCCCGCCGAGGCCTCGCTCGTCCTCGACCGCCCGGCGGACCAGGCGCCGCACGTCGTCCGTGTCGAGCGGCTGCAGCGTGAGCAGCAGGGAACGGGACAGCAGCGGCGAGTTGACCGAGAACGACGGGTTCTCCGTCGTCGCGGCCACGAGGGTGACCCAGCGGTTCTCGACGCTGGGCAGCAGGGCGTCCTGCTGCGCCTTGGTGAAGCGGTGCACCTCGTCGATGAACAGCACCGTCTCGGTGCCGTCGCTGGCCAGGCGGCGGCGGGCGTCCTCGATGACCGCGCGCACGTCCTTGACCCCCGCGGTCACCGCGGAGAGCTCGACGAACCGGCGGCCGGACGTCGCGGCGATGAGGTACGCCAGGGTGGTCTTGCCCGTTCCCGGCGGGCCCCAGAGCACCACCGAGGTGGGCGCGGCCCGGCGGGCGGCCTCGTTCGCCGGCTCCACCAGACGGCGCAGCGGCGAGCCGGCGACGAGCAGGTGCTCCTGCCCGGCGACCTCGCCCAGCTCCCGCGGCCGCATGCGGACGGCGAGCGGCGCACCGGCCCCGACGGCGGGCAGACCCGTGGCCGTCGACGTGACCGCATCGAACAGGTCCATGCGGGCAGGGTACGCACGCGGACCCACATCCGAGAGCCACCGTGTGCGCGACGGCCGTTCCACCTGCGACGATGGCCCGCGTGTTCGCCCGAGTCGGTCGCGCCGTCGCCCACCACCCACGCCTCACCGTCGTCGCGTGGCTGGTCCTCGCCGTGCTCGGGTACGGGCTGGCCGTGCTCGGGGTCCACGGCGAGAACCTCTTCGACCGGCTGAGCACGGGCGCGCCGGGGGTCCCCGGCTCCGAGAGCGCCGAAGGGCGGCAGATCCTCGACGACGCGGACGAGAGCGGGCCGTCGCTCACGCTGGTCCTCGAGGGCGTCGATCCCGCCGACCCCGACGTGGCCACGGCGCTCGCCCCGGCCCGCGAGGAGCTCGCGGCGATCGACGGCGTCGTCTCCGTGATCGACCCCCTCGGGCTGCCGGACGGCGCCGCGAACCCCGCCGCCGCCCCTCTGGTCGCGCAGGACGGCGACGGCTTCCTCGTGGTGGTCGAACTCGAACCCGACCTGTCCGCGGAGGACCAGCAGGCCGCGCTCGACGACGTCGAGCAACGCCTGCAGGAGATCCCCACCGACCTCGAGGTCGTCGCCCCGGGCGTCACCGGGATCGTCGGCGGGACCACGCTCATCGTCGAGGCGATCACCGAGCAGGTGGAGACCGACCTACGCACCGGCGAGGCCATCGCGCTGCCCATCGCCCTGCTGGTCATGATCCTGGTGTTCGGGGGGTTCCTCGCCGCCTCCATGCCGATGGCCGGAGCGATCGCGTCGATCGCGGGCGGGCTCGCGGCGCTGCTGGCCTTCTCGTACGTCCTCGACCTCGACTCGTCCGTCGTCAACATCGTCACCGTGCTCGGCCTGGGGCTGTCGATCGACTGGGGCCTGCTCATGGTGTCGCGGTTCCGCGAGGAGCTGCACCACCTGGTCGACGACGACGACGGCCAGGCGAGCCGACGACGGCGGGGCGACGGCGCGGTGCTCACCGCGATCGAGCGGACGACGGCCACGGCGGGCCGGACGGTCGCCTTCTCGGCGCTCATCGTCGCCATCTCGATCGCCGGCCTCCTGGTGTTCCAGCCGCCCATCCTGCGGGCGTTCGGCGCGGCCGGGGTCGCGGTGATCGTGGTCGCTGCCGCCACGGCGCTGACCCTCGTCCCCGCGCTCCTCGTCCTCGCCGGGCGGCGCCTCATCCGGCCCAGCATCCTGGCGCGCATCCCCGGGCTGCGGGGGCTCCTCGCGCGGACCGCCGACGTGCAGACCGAGGAGGGCGTCTTCTCCCGACTCACCGCGCGCGTCCAGCGCCATCCGTGGTTCGTCCTCGTCGGCTGCCTCGTCGTGCTCGGCATCCTCGCGCTCCCCCTGGCGCACCTCGAGCTCCGCAACTCGACCACGGAGCTGCTCCCGGCGGGCAGCACGCAGCGCGAGTTCGTCGACACCCTCGCCCGCGACTACCCGGCCGCCTCCGCGCCGGCGATCACGGTGGTCGCCCAGACCTCCCTGGACGAGGCGACCGCGTGGGCCGCCACGCTCGACGACATCGACGGTGTCGCGTCGGTCGACGCGCCGTCGCCGACCGGGTCGTACGTCGTCATCGGCGTCCGGCCCGACACGGACGACCCCGGCGACGCCGTCGCGCGCGGCGTGGTCCAGGACATCCGCGACCTCGATGCCCCGTTCCCCACGTGGGTCACCGGGCAGGCCGCGTCCCAGATCGACTTCACCGCGGCGGTCGTGGACCGCGCACCATGGGCGATCGCGATCGTCGCGCTCACCAGCCTGGTCCTGCTCTTCCTCATGACCGGCTCGGTCGTCGTCCCCGTCAAGGCGCTGCTCACCAACGCGATCTCGCTGGCCGCGTCCCTCGGCGTGCTGGTCTGGGTGTTCCAGGACGGTCACCTGTCCGGGTTGCTGAACTTCACGCCGACGGGGGGCATCGAGACGTACGTCATCGCGCTCGTCATCGCGTTCGCGTTCGGGCTGGCCATGGACTACGAGGTCTTCCTGCTGTCCCGGATCAAGGAGCTCGTCGACGCCGGGCTGCCCAACGACCAGGCCGTCCGGCTGGGCCTGCAGCGGTCGGGCCGGATCATCACGTCCGCCGCGCTCATCGTCATCGTCGTGTTCGCCGGCTTCGTGGCGGGCCAGCTTCTCGTGATCAAGGAGGTCGGCTTCTCGCTGGCCGTCGCCGTGCTCATCGACGCGACGCTGGTCCGCATGCTGCTCGTGCCGGCCACGATGACGCTGCTGGGCCGCGCCAACTGGTGGGCCCCGCCGTTCCTGCGACGGCTCTACGACCGGCTCTCGGTCACCCACTGAGTCGTACCGGCGGACGGGTGAAGCCTCCCCCAGGACACCTCCGTGGTTGCTAGCGTGCGCATCCTGCGACGACGCCCGAGGAGCACCGATGACCTGGCAGGACGTGCTCGGGGTCCGGTGGCGCTGGCGTCCGCGGCGTGCGGTCCGGGTTGTCGTCGCGACCGCGGTGACGGTCGCGGTCGTCACTCCCTTGCTTCTCGTGCTCGTCCTCGCCTGCCTGGGGATCGGCGTGCTGTGGACGGCTGTTCTCGTCGCGACCGCGTTGCTGTTCCTCTGGATAGCCGAGAAGTGGTGGATCGTCGTCGACCCGGACAACCTCCTGCTCTGGCTGAAGCTCCTGCCGAGCACGTGGTCCTGGGCGCACGAGGAGGACGAGGCGCCCGACGCCGAGGCCCGCAGCAACCCGTCGATCTCGCAGGAGCACTGGCCGACGCGGCAGTGGTGACTCAGTCCGGAGGCGTTGCCGCGCCGGCCGGCGAGAAGGACGTCAGCTCGGCCTCCGTGCGGTAGCCGAGGCGGTGATAGATCCGGCGGGCGTCATCGTTGTCCGCGTACATGCCGAGAGACACCCACGACGCGCCCTCGGCCAGGCCGGCCCGGGTCACCGCCGCCGTGAGCGCGCTGCCCAGGCCCGTGCCGCGCTGCACCGGCAGGACCCCGAGCCCGTGCACGTGCCAGGACCGACCGTCGCCCGGACCACTGCGCTCGGACGCGCCGACCACGCCGACCAGCTCGCCGTCGCCGACGCCCCACCAGCCCAGCTCGTCGGGACCGGTCGGATCCGCCGACGTCCCGGGGTTCGCCACCCGCAGGCAGGCGCGGATCGCCTCCGCGTCGCCGACCGGGTCCAGCCGGCGGACCTCGCGCTCCCCCGGCGCGGCGGGCGGAGACGCGTCGCTCGTCATCCAGTCCCACTGCGAGAACGGGACGAGCGCGAGGCGCGCGAGCGTGCCGGCGGTCGGCGCGGAGCCGCGGGGCAGGCTCATCCAGCGGACCGCACCGCGGTCGAGGCCGGCGACGAGCCCGTCGACGACGGTCGCGTCGCCGCGACCGAGAAGCGTCGGGCGCTCGGGACCGCCCAGCACCAGCAGGAGGCCGTCGTCGTCGCCGTGCACCTCGACGGCGTCCCACCGGGACCGGTCGCCGACGATCATCCGGTCCTCCCGCCAGCGCGGCGGGAGGAGCTCGAGCAGGTCCGCCATCAGGCCTCGGTCGCGACCTTCGCCTTGGCGTCCACGCCGGCCTCGCGGCGCTGCTGCGGCGTGATCGGCGCCGGCGCGGCCGTCAGCGGGTCGAAGCCGCCGCCCGACTTCGGGAACGCGATGACGTCGCGGATCGACTCCGAGCCCGTCAGCAGCGCGAGGATGCGGTCCCAGCCGAAGGCGATCCCGCCGTGCGGCGGCGCGCCGAACTGGAACGCCTTGAGCAGGAAGCCGAACTTCTCCTGCGCCTCGTCCGGCCCGATGCCCATGACGTCGAACACGCGCTCCTGCACGTCACGCCGGTGGATACGGATCGAGCCGCCGCCGATCTCGTTGCCGTTGCACACGATGTCGTACGCGTAGGCCAGGGCGGCACCCGGGTCCTGCTCGAACGTGTCGATCCAGTCGGGGGTCGGCGACGTGAACGCGTGGTGCACGGCCGTCCAGGCGCCCTCACCGACCGCGACGTCGTCGTCCTCACCCGTCGGCTTGAACAGCGGGGCGTCGACCACCCACACGAACTTCCACTCGTTCTCGTCGATCAGCCCGCCGCGACGGCCGATCTCGAGCCGCGCCGCGCCGAGCAGGGCGCGGGCGTCGTTGATCGGCCCCGCCGCGAAGAAGACCGCGTCGCCGGGGCTGGCGCCCACGGCGGCCACGAGACCCGCACGCTCGGCCTCGGAGATGTTCTTGGCCACCGGGCCGCCGAGCTCGCCGTCCTCGCCGACCGTGACGTACGCGAGGCCCTTGGCGCCGCGCTGCTTGGCCCACTCCTGCCACGCGTCGAACCCGCGGCGCGGCGTGGAGCCGCCGCCGGGCTGGACGACGGCGCCGACGTACGGGGCCTGGAACACACGGAACGGCGTGTCGGCGAAGAACGACGTCAGCTCGACCAGCTCGAGCCCGAACCGGAGGTCGGGCTTGTCGTTGCCGTAGCGCGCCATCGACTCCGCGAACGTGATGCGCGGGATCGGCGTCGGGATGCTCACCCCGATGAGGTCCCACAGCGCGACGAGGATCTGCTCGCCGAGGGCGATCACGTCATCCTGCTCGACGAAGCTCATCTCGACGTCGAGCTGCGTGAACTCCGGCTGGCGGTCCGCGCGGAAGTCCTCGTCGCGGTAGCAGCGGGCGATCTGGTAGTACCGCTCGAGCCCGCCGACCATGAGCAGCTGCTTGAACAGCTGCGGCGACTGCGGCAGGGCGTACCAGGACCCGGGCGCCAGCCGCGCCGGCACCAGGAAGTCGCGGGCACCCTCGGGCGTCGAGCGCGTCAGCGTCGGGGTCTCGACCTCGACGAAGTCCTGCGCGTCGAGCACGCGGCGGGCGGCCTGGTTGGCCTTGGCGCGCAGGCGCATCGCGCGGGCGGGGGCCGGCCGGCGCAGGTCGAGGTAGCGGTACTTGAGGCGAGCCTCCTCGCCGACGACCTCGTCGAGGGACGATGAGACCTGGAACGGCAGCGGCTCGGACTCGTTGAGCACCACGACGTCGGTGGCGACGAGCTCGACCTCACCGGTCGCGAGGTTGGGGTTCTCGTTGCCCGCGGGCCGACGGCCGACCTCGCCCGTCACCTGCAGCACGTACTCGGCGCGCAACCCGTGCGCCACGGCCTCGTCGCGGACGACAACCTGGGCGATGCCCGAGGCGTCCCGCAGGTCCACGAACGCGACCCCACCGTGATCGCGCCGCCGGTCCACCCAGCCCGTGAGGGTGACGGTGGTACCGATGTGCTCGGCTCGCAGCGAGCCGGCCGTGTGGGTGCGGAGCACGGAGGGTCCTTCGGGGTCGAGGGTGGGAGCGCCCGTCGGACGCCCGCACGATCTTAGTGCCCGTGCGGTGAGCGGTCCGCCGTCAGTTCGATGGTCGTGCGCACGCGGGTCACGCTCGGCGCCGCCGGGACCGAGGAGAACCCGAAACGCACCGCCGGCACGACGGGCGCCAGTGCGCCGAGGTCTGCCGAGCCCCAGAGCGCCCGCACCGCGGTGATCGCGTGCTGGTCGGTTGCCGTGTACCACTCGCGATACCCCCGACCCGTGGTGCCACGGGTGCGGACACCGTCCAGGAGCGCCTGGGCGAAGGGGTCGGCCGCGGCGGCGACGAGTGGGGCGACCGCCGGGTGCCGCGGGACGACGACGAGCATGCGGCCGATACCGGTGCGCGGCCCGATGCCGATGTCCGCGGTCAGGGGCCCGGCGCGCAGCCGCCACCGGCGTCGGCCCTCGTCGGCGCGCAGCCCGACCGGCACGACGTGGACGGCGTCGAACTCGTACGCCGACGCCACCAGCTCCCCCACGTCGTCCCGTGGGGCCAGGAGCAGGCGAGTGCCGTCCGCGCGCTCGACCATGACGTCGACGAACGGACCGAGCGGCGAGCCGAGCCAGCGCCCGACCACCACGCGGGTCCCCTCCGCGGTGCCGAACCCCGCGATGTGGCCGTCGAACGCGAGCCGGGTCACGCCGGAGGCCGATGTCGTCACCGCGCCACGCTAGGCGCGGTCGGCGCTCTGCGCCCGTCGTCAGAACAAGACGGGCTGCGCCGTCGCGACCGCCGGCTCGTGCACGGGCAGCCCGGCGTCGGCGATGCTGCCCGTCGGGTACGAGCCCTCCCCCGGCGCCCGGTGGCCGCCGCCGCGTCCGGCGAAGCCGTACCGGACCAGCAGGGGCCGGATGCGCTCGTCGAGCCACGCCGCGTACTCGCGCGGGGCGTACGCACCCTTCCCGTACAGCTCCTGGTACCTGGGCAGCAGCGCGGGAGCGTGCTCGGCCAGCCACGTGAAGAACAGCGGCTTGACCGGACCCCGCAGGTGCAGCGGCAGCACGGTGACACCCGTCGCACCAACACGCGCCAGCTCCCGCAGCAGAGCGTCGAGCTGCCCGCGGTCGTCCGTGAGCCAGGGCAGCACCGGCGCGACCATGACACCGCACGGCAACCCGGCGTCCCGGATGGCCTGAATGAGGTCCAGGCGTGCCCGGGGTGTCGGCGTCCCCGGCTCCATCGCCTGCTGCAGCGACTCGTCCCCGATGGCCAGGGAGACCCCTATCCCGACCGGCACCGACCGTGACACCTCCGCGAGGAGCGGAAGGTCGCGGCGCAGCAGCGTGCCCTTCGTGAGGATCGAGAGCGGCGTCCCGCTCGCGGCCAGGGCCTCGATGATCCCCGGCATGAACCTGTACCGGCCCTCCACCCGCTGGTAGGGGTCCGTGTTCGTGCCGAGCGCCACGTGCTCGCGCTTCCAGCTCGGCCGCGCGAGCTCGGCCCGCAGCACGTCGACGACGTTCGTCTTGACGACGATCTGCGTCTCGAAGTCGCGTCCGGCGTTCATGTCGAGGTACTCGTGCGTCGGCCTCGCGAAGCAGTAGGAGCATCCGTGAAGGCAGCCCCTCGTCGGGTTGACCGTCCAGCGGAACGGCATCCGCGACGCCTCGGGCACCTTGTTCAACGCGCTCTTGCACGCCACCTCGTGGAACGTGACCCCGGCGAACTCCGGCGTCCGCACGCTGCGCTGGAGCCCAGCCAGGGCGAGACCGGGCAGCGCGGTCGCCTCGGCGGTGCCCAGCTTCTGCCCGTCCCATCGCATGAACCCATGCGAACATGTGTTCGATCCGGTGTCAAGCAGGCGCTCCGGTTGCCGTGCCGCAGCGCCGCCCGCACGCTCGGTCGATGGGAACCGCGCAGGTCGACGCCCCCGATGCCCGCACGGAGCACCCGCAGCGGGGCGTCGGCAGCGCGCTCGTGCTCGTGCTGCTCGTCGCCGTGAACTTCGTCGTCGGCGGCCTCGGCGGGCTGTCCACGGCCTCCGGTGTCGACGGCTGGTACGCGGACGCCGAGAAGGTGCCGTGGAACCCGCCGAACTGGGTCTTCGCCCCCGCCTGGGCGTGCTCTACGTGCTCATGGGCGTCGCGGCGTGGCTTGTCTGGCGCCGCGGTGGCTGGGCGCCGGCACGCCGGGCGCTCACGCTCTACATCGTCCAGCTGGCCCTCAACGCCGCATGGACGCCCATCTTCTTCAGCGGCCGGCTCGTCTGGGTCGCCCTCGGCATCATCGTCGCGCTCGAGGTCGTGCTCATCGCCACGGCCGTCGCGTTCTGGCAGCACTCGCACGTGGCGTCGTGGCTCCTCGGCCCCTACCTGACGTGGGTCGCCTTCGCGACGACGCTCAACCTCGGCATCGCCGTCCTCAACTGACCGCCGGCACCACCCGAGGCCAGAGGTCTGCGTTCGTGGGCGCCCACGAGGCGGCGTCGGCGTCCACCTGCTCGCCGGACCGGATGTCCTTGACCTGGTCGGGAGAGCCCGCGTCGTCGGCCACGAACCACACGAACGGGATCCCCCGGCGGTCGGCGTGCCGGATCTGCTTGCCGAACTTGGCCGCGGACGGCGCCACCTCGACGGGGATGCCGCGAGCCCGCAGCGCGGCGGCGACGGCGTCGGACCGGTCGCGGTCGTCCTCGTTGGTGACGGCCACCAGGACCGCGCTCGGCACCGAACGCGTCGCCGCGACGAGCCCGCTGCCGATCAGTCGGGACACCAGCCGTGACACCCCGATCGACAGGCCGACGCCCGGGTAGGTCGTGGCGCCGTCGGAGGCGAGCGTGTCGTAGCGACCGCCCGAGCAGATCGAGCCCAGCTGCTCGTGACCGACCAGCACCGTCTCGTAGACGGACCCGGTGTAGTAGTCGAGACCGCGCGCGATCTTGAGGTCGGCGACGACGACGCCGGGCGCGCGCACTGCGGCCGCGCGGATGAGGGCGCCGAGCTCGGCCAGGCCCTCGTCGAGGAGCTCGTTCGTCTCGCCCGCGAGCTCCCGCACCCGGTCGACGACCGACTCGTCGGACCCGCTGATGGCCGCGAGCTCGAGGCACTTGCGGGCCTGGTCCTCGTCGGCGCCGGCCTCGGCGACGAGGAGCGCCGCGACCTTCTCMGGCCCGATCTTGTCGAGCTTGTCGATGTTGCGCAGCACAGCCTCGACGTCCGTCAGCCCGAGACCCCGGTAGAAGCCCTCGGCGACCTTGCGGTTGTTCACCAGGATGCGCACCGGCGGCACGCCGATCTCCCGCAGGGCGCCCAGCGCCTCCGCCATCACCAGGGGCAGCTCGACCTCGTAGTGGTACGGCAGGGCGCCCGCCCCGACGACGTCGATGTCGGCCTGGACGAACTCGCGGAAGCGGCCGTCCTGGGGCCGCTCGCCACGCCAGACCTTCTGGATCTGGTAGCGCCGGAACGGGAACGCGAGGTGTCCCGCGTTCTCCAGCACGTACCGGGCGAACGGGACGGTGAGGTCGAAGTGCAGGCCCAGCGTCCCGGCACGGTCCGGCTCGGCACCGGCCTCCTCCTGGAGCCGGCGCAGCACGTAGACCTCCTTGGAGGTCTCACCCTTGCGCAGCAGCTGGTCGAGCGGCTCGACCGCGCGCGTCTCGATGCCTGCGAACCCGTGCAGCTCGAACGTCCGGCGCAGGACGTCGAGCACGTGCTGCTCGACGAGGCGCCCCTCGGGGAGCCACTCGGGGAATCCGGACAGGGGGGTCGGTCGCGCCATGGGGCCCGATCCTTCCAGACGCTCGCGGGTGTCCGGGACCGGCTATCGGCTCCGCAGGTACGGGTTGTCGGCGAGCTCCGTGGCGATGTCGCTGGTCGGGCCGTGCCCGGGCACGACGACGGTCTCCGTCGGCAGGGTCGCGACGACCTCCCGCAGCGTCCGGGCCATCGTCGCGCCGTCACCGCCGGGCAGGTCGGTCCGGCCGATCGTCCCCGCGAACAGGACGTCGCCGGTGAACGCGATCGAGTCGACCAGGTACAGCGTCGAGCCCTCCGTGTGCCCCGGAGCGTGCCGCGCCGTCACCCGCAGGGCCCCGAACGTGAGGACGACGTCGGCCGACCGTTCGTCGTCGACGGACCCGAAAGTCTCGACCCGAACCGGTGCGGCGTACCCGGCCGGGTCCACGCCGACGGCGGCCAGCGCCTGCGCGAGCGGACCGGACGGGTCGTGCGTGGGCTCCCCCAGCCCGAGCGTCCCGAACGGGTCCTGCAGGCGGTAGGCGTCGGCGGCGTGCAGCACCATCGGCACGCCGAGCGCCTCCGAGAGCCGGCCGGCGTCCCACGTGTGGTCGACGTGGCCGTGCGTCGCCAGGACCGCGGCGGGCCGCAGGCCTCGCGCGGCGACCAGCCTGAGGACCTCGTCGGCGACACCGGCGCCGGCGTCGATGACGACGCACGTCCCGTCGTCGTGGACCAGCACGCTGCAGCGTGCGCCGAACACCGCGGAGACGACCGTGACGACCTGCATGACAGGCACGGTAGCCGCACGACGTGGCCGGACTGTGATGTCACGCGGTGGCGCCGCTGGTCGCCGGAAGCCGAGGCTTGCCTAGACTGTCCCGGGATCCCTTCATGCAGTGCGGCAGGTGGACGACCTGCCGCACCGCACGACGACGCGAGGAGTGTGCGTGTCCAGCAAGCGCGAGCGTGAGTACGAGCGCCGCCGGTACGAGAAGTGGCAGGAGCGTCAGGCCAAGGCGCGTGCAGCGAAGCACCGCCAGCGGGTCATCGCCGGCAGCATCGTCGGCGCGCTCGTGCTCAGCACCGGCGTGGTCGCGGCGTTCGCGCTGACCCGCGACGACACTCCCGCCGCCTCGCCGAGCCCCTCGGTCACGTCCACCGCTCCCCCGGCGAACGCCGCCGAGGTCCCGGACCCGTCGCTCGCGCAGAACCGCACCTGGACCGGCGACATCAAGCTCGCGCAGGGCGACCTCGGCATCGAGCTCGACGGCGCCGCCGCGCCGCAGGCCGTCGCCAACTTCGTGACGCTCGCCGGCTCGGGCTTCTTCGACACGACGAAGTGCCACCGCCTCACCGGCGAGCAGGAGGGTCTCTACGTCCTGCAGTGCGGCGACCCGACCGCCCTCGGCACCGCCGACCCCACCACCGGCGGCACCGGCGGTCCGGGCTACACCTGGGGCCCGATCGAGAACGCACCCGCCGACGGCGTCTACCCCGCCGGCACGATCGCGATGGCACGGACCCAGAACGACGGCAGCTCCATGGGCAGCCAGTTCTTCCTGGTCTACAAGGACTCACCGATTCCCGCAGACAGTGCGGGTGGCTACACCGTGTTCGGCCACATCACGTCCGGGATGGACGTGTTGCAGGCCATCGCCGACGCGGGCACCGTCGAAGGGACCTCGGTCCCGGTGTCCGACGTCATCATCGAGGGAGTGAACATCCAGTGACTCAGACCCCGACGTCCCGACCCGAATCCGACGACTCCGTCCCGGCCACCGAGGCCGAGCAGCCCGAGACGGCTGCGGTGACCGACGAGGTCGACGCTGCGGCTCCCGACACGGCTGGTGAGGACGCTCCCGACGAGATTGCTCTCGACGAAGCCCCGGTCGACGAGGCCGCCGCCGAAGAGGCTCCTGTCGAGGAGGCTCCCGCCGAGGTCGCTCCCGTCGAGGCCGCTCCGGTCGACGAGGCCACTGACGAGGAGGCTCCTGCCGAGGTCGCTCCCGTCGAGGCCGCTCCGGTCGACGAGGCCACTGACGAGGGGACTCCTGTCGAAGAGGCTCCCGTCGAGGACACGCCGGTTGACGAGGCTCCCGTCGACGAGGCTCCTGCGGCTGAGGCACCTGCTGACGATCCCGTCGGCGACGTGATCGCCGATGCCGGGACGGCTGATGTCGTCACCGACGACGAGGCCGTCGAGGCCCCGGCCGACGAGACGCCCGTCGAGGTCGAGGCGGCGGCCGCAGCTCCCGCGGCCAGCGCCCCCGCGCCGGCGCCGAGCCCGTCGTCGATCCGCCCGACACCCCGCCCGCGACCGGTCCCGCACCCGCCGGCCCACCCGACGCCCGCCACGGTCGCCGCCACGCCGGCCGCACCCGTCGCACCGCCGCAGGACGCCGCCGAGGCGGCCCACGCCGCGACCTTCGGGAGCGTCGACGCCGAGGGCAACGTCTCGGTCCGCGAGGCCGCGGGCGAGCGCGTGGTGGGCCAGTACCCCGGCGCCACGGAGGAGGAGGCGCTCGCGCTCTACGTGCGGCGCTTCCTCGACCTGCAGGCGAAGGTCACGCTCTTCGAGGCCCGGCTCGGCGCCACCGACCTCTCCGTCAAGGAGATCGACCAGACGCTCGCGCGGCTCACCGACGAGGTCGCCGAGCCGGCGGCCGTCGGCGACCTCGACGGGCTCCGTGCCCGCCTCGAGGCGCTCCAGGCGACCGCGGCCGAGCGCCGCGCCGCCGCCGAGGTCGAGCGTGCGGCGG